>DATDPM010000037.1:0-37319 GCA_035292745.1 Alphaproteobacteria bacterium | reverse complement strand
GTCGCAATGCCGCGTTCCTTCAACATCGCCGTCACGTCAGCTCCGCGAGCCGGGTCGCCCGGTCTTCGGAGGTCAGGGCGTCGATGAGCTCATCGAGCGCTTCGCCCGCCAGCACTTTTTCGATCTTGTGAAGCGTCAGGTTGATGCGGTGGTCGGTCACGCGCCCCTGCGGGAAATTGTAGGTGCGAATCCGCTCCGACCGGTCGCCCGTGCCGATCTGGCTGCGGCGCTGGGCGGCGCGCTCGGCATCCTTGCGCGCGCGCTCCTGGTCGTAGATGCGGGCGCGGAGGATCTTCATCCCCTTGGCCTTGTTCTTGTGCTGCGATTTCTCGTCCTGGCAGCTCACGACGATCCCGGTCGGGATATGCGTGATGCGCACGGCGCTGTCGGTGGTGTTGACCGATTGCCCGCCCGGCCCGCTGGAGCGGAACACGTCGATGCGCAAATCCTTGTCCTCGACCTGGACATCCAACTCCTCGGCCTCGGGCAGCACGGCCACCGTCGCCGCCGAGGTGTGGATGCGGCCGCTCGCCTCGGTCGCCGGAACCCGCTGCACCCGGTGCACGCCGGTCTCGAATTTGAGGCGGGCGAAAACGTCGCGGCCCGAGATCGAGGCAATCGCCTCCTTGAAGCCGCCGATGCCGGTTTCGTTCAGGCTCATGACTTCGAACTTCCAGCCGTGGTTCTCGGCGTAGCGCTGATACATGCGGAACAGATCGGCGGCGAAAAGCGCGGCCTCCTCGCCCCCGGTTCCGGCGCGCACCTCGAGGATCGCGTTCCTGGCATCGGCCTCGTCCTTCGGCAACAGCAGGAACTTCACCCGCTCCTCGAGCTCGGGAAGCTTCTCCTTCAGCGTCTGCCGCTCGCCTTCCGCAAGGCGCTTGAGTTCGGGGTCGGTGGCGGCGTCGGCCAGGATCACCTCGACGTCGGCCAGTTCGGATTTCGTCTTGTGCAGCGCCACGATGCTCTGGGCGATCGGCGTCAGGTCGGCATATTCCTTGGAAATGCGGGCGAACTCCTGGGGGTTCACCTTGCCCTGGGCGGAAAGCGCCTTGCTCAGTTCGTCGTAGTGCGCAACGACGCGACCCAGCTTCTGATCGAGATTCACGGCGTTCCGTCCTTCTTTCCGGGCGGCGTTGCGGTTTTCGCGGATGGCGCCTCGTTGCGGCGAAGCGCGTCTTTGGTGCGGCGCGCGGCCTCGCGCACCACGGCCGCCACCTGCGGCAGCAGCCGGTCCACGAGCAGCCGCGTCGCGACCGCGGCATCGCCCGCGGGCGTCTCTTCGAGAACGGCGGTTCGCGCCGTCTCGAACCGGCGGCGCAGCAGCGCCATCTCGGCGGCGCTCCCGGCTTCGCCGGCCTCGGCAATGAAGCGGGCCGCTTCGTTCTCGACGATGCCGGCGGCGGCCAACGCCGCCTGTTCGCGCGACGCAAAGTCCTCCATCACCACGTTTTCGAGGTCGTCGAGATCGTACAAGAATGCCTCTTCCTGTTCGCCCGCCGCGCGGTCGATATCGCCGGGTATGGCGGCGTCGATCAGGAAGATCGGCTTCTGCCGCCGCTTCTTCAGCGCCGCTTGAACCATGGGCGCCGTGATCGCGGGCGGGCTGCTTCCCATATTCGCGATGACGATATCGGCATTGCCCAGCGCTTCTTCAAGCGAGGCGAGAGGAACCACTTCGCATTGGAGACTCCGCGCCGCCTGCTCGAGCCTCGTGGCCGAGCGCCCCGTCAGCACCAGACGCGAGAGCCCCGCGGCGCGCAGGCGCAGCGCGAGGCGCTCGCCCATGTCGCCGGGACCGATCACGAGAGCGCTTGCGCGCGACAAATCGCCGTGAACGTCGCGTGCGATCCGCACCGCGGCCGCCGCGATCGAGGCGGGCCGCGCCGCAAGATCGGTTTGCGCGGCGACCAGATCCGCCGCCTGCAACGCGGCGTCGATCAGGGACTCGAGCGCCGCGCCCGAGGTCCTGAACCGGCGCGCCAACTCCAGCGCGCCGCGCAGGCGCGCCGCCACCTCCGCATCGCCCGGAACCAGGGCATCGAGGCCGGCGGCGGCCGCGAACAGATGCCGCACCGCCTCCTCCCCCGAAAAGGCGTGGAGTTGGCCGCGCAGCTCGACGTGGCCGATGCCGGCGTGCTCGGCAAGCGCCTGCTTGATGGCGTCCGTCGCCGCCGCCGGGTCTTCCGTGGCGGCGATAACCTCGATGCGCTCGGGCGTCGAAAGAACCACGACCTCGGCAAGGCCGCGGGCCTGCAACTGGGCGAGGAACCGCGGCAGCGCCGCCTCCTCGACGAGCAGGCGCCCGCGCAGCGAGAGGGCGCTGGAGCGGTGGCTGGCACCGACCACGAGGAATTGGGCGGGCGTTGCGGACGACGCGATCATGGGCGCTAACGAAAGGCCGTGAGCCGGTCCCTGAGGGCGGACAGCGCAACCTCGGCCTGCTCGCCGGAATCGAGATCCCGCAAGGTGACGGCGCCGCGCGACATCTCGTCGGGGCCGAGGATCACGGCGGCGCGCGCGTGGACCTTGTTCGCGCGTTTCATGCGCTTCGCCAAATTTCCGCTGTAGCCGAGCTCGACGGCGAATCCGGCGCGGCGCAACTCCTGCGCGAGGCACAGCGCTTGCGCGTCGGCGCCGCCGCCGGCCGGAATGACCGCGATCGGCCGCGCCGCGAGTGGGGCGTCGTCGATCAGCATCGAGAGCCGCTCGATCCCGGCCGCCCATCCCACGCCGGCGGTTTCGCGCCCGCCCATGGCGGCCACCAGCCCGTCGTAGCGGCCGCCGGCCAGCACCGTTCCTTGCGCGCCCAGATGATCGGTCGTGAATTCGAAGGCGGTATGGCAGTAATAATCGAGCCCGCGCACCAGCCGCGGGTTTTCGACGAAGGCGACGCCGAGGTTGTTCAATCCCGCGCACACCGCGGAAAAAAAGTCCCGCGACGCCTGCGTCAGGTAATCGGGGAAGAGCGGCGCGTCCTTGAGAACCGTCTTGTCGCCTTCGTCCTTCGAATCGAGGACGCGGAGCGGATTCCTCTCCAATCTCGTCCGGCTGTCCTCGGACAGCTTGGCGTGATGCGCGGCGAGGTAATCCACCAAGACCTTCCGGTACGCTTCGCGGCTGTCGCGGTCGCCCAGCGTGTTGATCTCGAGCCTGGTTTTTTCGAGCGCGCCGAGGCTTTCCAAAATATGCGCGGCCAGGGCGATCACTTCGATGTCGGCCTGGGGCTGGGCGATACCCAAAAGCTCGACGCCGAACTGATGGAACTGGCGCAAGCGTCCCTTCTGCGGCCGCTCGTAGCGGAACATCGGCCCCGCATAGAAGAATTTCAGCGGCAGGTCCTGGGCCAAGCCCCCGGAAACCAGCGCGCGCGCGATTCCGGCGGTTCCTTCCGGGCGCAGCGTGATCTTGTCGCCGCCGCGGTCCTCGAACGTGTACATCTCCTTGGTGACGATGTCGGAGGTTTCGCCCAGCGTGCGGGCGAACACTTCGGTGAACTCGAAGATGGGAGTGGAAATCTCGCCGAAGCCGTAGCGCTCGGCGATGCCGCGCGCGGTTTCTACGACATGCCTCTGTCGGCGGCTATCGTCGGGCAGAATGTCATGGGTCCCGCGGACCGGCTGCAACGAGGACACGTCGCCATCCGCGCCGCTAGGACGCCGCGGCGGTAATCTTGGACGGGGCGGCCTGTTCTTTTTCGGCGGCGTTCGCCGTCTCGATCTCGGCGGCCTTCTTCTCGACGATCTCGGCCATGTGATCGACGATGTCGGCATCCTTGAGGCGATGGTCCGGCGTGCCGTTGACATAGACCATGTGCGTGTTGTTGCCGCCGCCGGTGAAACCGACGTCGGTTTCGCGCGCCTCGCCCGGGCCGTTCACGACGCAGCCGATGATCGAAACCGTCATGGGCGTGGTGATGTGGGCCAAGCGCTCTTCGAGCCGCTCGACCGTCTTGATCACGTCGAATTGCTGGCGCGCGCAGGACGGGCAGGCGATCACGTTGACGCCACGGTGGCGCAGGTTGAGCGCCTTGAGTATCTCGAATCCGCACTTCACCTCTTCGACCGGATCCGCCGACAACGACACGCGGATGGTGTCGCCGATCCCCGACCACAGCAGCATGCCGAGCCCGACCGACGACTTGACCGTTCCGGTGCGAAGCCCGCCGGCTTCGGTGATGCCGAGGTGCAGCGGATAGTCACAGGCTTCGGCCAAGCCCTGATAGGCCGCGACCGCGAGGAACACGTCCGAGGCCTTCACGCTGATCTTGAATTCGAAGAAATCGTTGTCCTCGAGGATGCGCGCGTGGTTGAGGCCGCTTTCGATCATTGCCTCGGGGCAGGGCTCGCCGTAGCGCTCCAGCAACTCGCGCTCGAGGCTTCCCGCGTTGACGCCGATGCGCATGGCGCAGCCGTGGTCTTTGGCCGCCTTCACCACGTCGCGCACGCGCGAGGCCTCGCCGATATTGCCGGGATTGATGCGCAGGCACGCGGCGCCCGCCTCGGCCGCCTCGATCGCCCGCTTATAGTGGAAATGGATGTCGGCGATGATCGGCACGTTGACCCCGCGCACGATCTCCTTCAGCGCCGCGGTCGATTCGACGTCCGGGCACGAGACGCGCACCAGATCGGCGCCCGCGGCTTCCAGCCGCTGAATCTGCTCGATCGTCGCCTTGGCATCCGCCGTCAACGTGTTGGTCATGGACTGCACGGTGATCGGCGCGTCGCCGCCCACGGGCACGGACCCGACGTGGATCTTGCGGCAGGGACGGCGGTGAATGTCCCGGTACGGCCTGATACTCATGAAAAACTCGCCAATTGGTGTCGGGATGGGCCAGCGGAGTTATATCGCAAAACGCCCCTGTCCAGAAGCGCGGGGGTACCCGGCGTCCTGCCTACGTTAACCTAGTTTTCGGTGGCGGTGCCCGCCAGAAGGCGATCGGCGTCCAGCACCACGTCGCGCCTGATGGCCCCGCCCGGGCCAAGGGTCGGCGCCTTGTGACCGTCCACGTAGATTTCGAGCGCCCCGGCGTTGCCGGTGAGGAGCGTCAGGCCCGATTTGTTGGGAACGCGGTAGGAATCGCCCTTGCGCAACATGCGGGTCAAGATGAGAGCGCCTTCGCCGTCGCGCACCTGAACCCAGGAATCGGAATTGGCCAGGATGACGATGCGGGCGTTGGTGTTGGCCTTGCCGAACACCTGGGCCGCGCCCTGACCGTCGGTTCCCGCCTGATCGGGCGTGACGGGAAGCGCCGCGAATTGCTCGGAAAGCGACGGCTCGCCGGGTTTATGCTCCGCCGCAGCCATTTCCGCCGTTCCCGGCGTCGCTTCGGCGTTGGCCGATTCCGGCTCCGTGCCGCCGCCCGCGGGCGAAGCGGCGCCGGGCTCATGGGGCGTCGCCTGGACGATCGGCGTGGGGGTGCTTCCCCCGGCCGGGCCGTAGGCCTCCTCGTGCGTGGCGGGCGAGGCCGCGGCCTCGCTGGGCGGGGTCGGCGCGCCCGGCGCGCCCTGGTACGTGGGGCGGAACATTTCCGCGAGCTGACGCGGCACTTCGGCGACAAGCTCGACGCCGCCGCGATCCTTCATGGTCAGGTAGTACCACCCGCCGTAGGCCGCGGCGGCGAGGGCGAGCGAGATCAGGACGATCGCGCCGCTGGGAATGCGGCTTTCCGGGATCGGCGTCGGGAAGTTCAGCTGGCTGCGATGGGGGAGATCGGAAATCTCGTCGCGGAATTGGGTGACCACGAGTTCGCGGTCGAGGCCGAGGTGCTCGGCATAGGCGCGCACGAATCCCACGGCATAGGCCGGGCCGGGAAGATCCTCGAAGCGCCCGTCCTCGATCGCCTGAAGATGGACCAGGCGTATGCGCAGCGCATCCTCGATGTCCTCGAGATCCCAGCCGTAGCGTTGGCGGGTCGCGCGCAGCATGGCGCCGACGGCCGACGGCGTCGGACCGCCGTTCGTCATGCCGTTGCGCAACCCTTGCGTTTCGTGTTCTGCCCGGATGTCGCTCTCCCGTTCCGACATGGCACAGACCCGCCAGCGAAACTCCGGCACTTGTCCGCGCGGGAGGCCCGCTCAGCCTCCTGGTGCCCGCGCCCTCCTGATGGCGGAGTTTTCCGCGAGTCGGCTCAAGATGCACGGCAACTGGCTCAAAACCACAGGTTCGAGCCCCCCCCTCGCGCTACTATTAGCAAGAATAGACTTTGCGAAGCAACGTCCTAGATGGCCGTGCCGTGGTCCTGGGCGAAGGCCTTGAGCGCGGCCCGCAAACTGCGGTCCGCGCGGCGGCAGAGAGCGGCCAGAAACGGCTCCAGACTCGCCACTTCCAGGCTTCGCACCATGGATTTGACCGGGCCGACCGAGGCCGGCGCCATCGACAGGCTGCGAATGCCGATGCCGACCAGCGCCATGGCCTCCAGCGGGCGGCCCGCCATCTCGCCGCAAACCCCGAGCGGGACGGAGGCCTCGGCGCAACGCTCCGCGATCGAGCGAAGCATGAGCAATACGGCGGGCGAAAGCATGTCGTAGCGCTCCGAAAGCGCGGGATTGCCGCGGTCGCTCGCGAACAGGAACTGGATGAGATCGTTGCTGCCGATCGAGAGAAAATCGACGCGCGGCAAGAGCGCGTCCAATTGCCACGCCAAGGCCGGAACCTCGAGCATCGCGCCGACGCGAATCTGCTTCGGCACCCCTTCGCCGCGCTTGCGCGCGCGCTCCAGCTCGAGATCGAGGATCTCGCGGGCGGAATCGAATTCGGCAACTTCCGAGATCATGGGAAACATCACGTCGAGGCGTTTCCGGGCGGCGGCGCGAATGAGCGCGCGAAGCTGCTCGCGCAGCAGCACGGGATGGTCGAGCCCGATCCGGATCGAGCGCCAGCCCATCGCCGGATTCTCTTCCGCCGCGTGACGCATGTAGGAGAGCAATTTGTCGCCGCCCACATCGAGCGTGCGGAACGCGACCGCGCGGTTCTTGGCGAGCCGGAAGACTTTTTTATAAAACCGCACCTGCTCGGTCACATCGGGAAAGGCCGAGCGCACCATGAACGGGATCTCGGTGCGGTAAAGGCCGACGCCGTCGGCGCCGGTTTCGTCCAATTGGCGCAGGTCGGCCAGCAGCCCGGCGTTGATGTTGATCGACACCGCGATCCCGTCCTGGGTGACGGCGGGAAGGTCGCGCATCTCCATATAGGCCGCGGCGCGGGCCGCACGGGCGCGAAGCGTTTCCTGGAATGCCTGCTGCACGTCTTCGCTGGGCCGCACGAAGAGTTGCGAATTGTCGGCATCCACGATCACGGGATCGAGCTGGTCCACCCGGTCGAGCACGCCCTTCACCTGTCCCAGCACCGGAATTCCGAGCGCGCGGCCGATGATCGAGACATGGGCGGTGGCGGACCCCTCCTCCATCACCACGGCGCGCAATTTGGACCGGTCGTAATCGAGAAGCTCGGCCGGTCCGAGCGAGCGGGCGATGACGACGGCGTCATCGGGAAGCCGCGCCGACGGCGCGCTCGAGCCGCCGCCGGAAAGATGCTGGAGCAACCGGCTGGTCAGGTCCTCGAAGTCCAGCAGCCGCTCGCGCAGATAATGATCCGAGACATGGCTCATGCGGGCCCAGGTATCGTCCTGGACCTTTTGAACGGCGGCTTCCGCCGTCAGACCGTTGCCGATCGCCTCGCGGATGCGCGCCATCCAGCCCCGGTCCTTGGCGAACATCCGGTAGGTTTCGAGCACGTCGCGGTGCTCGCCGGAATCGGCCAGGTCCGGCGCGGCCAGAAGATCGTCGAGGGAGGAATGAAGGTTTTCCAGCGCCTGTTCGAGGCGTTCCAGCTCGGCGCCCGCGTCTTCGGCGACCAGGCGCGTGATGGCGATGCGCGGCCTGTGCAGCACGGCGCGCCCGATCGCAATTCCGTCGTTGAGCCGCACGCCTTCCAGGCGGATGGACAGAAGGGCGATGCCTTCGGTGCGCTGCAGCTCGGTCGGGTCCACGAGCTCGCCGCTCGCTACCAGCTCGGCCAGCACCATGGAGATGGTTTCGAGGGCCTCGATCTCCTCTTCGGTGTAGTGGCGGGGCTTGCGGTTCTGCACGACCAGAACGCCGATGACGCGCCCGCCGCGCAGGATCGGCACGCCCATGAAGGACGGATAGATCTCTTCGCCGGTCTCCGGCCGGTAGGCGAAGGAGGGATGCGACCGGGCATCGGCCAAGGCCAAAGGCCGCGCGTGGGCGGCGATATCGCCCACCAGCCCTTCGCCCACGCGGAGCCGGGTCACGTGCACGGCCTCGTGCTTCAGGCCTTCGGTCGCGAAGAGTTCAAGAACGTCGCCGGCGCGGAGCACGTAAACCGAGCAAACTTCCGCCACCATGCCGGCGGCGATCACCTTGGCCACCTGATCGAGCCGCGCCTGGGCGCTCTCGGTCGCGGCCATGACGTCGCGCACGCTCTTCAAGAGGCGGCGCACGCCGCTCCAATCCGCGCCGCGCTGCAGCACCGGCTCCATCAAACCGTGACCCGGCTCCGGTCCCTGGATTCGAGCGCCGCGACGGCCTGTGTCACCAACTCATCGAGGATTTCTTCGATCGACTGCTCGCTTTTGACCATGCCGACGCTTTGCCCGGCCATGAGCGAGCCGTTCTCGACGTCGCCGTCGATGACCGCGCGCCGCAAGGCGCCCGCCCAGAAATGCTCGATCTCCAGCTGGGCTTCCTTGAGCTCGACCTCGCCCGCCTCGAAACGGGTGATGACCTCGCGCTGGAATTCCACGAACCGGCGCGACCCGTGGTTCACCAGGGCGCGGACCGGAATGACGGGAAACCGCGCATCCAACTGCGGGGACGGAACGGCGTCTCGGGCGTCGGCGCGAATGAAAGCCTCCTTGAACCGCGGGTGTGCGATCGATTCCTTGGCACACGCAAATCGCGTGCCGAGTTGGCATCCGGACGCCCCCATTTCGAGATAGGAGACGATCGCCTCCCCTCTCCCGATACCGCCCGCCACGAACACCGGCACCTCGCGCAGATCGGGAAGGATCTCCTGGGCCAGCACGCTGGTGGAGACCGGCCCGATATGGCCGCCCGCCTCCATGCCTTCGATGACGATGGCGTCCGCCCCCATCTTCACCATCTTTTTGGCAATACCAAGGCTGGGCGCAAAACAAAGAAGCCGCGACCGGGACGCCTTGATGCGGTCCACCGCGGTGCGCTTGGGCACGCCCCCCGCCAGCACGATGTGGCCGACCTTCGACGCCAGGCATACGTCGATAAGTTCGAGGAGCTGCGGATGCATGATGATGAGGTTCACGCCGAACGGGCGCTTCGTGAGCGCGTAGGTGCCGGCGATCTCGGCTTCGAGCTGGGCCGGCGACATCGAGCCCGAGGCGATCACGCCGAAGCCGCCGCCGTTCGAAATGGCGGCGACCAGGTGGCGCTCCGAGACCCAGGTCATGGCGCCGCCCATGATGGCGACTTCGCTGCCGAGGAATTCGCGGCCGCGTCGCCAGAGATTATCGAGGACCGCGCGCGCTCCGCTGTGCTCCATGCGTGTCAGGCGGCATCCAGCCCATAGGCGGTGTGCAAGGCGCGCAGCGCCAGCTCCGCATATTCCTCGGCGATCAGCACGCTCACCTTGATCTCCGAGGTCGAGATGACCTGGATGTTGATGCCCTTGCTCGCCAGCGTCTGGAACATGCGCTGGGCGATGCCGGCGTGGCTGCGCATGCCCACGCCGATCACGGAAATCTTCACGACGTTCGGGTCGGGCACCAGCGCCTTGTAGCCGAGGCTGTCCCGCTTCTTCTCGAGCACGTTCACCGCCGCATCCAGATCCCCCCGCGTCACCGTGAAGGTGAGGTCGGTATGGGTTCCTTCTTCCGACACGTTCTGGACGATCATGTCCACGTTGATGTTGGCGTCCGCCAGCGGCCCGAAGATGCTGGCCGCAACGCCGGGCCGGTCGGGCACGCGCACCAGCGTGATCTTCGCCTCGTCGCGGCTGTAGGCGATGCCGCTCACCAGTTCTTTTTCCACGATCTCATCCTCGTCTACGACCAGCGTGCCGGGGCTGTCATCGAAACTCGAGAGGACCTGAAGCCGGACGTGATGCTTCATCGCCATCTCGACGGAGCGCGTCTGCAGGACCTTGGAGCCCAGCGACGCCAATTCGAGCATTTCCTCGTAGGTGATTTTATCGAGCTTTCGCGCCTTAGCAACGACGCGGGGGTCGCTCGTGTAAATGCCGTCCACGTCGGTGAAGATGTCGCACCGCTCGGCGTGCAAGGCGGCCGCCAGCGCCACCGCGCTGGTGTCCGATCCGCCGCGGCCCAGCGTGGTGATCCGGTTTTCCGGCCCCAGCCCCTGGAATCCGGCCAGCACCGCGACCTGGCCGTTCTTCAGGTCGCGCTCCAGCACGGAAACGTCGATGGCCTCGATGCGGGCCTTGCCGTGGGCGCTGTCGGTGCGAATGGGCAGCTGCCAAGCGAGCCATGAGCGCGCCGGCACGCCCAGGCTTTGCAGAGCCAACGCCATCAACCCGCTGGTCACCTGTTCCCCGGCCGACACCACGGTATCGTACTCCCGCGCGTCGTAGAGGCGTGCCATTTCGGTGACGTATCCCACCAACTGGTCGGTGACGCCGGACATGGCCGAAACCACGACCGCAACCTCGTTGCCGGCCTCGACCTCGCGTTTCACGCGTTGCGCGGCGTTCCTGATGCGCTCGACCGAGCCGACCGAGGTGCCGCCGAATTTCTGGACGATTCGCGCCATGCCTTAATTCCCCCGCGCAAGCGTAGGGCGGGCGCCGGAACGCCGCGCCGTCGGGATCACCTGGTTTTCCCGGAAGATCACTGCGTCAAGCGGCGGAAAGCCCAGATCGGTTGCCGCGCGTCCCGCGGGTAATACATAATTTGACCCGGCAGTGGCAAGCCCGCCCCTTCCGCTACGATCGAGATTCCGCCATGGCCCGAGTGACCGCCGACCCCGAGGCCGCAGCGCCCGGGAGTGCCGCCGACGCGCAAGAGGTCGCGCGCTTCGAGGCGCTGGCCGGGGAATGGTGGGACCCGTCGGGCAAGTTCCGCCCGCTTCACAGGCTCAACCCGACCCGGCTGCGCTTCCTGCAAGAGCACGCATTGCGCCACTTCGCACGCGACGCGGGCGCGCCCAAACCGCTGGCTCGCTTGCGCGTGCTGGACATCGGCTGCGGCGGCGGGCTGCTGTGCGAGCCCTTGGCCCAACTGGGCGCCGAGGTGACCGGGATCGATCCGGGCGCCGCCACCATCGAGGCCGCCTCCCGCCACGCGGCCCGATCCGGGCTTGCCATCCGCTACCGCCGCGCCCTGGCCGAAGAACTGGCGGCCGAAGGGGCGCGCTTCGACATGGTGCTGGCCATGGAGGTGGTGGAGCACGTGCCGGATCTGGGCGGATTCCTGCAGGCGGCCTGTGCGCTGGTCGCCCCGGGCGGCATCCTCGTCGCGGCCACGCTGAACCGGACGCTCAAGTCCTATCTGCTCGCCGTCGTCGGCGCCGAGTACGTGCTGGGGTGGCTGCCGCGCGGAACCCATGACTGGCGGAAATTCGTCCGCCCGTCGGAACTGGCGCAGGAACTGCGCCGCCGCGGCCTTGAAGTCGTGGAGCTATCGGGCGTGGCCTACAATCCGCTCGGCGACCGCTGGCGGTTGTCTTCCGATCTCGACGTCAATTACATGGCGCTCGCGGCGAAGCCGGGAGAGCCGCGAAGAACCTAGACTCAGGAATGATGGCGGCGGCGAATCCAGGGGATGCGATGCACCTCGACCCCTTCGTCGATGAGCGCCTGGGTATCGGATTCGCTGGCCTCGCCGTAAATGTCGCGCGGCTCCGCCTCGCCCGATTTGATGCGCCGCGCCTCGTCGGGGAAATCGCCGCCGACGTAATCGGCGTTGTCCTCGATATGGCGGCACACCCGCTCCAACTCCTTGAGCAGCTCGCCGGCGAGCTGTTCCTCGCCGTTGCAGACCCGGCCCAGGTCATTGCCGCCCCTGGCGATGTGCGGGGCCATGGGCGCCTTGGCAATGCGGGTTTCGCCGCAGATGGGGCAGCCGATATCGCCCGAGGTCTGCTGAACCTCGAAGGTGGCGCCGTCGCGGAACCAGGCCTCGAAGACGTGACCTGCATGGCACTTGAGGTCGAAGAGAATCATGGTAAACGCCTCGCCGATATCCCCTACATTTCAATAGCACGTATGGCCCGGCGCCGAAAGCTCGCGCCCAGCCGAATAGACACAACCGCGGCGAGATGACGCAAGGCGACCACTCTCCCATCCTCCAAACCTCCCGATGGGTGACCCGCTTCGCCCATCTCGTGCCGCGCCAGGGCCAAAGCGGCGGCACGGTTCTCGATGTCGCCTGCGGATCGGGCCGGAACGCCCGGTATTTCCTGCGCCACGGCCACGCCATCGTCGCCCTCGACCGCGACGTGGCGGCGGTTGCCGACCTTGGCGCCACATGCGGCTGCGAAGTCTTCGAGGCCGACCTCGAGGGCCCGAACGGCTTTCCCCTGGCCGGGCGCCGCTTCGCCGGCGTGGTCGTCACCAATTACCTCCACCGGCCTTTGCTGCCCGCCCTGATCGAGGCGGTCGAGCCGGGCGGCGCGCTCATCTACGAGACCTTCGCCCAAGGCAACGAGCGCTTCCGCCATCCCCGCAATCCCGACTTCCTCTTGCGCCCGGGCGAGCTGTTGGAGGCGGTGCGCGGCAGGCTCGCCGTGGTCGCCTTCGAACAGGGGTTCGTCGCCGAGCCGCGCCCCGCCGTGGTCCAGCGCATCTGCGCCCGAAACCCGGTTGGGCCGGGCCAAGCCGACCCTTTGGGTGTTCAAAGCCTCTACCCGCCCCGGGAACCGCCGGACCTGTGACGGGGCCCGAATTCCACGCCGCGATCGGTCAGGGATATAACACATAATCCATAAGTAATATATGGATATTGAACATGACTTATTTGCAATATTGGGCCGAGCGTGATAGCGTTTTTATAGGTTCAAAGACGGAGCCCTCAGGGAGAGGAACACGCCATGACATTGCGACTGGGCGATACCGCCCCGGACTTCGACGCCGACACGACGCAAGGGCGGATCAGGCTCTACGATTGGGTCGGCGATTCCTGGTGCATCCTGTTCTCGCACCCCAAGGACTTCACCCCGGTCTGTACCACCGAGCTCGGCTACATGGCGAAGCTCGGGCCCGAGTTTGCCAAGCGCAACGTGAAGGTCATCGGCCTGTCCGTGGACCGGATCGATTCGCACAAGGGCTGGGTGAAGGACATCGAGGAGACTCAAGGGTCGCGACTGAACTACCCGATCGTCGCCGATACCGACCGCAAGATCGCCAATCTCTACGGAATGATGCACCCGGCGCATGACGAGCTTTACACGGTGCGCACCGTGTTCGTCATCGATCCCAAGAAGAAGATCCGGCTGATGATCACTTATCCGCAGACCACGGGGCGGAACTTCGATGAAATCCTGCGCGTCATCGATTCGATGCAGCTCACCGACAAGTTCAGCGTGGCGACGCCGGTGAATTGGAAACAGGGCGAGGACGTGATCATCGTCCCCTCCGTCACCGACGAAGATGCGAAGAAAAAGTTTCCGAAGGGCTGGAAGGCGCTGAAGCCTTACTTGCGGCTCACGCCCAGTCCCGGCAAATGACGGCCCGGGATTAGCCCGCCGCTTTCGCCGCCGGCGGGCCCGCGGGCGCGTCGAAGCTGCGGTCGTGCCGCAACGAAGGAATCATCGCCCGCGCCCGGGCGACTTTGGCCAAATCGATTTCGGCCATGATGATGCCGACGTCCTTGCCGCCATCGGCCAGGACCTCGCCCCACGGATCGACGATGAGGGAATGGCCGAAGGTCCGCCGTCCTTCCGCGTGGATGCCGCATTGGGCCGGGGCGATGACGAACGAGCCGGTCTCGATCGCGCGCGCCCGCAACAGCACATGCCAGTGGGCCCGCCCGGTCACCTCGGTGAAGGCCGAGGGCACCGACATCATGACCGCGCCGGCGTGCGCCAGGCTCCGGTAGAGATAGGGAAAGCGCAGGTCGTAGCACACCGTCATGCCGAGCCCGCCCCACGGCGTGTCGGCGATCACCGCCGCTTCGCCGGGACGGAAGGTGGCGGATTCGCGGTAGGACTCGCCGTTTTCGAGATCCACGTCGAACATGTGGATCTTGTCGTAACGGGCTTCGATCGCCCCATCGGGCTTGAGAAGAAAAGAGCGGTTGGCGATCCGCCCGTCGTCGAGCTTGACGGCCAGCGAGCCCACCAAAATCCATGCGCCGCTGTCCCGCGCCAGCGCGCGGAACGCCGCCAGCGCCTGATGCGTCCCCTCGCTTTCCGCCTTGGCGCGCAGCTTCGCGCCGTCGGGCTCGATCATCGCCACGTTCTCGGGAACCGCGATGAAATCGGCGCCTTTGTTGCGCGCCTCGCGAATCTGGACCGAAACGGCTTCGATGTTCGGCGCGATCTCGCGGCCCGAGTTGGTCTGGACGCAAGCGAGGGTGAATTTCGCCGTCATGACGCGAGTCCCAGCAGCCCGTCGAGCTCGCCCGAGCGCTCGAGGCCGGCCAGATCGTCCCAGCCGCCGACATGCCGGCCGCCGATGAAGATCTGAGGCACCGTGCTCCGCCCGCCGCAGCGCTCCATCATCTCCTGGCGTTTGCCGGCGTCCATGGAAACCTCGAATTCGGTGAAGGCGACACCTTTGTTGCTCAGCAACTGCTTGGCGCGGTTGCAGTAGCCGCAGAACATGCTGCTGTAAATTTCGACGTCTGTCATCGCCGCGTTCCGAAGCGCAAACCCGAAATTGGGGTCCCGCACATATAGGATCGCATCGCCGTTCCGCCAGCGGCAATCCTTCACGGCCGGGATCATGGCCGCGGCGCCGCGACGCGCGCCAGCGTCAGCACATCCACCGACGCCGCCCCCGCCTCGCGCAATGCCTCGACACAGGCGCCGACCGTCGAACCCGTGGTCAACACGTCGTCGATCAGCACGATGCGCCGCCGCGCCACCCGGGCCTGCTTGCGCACCGGAACCGCGAAGGCGCCGCGGACATTGCGCCGGCGCATGGTCCGGTCCAGCCCGCCTTGCGGCGGCGTGCGCCGGTTTCGCACCAGCACCGTCGCATCGGCCGGCACGCCCGACAGTTTCGACACCGCATGCGCCAGCAACGCCGCCTGGTTATAGCGGCGCGAGAAAAGCCGGGTCCAGTGGAGCGGCACCGGCACGAGCAGGTCGCCCTCGGCCAACAGCTCGCGCCCGGCCCGCGCCAGCCACTGCCCGAAGGCCTTCGCCGCCTCGGTGCGGTCGCCGTATTTGAAGCCCAAAATCATGCCCCGGCTGCGGTCGTCGTAGCGGAACACCGCGCGCGCCCGGTCCCAGGGCGGCGGCTCGCGCGAGCAGGCGGCGCACAGCGCGCCGTCGCCCGCCTCGATCTCGAAAGGATAGCCGCAACGCGCGCAAACCGGCGGCGCCAGGAACGCCACCCCCTGCCAGCAATCGGCGCACAAGGAATGGGCCGTCTCCACCAGCCGGCCGCAGCCCAGGCACCGGGGCGGCAGCAGCAGGTCGAGGCCGCGCAGCAGAATGCGCCCGAGCGCGCCGGATTCGGGTGAATACGCAGGCATGCGGGCATCACAGCCCCCGGGGCCTCGATCTGTCAATCGAGCCATCCGGTTTGGCGCACGGCCCCGCCTTTCGGCACGGGGCCGCCCATGCCATATATCGGGGATGGCGGAAGCTCCCCTGCGGGTGTTCGACCGGCGGCTGTTGCGGGCCCACCGCGACCGCGCGGCGGCCAATCTCGGCACCCATGATTTCCTGTTCCGCGAGGTGGCGGAGCGCTTGGCGGACCGGCTCGCGGACGTGAAGCGCCGCTTTCCCGTCGCCCTCGACATCGGCTGCCACGGCGGCGAGGTGAAGCGCGCGCTGCAAACCCGGGGCGGAATCGAAACGCTGGTCCAATGCGATCTGTCGCCGCGCATGGCGGCGCTCGCCCGCGCCGGTGACGCATCCGGCGCGCTTCCGGCCTCGCTTTCGCTTGCCGCCGACGAAGAGGCGCTGCCGTTCGCGCCCGGCAGCTTCGATCTGGTGATCAGCTCGCTCAGCCTCCATTGGGCGAACGATCTTCCCGGCGCGCTTGTGCAGATGCGCCGGTGCCTGAAGCCGGATGGGCTGTTCCTCGCGGCGCTCTTGGGCGGCGAGACGCTGCGCGAGCTGCGTGCCGCCTGGATGGAAGCCGAGCTTGCCGTGAACGGCGGCGCCGGCGCCCATGTCGCGCCGTTCGCCGATATCCGCGATGCGGGCGGGCTGCTTCAGCGCGCCGGATTAGCGCTTCCGGTCGCCGATACCGAAACGATCACGGTCACCTATCCGGATGCCTTGGCCCTGGTCGCCGACCTGCGCGGCATGGGCGAGGCGAACGTCGGGCTGTTGCGGCCGCGGGCATTCACCCGGCGCGAAACCCTGGCGCGCATGACGCAAACCTATGCGGAGAGGTTCGGCGACGCGGAGGGGCGCATCCCCGCCACCTTCCAGGTGATTTACCTGACCGCCTGGGCACCCCACTCATCCCAGCCCGAGGCGCTTAGGCCCGGAAGCGCCAAATCGCGGCTCGCCGAAGCGTTGGGGGTGGAGGAACGGCCCGCGGGAGATAAGGCCCGGCCGTAACCGGGTTGCGATCTAAAGAAGGTCGCGCAGCATCGCCACGAGCGGCACGTCCGCCGGCGGCATCGGATGATCGGCCAGCTTCTCCACCCGCACCCATTTCAGCTCCTGGCCCTCCAAGGGACGCGCCTGCCCCTCCCATTTCCGGCACACGTAGAGCGGCATGAGGAGATGGAATTTCTCGTAGGCATGCGAGGCGAAGGTCAAAGGCGCGAGGCAACTCGGCTGAACGTCGATGCCGAGCTCTTCTTTCAGCTCGCGCACCAGGGCGCCCTCCGGCGTTTCGCCATCGTGGACCTTGCCGCCGGGAAACTCCCAAAGCCCGGCCATTTCCTTGCCAGCCGGGCGGCGGGCGAGAAGCACGCGGCCATCGGCGTCGACGAGCGCGACCGCGGCCACCAGTTTCAGCGGAAGAACGGGCGCGTCAGCTCCGGTAGTCGGCATTGATGGCGATGTAGCCGTGGGTGAGGTCGCAGGTCCAAACCGTGGCGCGTCCCTTGCCCACGCCGACATCGACCTCGATGGCGATGTCCCGCGTCTTCATATGGGCGGCGACGGGGGCCTCGTCGTAGCCGGGCAGGACCGCGCCGTTCTTGGCGACCAGCACGCCGCCGATCTTGATCTTCAACTTGTCGCGGTTGGCCTTCTCGCCGGATTTTCCCACGGCCATGACGACACGGCCCCAATTGGCGTCCTCGCCCGCGATCGCCGTTTTCACCAGCGGCGAGTTGCCGATGGCCAGCCCGATCCGGCGCGCCGCACTTTCCGAGGCCGCGCCCGCGACGGTGATGGTGACGAATTTCTGTGCGCCTTCGCCGTCGCGCACGATCTGGTGGGCGAGGTCCTGCATCAGGCTTTCGAGTTTGGCGCGAAATTCCCGCAAATGGGGGTCGCCCGCCCGCGACACTTTCTTGTGCTTGGGTCCCTTGCCGGTCGCCGCCAGGATCACCGTGTCGCTGGTCGAAGTGTCGCCGTCCACCGTGATGGAATTGAACGAGCGCGCGTTCGCGTCGTCAAGAAGCGCCTGCAACACGCGCGGCGGGATCGCCGCGTCGGTGAAGATGAACGCCAGCATCGTCGCCATGTCGGGGGCGATCATGCCGGAACCCTTGGCGATGCCGTTGATCACCACCCGCGCGCCGCCGATCTTGGCCGTGCGCGTCGCGCCCTTGGCAAAGGTATCGGTGGTCATGATCGCGGTCGCCGCCGCATCCCAGGCGGCGGGCGAGGCCGCCCGGTGCAGCCCGGGGAGCGCAGCGACGATCTTCTCGGCCGGGGGCGGCTCGCCGATGACGCCGGTGGACGCAATGAACACCTCGCCCGGCTTGCAGCCGACCGTGTCCGCGGCACCCTGCGCGGTCTGGCGCACCGCCTCCTTGCCTTTGCGGCCGGTAAAGGCGTTGGAGTTGCCGGAATTGACGACGATGGCCCGCGCCCGGCCCTTCTTCAGGCCCGCGCGGCACCAATCCACGGGGGCGGATGCCATGCACGAGCGGGTGAACACGCCGGCGACCGTGGTGCCGGGGTCGAGCACGGCCAGCATCAGGTCGGTGCGCCCCTTGTAGCGGATGCCGCTGGCGGTGGCGGCCAGGCGGACGCCGGCCACCTCGGGCAGGTCGGGGAAGCGGTCGGGGGCAAGCGGGGAGCGTTCAGCCATGATACGATCCGTGCTACGGCGCGGGTCGCCCGATTTGCATCGAAAATGGGGCGGTAAAGCGGCCGCTGCGCGCATTTTGGCGGCACACCGCACGCATCATGCATATCGCGGGCCGCCGCACAAGGGAACGCTTCCCGGCGGTCACGGGGCCTTTCCGGCGGCCGCCGCCTCGTCGTTGACAGGCCTTGGCCGCGCCCCTATTTCTCTAGTGGCCCGTTGCGGCCTTCCCAGATATTCCGACCATTTCCGAGGGTGCACATGATCGGGGCTATTGCCCGACGAGTTTTCGGTTCCGCCAACGAACGCTACGTCAGACGTCTGACGCCGCTGGTGGATGAGATCAACGCGATCGAGGCCGAGGTTGAAAAGCTGTCGGACGACGAATTGCGCGCGCGCACCGTCGAGTTCCGCAAGCAATTCGCGGACGGCGCGACACTGGACGACCTTCTCGTTCCGGCCTTCGCCACGGTGCGCGAGGCGGCCAAGCGCACGCTCGGCCAGCGTCACTTCGACGTGCAGCTCATGGGCGGCATCGTCCTTCACCGCGGCCAGATCGCGGAGATGAAGACCGGCGAAGGCAAGACTCTCGTCGCCACGCTGGCCGTCTACCTCAATGCGCTCCCGGGCAAGGGCGTCCACGTCGTCACCGTCAACGATTACCTGGCCCGCCGCGACGCCGAATGGATGGGCCAGATCTACCGCTTCCTGGGGCTGTCGGTCGGATGCATCGTCCATGACATGAGCGACGAGCAGCGGCGCCAAGCCTATGCCGCCGACGTCACTTACGGAACCAACAACGAGCTCGGCTTCGACTACCTGCGCGACAACATGAAGTTCCGGCTGGATCAGATGGTCCACCGCCCGTTCAACTACGCGATCGTCGACGAGGTGGACTCGATCCTGGTGGACGAGGCCCGCACGCCCCTCATCATCTCGGGGCCGGCCGAGGATTCCTCCGAGCTTTACCGCCGCGTGGACAAGCTGATCCCGCGCCTGGCCGACGACGACTACGAGAAGGACGAGAAGGTGCGCGCGGTGACGCTCACCGACAAGGGCGCCGAGACGATGGAAGCGCTGCTGGCCGAGGTGGAGTTGCTCACCGACGGCACGCTCTACGACATCCAGAACATCACCCTGGTGCATCACTCGAACCAGGCGCTGCGCGCCCACAAGCTGTTCCGGCGCGACGTGGACTACATCGTCAAGGACGGCAAGATCATCATCATCGACGAGTTCACCGGCCGCGCCATGGAAGGCCGGCGCTACTCCGACGGGCTGCATCAGGCGCTGGAAGCCAAGGAGAACGTCGAGGTCCAGACCGAGAACCAGACGCTCGCCTCGATCACCTTCCAAAACTATTTCCGCCTTTATCACAAGCTGGCCGGCATGACCGGCACGGCCATGACCGAGGCGGCCGAGTTCGCCGAAATCTACAAGCTCGAAGTGGCCGAGATCCCGACCAACATGACCTGCATCCGCATCGATCACGACGACCAGGTCTATCGTACGGCCGGCGAGAAGAACAATGCGATCCTGGACCTCATCGCCGAATGCCACGAGCGCACGCAGCCGGTGCTGGTGGGCACCGTCAGCATCGAGAAATCCGAGCATCTGGCCGAGCTGCTGAAGAAGCGCAAGATTTCGCACCATGTGCTGAACGCCCGCTATCACGAGCAGGAGGCCTTCATCATCGCCCAGGCCGGAATGCCGGGGGCGGTGACGATCGCGACCAACATGGCCGGCCGCGGCACCGATATTCAGCTGGGCGGTAACCTCGACATGCGCGTGAAGCAGGAGCTGGGCGCCATCACCGACGAGACGGAGCGCAAGACGCGCACGGCCGAGATCTCGGCCGAGATCGCCGTTGCCAAGGACATCGTCCTAAAGGGGGGCGGGCTGTTCGTCATCGGTACCGAGCGCCACGAAAGCCGGCGCATCGACAATCAGCTGCGCGGCCGCTCCGGACGGCAGGGAGATCCCGGCGCCTCGCGCTTCTATCTCTCGCTCGACGACGATCTCATGCGCATCTTCGGCTCCGAGCGCATGGACAACATGCTGCAAAGGCTCGGCATCGAGGAAGGCGAGGCCATCATCCATCCGTGGATCAACAAGGCGCTGGAAAAGGCGCAGCAGAAGGTCGAGGCCCGCAACTTCGAGATCCGCAAGACGCTTCTGAAGTTCGACGACGTCATGAACGACCAGCGCAAGGTGATCTACGAGCAGCGCAAGGAGATCATGAGCGCGGAAGACGTCTCGGAAACCGTCGACGGCATGCGCCACTCGGTAATCTCGGAAATGGTCGCGCGCTGCATCCCCGAAAAGGCCTATCCCGAGCAATGGGACGCGCACGCGCTCCACGAAGAATGCCTGCGCGTCTTCGCGCTCGATCTCCCGATCGCCGAATGGGCGAAAGAAGAAGGCATCGCCGATCAGGAGATCAAATCCCGCGTCGTCGAGGCCTCGGACCGCAAGATGGCGGAAAAGGCCGCGAACTACGGCCCGCAGATCATGCGCATGGCGGAAAAGAGCCTGCTGCTACAGCTCCTCGATCAGACCTGGAAGGACCACCTGCTGTCGCTCGATCACCTGCGCCAGGGAATCAATCTTCGCGCCTACGGCCAGCGCGATCCGCTGAACGAATACAAGCGCGAAGCCTTCCGCATGTTCGAGACCATGCTCACGCGATTGCGCGAGACGGTGACCGCGGTGATGTCGCATCTCGAGATCCGCGTGGGCGCGCCGGAAGAGGCGATCCCCGAGCGCGCGCCGCCGCGCATGCAGGAAATGCGCGAGGATTTGGCCGCGCAGGCGACGGGAACCGACGGCCCGGCGCCGCGCGGGGCAACCGGCCGCGTCCCGCGCCTTCCCTTCAACGCCCAGGATCCCGCCACCTGGGGCAAGATCCAGCGCAACGCCCCCTGCCCCTGCGGCTCGGGCAAGAAGTTCAAGCACTGCCACGGCGCGGCTTAGAGCGTGATCTTGTCGGTTCGAACCGGCTGCGTTGCGCCGGGGGTGCCGCGATCCGCCAGGCGCGCCAAGCCCGCCGGCCTGCCGGCAAACGTTTGCGCGCAAAGCGCGCGGGGGTCGATGTGGGGCATCGGTCGAGTGGCGCAACGCCGCGGGCGCCCGCCACGGCGCAACCCGCAGGGCCGGGGTCTTTTGCGCCGCGGGTTCGTCGCAAGGCTCGCCCGTAGTCCCCGCTACGCGCTTCGCCCTTGCTCCTGCCCGCAGCGCAAAATACCTCCGGCGCAGCCGCTTCCAACCGACAAGATCATGCTCTAACTTAAGCCGACCTTCCCCATTTCCAGGAATTTCGCGCGCCGGCGCGCCGCCAATTCGCTGCGGTCCAGCCCGACCAGATCGCCGAGCGCGCGGGCCACGGCCTCGCCCACCGCCTTCATGGTCTTCTCGCGGTGGCGGTGCGCGCCGCCGACCGGCTCGGCAATGATCTCGTCGATGACCCGGAGCTTCAAAAGATCCTCCGCGGTCATGCGCATGGCTTCCGCCGCGGTCTGCACCTGGGATTGATCGCGCCACAAGATCGAAGCGCAGCCTTCCGGCGAGATCACCGAATAGACAGCGTGCTCGAGCATCAGCACCTTGTTGGCCGCGGCCAGCGCGATGGCGCCGCCCGAGCCGCCCTCGCCGATGATGACCGAGACCAACGGCACGCGCACCGCCAGGCACGCCGCGATCGAGCGCGCGATCGCCTCCGCCTGGCCGCGCGCCTCGGCGTCCACGCCGGGATAGGCGCCGGGCGTGTCGACCAGCGTCAGGATCGGCAGGTTGAAGCGGTCGGCGAGGTCCATGAGGCGGATCGCCTTGCGGTAGCCTTCGGGCCGCGCCATGCCGAAGTTGTGCTCGAGGCGCGAGGCCGTGTCTTCGCCCTTCTCGGTTCCGATCACGACGATGGAGCGGCCGCGGAAGCGCCCGAGCCCGCCCGAGATGGCCCGGTCCTCGGCGAAGCCGCGGTCGCCGGCCAGCGGCGTGAAGTCCTCGATCAGCGCCTCGGCGTAGTCCTGGAAATGCGGCCGGTCGGGGTGGCGCGCGACCAGCACCTTCTGCCACGGCGTGAGCCGCGCATAGGCCTGGCGCAGCATCTTGTCGATGCGCGACTGGAGCTTTGCCACCTCCTCGGCGACGTTGAGCTCGCCGGCGTCGGTTAAATGCCGCAGCTCCTCGATCTTGGCTTCGAGCTCGGCAACCGGCTTCTCGAATTCGAGAAAATTATGCATGGCGCCTCGGCTATACGCTTTCGCCCGGTGGGGGCGCCAGCCGAAACGAGTGGGTGCGGACGGCTCGGCGCCGGAAGAATGCGGGGCCCTCGGGCTAGCCGCAGCCGGCGATGAGCTCCGCCTTCTTGACCATGACCTCGGCCTGTTTGATCGAGGCCGCGTCGATCAGGCGCCCGTCCAAAGTGACCGCGCCCTTGCCCGCCTTCTGGGCCTCGGCCATCGCCTCGAGGATGCGCTTGGCCTTGGTCACCTCCGCCTCGCTCGGGCTCATCACGCTGTTGGCAAGGTCGATCTGGCTCGGGTGGATCGCCCATTTGCCTTCGCAGCCCAAGGTCGCGGCGCGGTTGGCCTGGGCCATGAATCCGTCCGCGTCGCTGAAATCGCCGAACGGCCCGTCGATGGGCCGCAGGCCGTTGGCGCGCGCCGCCACCACCATGCGGGCGATCGCGTAATGCCACATGTCGCCCCAGTGCACCTCGCGCTTGCCGTGCTCGTCCTTGTCGGTCAGCACGTGATAATTCGGATTGGGCCCGCCGATGTTCGTGGTCTTGGCTTTGGTCGAGGCCGCGTAGTCGGCGACGCCGAAGTGCAGGCTTTCGTTGCGCTTGCTCGCCGCGGCGATCTCGTGAACGTTCTGCATGCCGAGCGCGGTCTCGATGATCATCTCGAAGCCGATCCGTTTCTTATGGTGCTTGGCGGTCTCGATCTGCGTCACCAGCATGTCCACCGCGTAGATGTCGCTCGCGGTCCCGGCCTTCGGGATCATGATGAGGTCGAGCTTCTCGCCCGCCTGCTCCACCACGTCGACGACGTCGCGGTACATGTAATGGGTATCCAGCCCGTTGATGCGCACCGACATGGTCTTGCCGCGCCAGTCGATGTCGTTGAGCGCCTGGATCACGTTCTTGCGCGCGTTTTCCTTCTCGTCGGGGGCAACGGCGTCCTCGAGATCGAGGAAGATGACATCGACGTTCGAGGCCGCGGCCTTCTCGAACATTTTCGGATTGCTGCCCGGAACCGCCAACTCGCTGCGGTTCAGACGCGGGCGCGCCTGCTCGACAATATGAAAGCTCATCCCTGCCCCCTCGAAACTCGGATTTTGAAGAAGAAATCTAAGGTTTCCCGCCCCTTTGGGGGCGGAAAAGAGCGGCGAAGATGCGGGACTCCGCCCTAAAAGTCAACGCCGCGGGGAAGCTTTTGCCAGCGGGTGATGGTCGTGCACGAGGGCCTTGAGCCGGGCCGACAACACATGGGTGTAAATCTGGGTGGTGGAGATGTCGGCGTGCCCCAGCATTTGCTGCACGCTGCGCAGATCGGCGCCGTGGTCGAGCAGATGCGTGGCGAAAGCGTGGCGCAGCACATGCGGCGAGACTTGGGCCGGATCGAGCCCGGCATCATAGGCGAGCCGCTTCAAGACCTGCCCGAACCGGTGCCTGGTCAGGTGCCCCGAACCGGAGCGCGAGGGGAACAGCCAGGGGTTCGATGCGGCTTTCGATTCGGCGCGCACGAACCGGGGACGATGCCGCAGATAGTGCGAAAGGGCGGTCCGCGCCGGATCGCCCAGCGGCACGAGCCGCTCCTTCTCGCCCTTGCCTTTGACCGTCAGGAACCGACGGTCGCGCGACACCGCCGACATCTTCAATCCCACCAGCTCCGAAACCCGCAAGCCCGTGGCGTAGAGGATTTCGAGAAGCGCGGCGCGGCGCGCCGGCTTTGCGCCGGTTCCGGTTCGCGCCGCCGTCAGCAGCTCCTCCGTCTCCGCCTCGCTCAGCACCTTGGGCAGCGGGCGTCCCTGGCGCGGGGAATCGAGGGTCGCGCTCGGGTCGTCGCGCCGCAGGCCCTCGGCATAGAGATAACGGTGAAACTGGCGCAAACAGGAGAGTCGGCGCGCCGCCGTGCGCGCCGAAATCCCCGCGCGCGCCAGCCCCGCCAGATAATCGCGCATGGTATCGGTGTCCGCCGCCTCGGGCGCAATACCGCGCCCGGCCAGAAACTTGGCGAAGTCCTTGAGGTCGCTGGCATAGGAATCGAGCGTGTTCTTCGCGGCGCCGCGTTCGGCGGAAAGCGCCTCCAGGAACGCTTCGATATGGCGTGAGGGCTGATGCGCTTTGCCCCGTTTGGCCGTCACAGCCCGGCTCCGACCGCGGCCTCGACGGCCAGCTTGCGCGCCTCGTCGCTCAAGCCCACGGCCTCGAGGCTCGCGACCGCGGCGCCGGCCACGATCGGGCTCGCGCCGCCCGGTCCCTTGTCGCCCAGAACCAACATCGCGAACAAAACCGTCTCCCCGATCCGGTTGTCGTCGCGCGCGTCGTGCAACGCGGTCCAAAGCGCGAGGCCCGGCGTCTCGGATTGGCTGCGCGTGGCGGTGACGAGACGGCCCCAATCGGCGGGATCGATCGGCGCCCCCAGCGCGTTGAGCAGGCCGAGCGCGAGGGCGGCGCGGTCCTGCCAGCCCTCCGCGTTCAAATCCTTTTCGGTCGCGAGCCACTGGCGCACGGAATCCGAATCGAGCGCCACGTGATTCTCGCTGTCGGAAATCGCCGCCACCGGCCACAGCTCGGCCTGCGCCTTGCGCGCGTCCGGGTCGCGGGCCGCGGCCGAGGCGGCCAAGTCGTACCACATGACGCCATGCGCGCGCTCGCCCGCAACGAACAGCGCGCGGCCGGCGTCGGCCGCGAACCACATGAGCTCGCTTGCCGGCGTCATCTCGGCCAGCAGCGGCGCGTTGACCCGCGCCGATGTCCCATACACCCCGTTCTTGCGCGCCAGCTTCCACGCCGCCTGAAGCACCCCGGCCCGCGCGGTGGGAACGCCCTGGTTCACCGCCGCCTGGTAAAGCAGGGCGCGGCCGCGCGCGCCGCCGTCCTTCTCGGCTTCGCTCAACGCATTCGCGAGCTCTTCGGGTTTGAACGACACCTCCGAATAAATCTTCGCGAGCCGATCGGCCGCAAGCACGCCCGCCGCCTCCGCCCGCTCCGCGGCATTGAGGCGCGCCGCTTCGTCGGCGTCCGGAGAGGAAGCCACCGCCTGAAGCACGGCCGGGTCGGCGGAAGCGGCGATGTCGGCGGGAAGCGGCTGCTTCGCCGCCCGCAGCATCACGATCTCAAGCGGCGTCGCCGCGCTCACCGCGTCCATCGTCTTTTTCGTGTCGCCCAGCAAAAGCCTTGCCAGCGCGAAGAACGCCGGGTCCTTGTCGGCCTCGGCCTCGCGCAACAGCGAAATCGACAGCCGCGCCTTTTCCTTGTCGCCGGCGACGATCTGGCAATACGCAAACGCCTTCTGCCAGAAGGGCGCCGCATATTCGTGAATGAGATCGTTCACGCGGTCGCAGGCGCCCTTGGTGTCGTCGGCGAGAAACAGGCTGTTGACCCGCGTGCGCGACAGCCCTTCGTCCGACTTTTGCGTCGGTGCCGCATCCAGAAGCTGGCTCACCCCGGCGGCGTCGCCCATCGCGGCCAGACGCTCGACCCGAAGCGCGATCAGGCTGGACGCGACACGCTCGCCCGCGGGCGCCCTGGCGATCGAAAGTAGCAGCCGGCGCATGAGGTCGTGCATGACCGGCGACGGCGCCTTGACGGGAAGCTGGGGCAGAAGCCGCTCCACCAGCTCGCGCGAGGCGCCCGCCCACATATCCACGCCGAACCCGCCCTTCGTCTGGTCCAGCACGCCCGCGGAATCGGGATCGACCGCCTGAAGCGGGCTCACCTCGACCGCCTTGTCGATCTTCTTGGCCGGCTGGTCGGGAACAAGCGGCGGCGGCTGTTTCAACAGGGGGGCCGGCTGCGCCGCCGGCGGCGGCGCTTGCGTGCCCGGCGGCGGCGCTTCGGTCTTGGGCGGCGCGAGGCGGATCGGCGGCGGCGCGTTGGCCGCGGCCTGGGCCGCGGAATCGGCGGTTCCTTGCGCGGGAACGATCAGGAACGCGGCGGCGGCAAGTACGCCGCTAATGCGGGAGTTTATCATCCGGGATGGTTTTCTCGACGGGCGCGGTCGGCGCCGGGATATCCCACGTCGCCAACAGGGCGAGCCCGACCGCCACGACCAAGACGAGCCCGACGACCAGCACTGCGGTTAGTTTTTTCATTGGAACCTTTGCATCCCCTCTGCAGTGCGCGGCGAAAGCGTTGCCCGCGACAGGGCGCGGGCGTAGCGACATGATTCGCCGTTTGTGATAAAAACCGACTATGGCGAATTTGCGGCAGTTTAGCCTTGAGGTCGGGCCGTATCAACGCCGCTTCCGGTGTTCCGCGGACCACGAGCGGGCATGACCTCTCCGACGCCGAAGATCGATAAAACCATCGTCCTCATCGGCATGATGGGCGCGGGAAAGACGTGCATCGGCCGCAAGCTTGCCGAGCGCCTCGGCCTTCCCTTCGTCGATGCCGACCAGGAGATCGCGCAAGCCGCCGGATGCTCCATCCCCGACATCTTCACGCTGCACGGCGAGACGGCGTTCCGCGAGGGCGAGGCGCGGGTCATCGCGCGACTGCTCGACGAACCGAAGCAGATTCTTGCCACCGGCGGCGGCGCCTTCATAAATGAGAAGACGCGCGCCAAGATTCGCGAAAAGGCGATATCGGTGTGGCTGCGCGCCGACATCGATTTGCTGCTGCGCCGCGTCGCGCGGCGCAACAACCGGCCGCTCTTGCAACAAGGCGATCCGCGCGCGGTGCTGGAAAAACTGATGGCCGAGCGCGATCCCATCTACGCGCATGCGGACATCATCGTCGATTCCATGGATGGGCCGCGCGACGCGATGGTGAATAAGGTCATCGACGCCTTGAACGAGTACCTGAGCGGCGGCGGGCGCAAAGCAGCCGAGGCCCGGAGCATCGCCCCATGAATGAGACGGAAAGTTCGGGCAAACCCGCGACCGTGCGGGTCGAGCTTGGCGACCGCAGCTACGATATCGTCATCGGCGCCGGTCTCTTGGCGAAGGCCGAACGCTATATCGCCCCCGTTCTGGCGCGCCCGAACGTCATCGTCGTCACCGACCGGACCGTGGAGAAGCTTTACGTGGAGCCGCTGGAGGCGGCGCTGGCACGCGCCAATATCGCATCTCGCCGAATCGTGCTGCCGCCCGGCGAGCGGACGAAGAGTTTCGCCTACCTCGAGGGCCTGATCGAGGCGTTGCTGGGCCTGGGCGTGAACCGCCAAACGACGCTCTTGGCGCTTGGCGGCGGCGTGGTGGGCGATCTCGCCGGTTTCGCCGCGGCCATCGTCCTGCGCGGCATCGACTTCATCCAGATCCCGACTACCTTGCTCGCCCAGGTGGACAGCTCGGTGGGGGGCAAGACCGGCATCGATACGCGCCATGGCAAGAATCTGGCGGGCGCCGTCCATCAGCCGCGCCTGGTTCTGGCCGACGTCACGGTGCTCGATACCCTGCCCCGGCGCGAACTGCTCGCGGGTTATGCCGAGATCGTCAAATACGGCCTCATACGCGATGCGCAATTCTTCGCCTGGCTCGAGGGACATGGCGCGCGGTTGCGGGACGGCGACGTGCCGGCGCGCATCAAAGCGGTGGTGACAAGCTGTGCGGCGAAGGCGCGGATCGTCGCCGCCGACGAACGCGAAATGGGGGATCGCGCGCTGCTGAATTTCGGCCACACCTTTGGCCATGCCCTCGAAGCGGAAACGGGTTACAGCGACGAACTGCTGCACGGCGAAGCGGTGGCGATCGGCATGATCATGGCCTTGGATCTTTCCCGAAACCTTGGCCTCTGTCCGGCGGAAGATGCGCTCCGGGCGCGTCGCCATTTCGAGAAGATCGGCCTGCCGGTGGCGCTCAACACCCGCGGCCGGAAATGGGGCGTGGCCTCGCTCCTCGCCCATATGCGCCATGACAAGAAGGTTCGGGACGGCAAGGTCCGCTTCGTGCTCACGCGCGGGCTGGGAAAGGCATTCGTCGGCGCGGATGTGGACATGCAGGCGGTGGTACAAGTGCTGGAACGGGCGGTGGCGGCGTGACGGCGGCGGCACTCCGGGATTCATAGGGGCTGGGTTGCGATGCCGACCGACATCCTGATCATCATCGGCGGAATTGTGCTGCTGCTCGCGCTGTCGGCGCTGTTTTCGTTGTCCGAAACCGCGCTCACGGCGGCTTCGCGGCTGCGCATCCACCAGCTGGCGAAGGAAGGCAGCCGCGGCGCCAAGATCACGCGCGCCCTGCTGCAGCACAGGGAACGGCTGATCGGAACGCTGCTGTTGGCCAATACCCTCGTCAACATCCTGGCCTCCGCTCTGGCCACCAGCGCCCTGATCCGCATCTTCGGCAATCGCGGCGTGGCTTACGCCACCGGCATCATGACGGCCCTCATTTTGATTTTCGGCGAGGTGCTTCCCAAGACCTATGCCATCAACAATGCCGACCGCGTTGCGCTGGCGGTGGCGCCCGCGGTCCGCGCGCTCGTCTACGTGCTTTCGCCCGTCACGCACGCCATCCAGGTGATCGTCAAGATGATGCTGCACGTGTTCGGCATCGATACCACGGCCGACATCGGCGCGACGTCGCCCGAGGAGCTTCGCGGCGCGATCGATCTTCATGCCGGGCCCGGCGAGCAGGTCAAGCACGAACGGGCGATGCTGCGAAGCATCCTCGACCTGATCGAGGTCGAGGTGAGCGAGATCATGATCCACCGCAAGGACGTGTTCATGATCGATGCCGATCAGCCGGTGCCCGCGGTGATCGAGCAGGTTCTGGGAAGCCCGTTCACGCGAATCCCGCTGTGGACCGGCGAAACCGACAACATCATCGGCATTCTGCACGCCAAGACGGTCATCAAGGCGGTGTACGAAAACGCCGGCAACGTCGAAGCCATCGACGTGCGCAAGCTGGCGACCAAGCCGTGGTTCATCCCCGACGCGACCACTCTCATCGGCCAGCTCCAGGCGTTCCGCCGGCGGCGCGAGCATTTCGCCCTGGTGGTGGACGAGTACGGCTCGCTCATGGGCATCGTCACGCTCGAGGACATATTGGAGGAGATCGTCGGCGACATCGCCGATGAATACGACCAAATCATCGCCGGGATCTGGCCGCAACCGGACGGGTCGCTGATCGTTTCGGGCAGCAACACGATCCGGGATCTGAACCGGCGGTTCGACTGGCCGCTTCCCGACGAGGAGGCCGCGACCATCGCCGGCTTGGTGCTCCATGAAGCCCGGCGCATCCCCGAGGTCGGGCAGATATTCAATTTCTACGGGTTCCGGTTCGAAATCCTGCGGCGCAAGCGCAACCAAATCATCTCGATCCGCATCACGCCGCCGAAGGCGCTAACCGGCACGGACGGCCGCTGATCGCGGACGACACGCAGGTGTTACATCGGGCGTTTATGCTGCAACTGCACATAAATCCCCGATGTCAATATGGCCTTGACCGAGCCCACCGATCATTGCCAACATTGGAATTCGCGCCCGGTTCTGGAGCGGGGGAAGGCCGGTAGAAACACCCACACGCGACTTCAGGGCACGGAGGGTCAAGATGCCGCGTCAAATCGTTCCGGATATCATCGGCAAGCAGGTTCTCTGCGAATTCAGCCGCGACGCAACCGTATTGGAAGCGTGCAAGATGATGGCGGAGCGCCACATCGGCGCGGTGCTCATCACCAAGAACGGATATCTCGAAGGCATCTTCACGGAGCGTGACGCGGCGTGCCGCGTTGTGGCGCAAGGGCGCGACCCGGCGGCGACCAAGCTCGGCGCCGTCATGACCAAGAATCCCGATGTCCTCGGTCCGAACGATGGACCCGAAAGCGCCCTGGAGCGCATGCGGGCGGGCGACTTCCGGCATCTGCCCGTCGTCGATGGAACCCGCATCATCGGCGTCGTCTCGATCCGCGATCTATACGCGCTCGTGCAAAACAAGCTCGAAGACGATATCCGTACCCGCGAGGCCTTCATCTTCGGCAACGGTCACGGCGGGCTGAGCTAAGACGCCCCATCGCGCCGCCCGCCCTGTTTTCGCGCGAGTTTGCGATCCGATCATGACGCTGACCACACCGGCGCCGCGCGAGGCGCTTCACGACCGGCACATCGGCTGCCGCGGCTTTCGCCGCGCCGACGGGCTTTGGGATATCGAGGCCCATCTCGTCGACACCAAGACTTACGCCTTCCCCAATACCGAGCGCGGTCGCATTGGGGCCGGCGAGCCCGTGCACGAAATGTGGATTCGCGTCACGGTGGACGATGATTTCGTGGTCAAGGCGGTCGAGGCGGCGATGGACGCGACCCCTTACCGCGTCTGCCCGGAGATCACGCCGGCCTACGCCATACTCGTCGGCCACAAGATCGGCCCCGGCTGGTCGGGCACCGTGCGCCGCTTGCTCGGCGGCACCAAGGGATGCCGTCATCTGCTGGAGCTGTTGGCTCCGGTGGCGACCGTCGCCTTCCAAACCATCGCACCGCTGCGGGAACGCGTGGCCCGGGATACGGCGGATGCGGAGGCGAAACCGCCCCATCTCGACAGCTGCCATGCGCTCGCAAGCGACGGCGCCGTGGTGAAACGCCATTACCCGAATTTCTATACCGGGAAGTAAGGGCGGATCGCGCGGGACAGCCCCACACCCCGGCCGTCACGGGGACCAGGGCTTCGTGACTGCCGCGTCCCCCAGCCGGGGGCTGACCTCCGCAGACGCCGCTTGCTGCGTCAGACCGGAGCGGAAATAGCCGAGGATAAACACGCGCATCGCCGCGGTGAGGCTCGATTGCGTGCGCTGGGTGTCCACCAGCGAACAGAAATCGTGGATGGTTCTGTTCTCGCGCCGGCAGATATCCTCGAGGGCTTCCCACATGGCGGGCTCGAGCCGCATGCTGGTGCGGTGCCCGTTCACCGTGACATTGCGGTTGACCAGGGTGCTGCGCGACTGACCAAGGTTGTTGTCAACGACACACATGGGCAATATCCCCCCCTACCTAGGATTGCCGAACCGTGTCTTTACCCGCTCTGAGTGTATATCAACTGATATATATATGAAAAGTGGTTATAAGAAAAGATTACTCGTTATGGTTGTAGTCGCGGCGCCATGAATGCTTTCGCAGGGTTCGCGCCGGCGGTTATTTCCCGGCATCTTCTTCCGGCGTGAGCGCGGAAAGCGAAAGGGCGTGAACGCCGCCCGCGAGTTCCTCGGCGAGGATCGCATACACCATCCGCTGGCGTGCCACGCGGTCCAGGCCGCGGAACGACTCCGAAACGACGGTGACGCGAAAGTGAGTTTCGCCTTCCGGCCGCGCCCCCGCGTGTCCGGCGTGGCGCGCGGAATCGTCGATCACGTCGAGCCGGACGGGGGCAAGCTTTTCGGTGAGCTTGGCGATCAGGATGGGTCGAATCCGCATGGCCTCTTTTTCCGCTTCTTCCGCCCCGCATCTACACCGTTGCGCCGGCCGCGAATCGGGCCGAATCCCTTGCCCCGGCTTGTTTCCGGGGCCCGCTGCCCCCATACTTCAAGATCATGAGCCAGACCAGGAATTCGGTCTTCCTTCACGAGGCGGCGGGCGCCGAAACCGGGTTTCGGCGCTGCGACCATGCGGGCTGCGTCGAGCCGGGCGTCCACCGGGCGCCGCACGGCCGCGATGCCCTCGATACCTACTACTGGTTTTGCCTCGATCATGTGCGCGAATACAACAAGTCATGGAACTTCTATGCCGGCATGTCGGCGGAAGAGGTCGAGCATTACGACCGCGAGGATGTGGTGGGTTGGCGGCCGACCTGGCCGATCGGGCTTCGTGGCCGCCGTTTCAACGGGTCGGGCTCGCGGTTTTTCGACCCCTTCGGTTTCTTCGAAGACCCGAGGGCGAAACCGAAGGAAAAGGCGGCCGAGGCCGCCGCTCCGCCGCCCTTGAAATCGCCGGAAGGAAAGGCGCTGGCCATCTTCAACCTGCACCCGCCGATCGGCTTCGCCGCGATCAAGGCGCGCTACAAGGAACTGGTGAAACGCCATCACCCGGATGCCCATGGCGGCGACAAGGACGCCGAAGAAAGGCTCAAACTCATCAACGAGGCGTATGGGATTTTGAAACGGTTCTTCGCCTGATCGCAACGCCTGGAACAACTGGAAAAAAATAAAATGACTCTTCCCCACGGCGCCGGGCAACCGGCCAACCATCCCCTCCCCGACATCACGATATCGGTGCCGCAGACCTTTGGCATCGAATCGGACATGCAGGTGCCGGCCTTCAGCCTTCCGAGCGAGCACGTGCCGGACATCGACGAAGCCTACCGCTTCGACCGCGAAACCACGCTCGCGATCCTGGCGGGCTTCACCTACAACCGCCGTGTCCTGATCCAGGGCTACCACGGCACCGGCAAGTCCACGCATATCGAGCAGGTCGCGGCGCGCCTCAACTGGCCGTGCGTGCGGATCAACCTCGACAGCCACATCAGCCGCATCGACCTGATCGGCAAGGACGCGATCGTCATTCGCGACGACAAGCAGATCACCGAATTCCGCGAGGGCATGCTCCCCTGGGCGCTGCAGCGGCCGACCGCGCTCGTGTTCGATGAATACGACGCGGGGCGCTCCGACGTCATGTTCGTGATCCAGCGGGTGCTGGAGGTCGAGGGCAAGCTGACGCTGCTGGACCAGAACAAGGTGATCCGGCCGCATCCCGCCTTCCGCCTGTTCGCCACCAGCAACACCGTGGGCCTGGGCGACACCACCGGCCTCTATCACGGCACGCAGCAGATCAACCAGGGCCAGATGGACCGCTGGAACATCGTCGCCAGCTTGAACTACCTGCCCCACGACGACGAAGTGAACATCGTGCTGGCCAAGGCGCCCGCCTACGACACCGACGAGGGACGCAAGATCGTGAGTTCCATGGTGAATCTCGCCGATCTGACGCGCACCGGCTTCGTCGCCGGCGACATCTCCACCGTCATGTCGCCGCGCACCGTCATCACCTGGGCGGAGAACGCCAAGATCTTCGGCGATATCGCGCTCGGCTTCCGGTACACCTTCCTCAACAAATGCGACGAGATCGAGCGCCCGGTGGTGGCCGAGTATTACCAGCGCTGCTTCGACGTCGAACTGCCGGATTCGACGCTGCACCACCGGCCGGTCTAGCGCGCCAATGGCCCAAGCTCTGGGCGATACGCCGCAGGAAGCGTTCCGGCGCGTGACCTCGGCCTGCCTGCGTGCGGTCGCGGGCAAGCCTGCGGTCGCCGTCACCTTCGCCGCCACCGGCCCCCACGTCGAGGAGGATCAGGTGACGCTTCCCCAGCCCACCCGCGCGCTTCCGCTCGAAGAGGTTTCGCGGCTGCGCGGCGAGGCGGATTCGGCGGCGCTGCGCCTGCGCTATCACGACGCCAAGCTGCACCGCCGCCGCCGTCCTCCGGGCTTGCGCGCGCGCGAAGTTTTCGACGCCATCGAGCAGGTGCGGGTGGAGACGCTCGGCGCCCGGCGCATGGCCGGCGTCGCCGCCAACCTCCACGCCGCCGCCGAGGACCGCTGCCGCCGTCACGGCCTGGACAAGCCCGACGCGGGCGAGGACGCGCCACTGCCCGAAGTGCTGCGGCTCATCGCCCGCGAGGCGCTGACCGGCGGCGCCCCGCCCGCCTCCGCCCAGGATCTGGTGCGGCGCATCAAGGCGCGGCTCTCGCCCCAGGCCCGGAAAGACCTCTCCGAGTTGGGACGTTTCCTCGACAACCAGGAACGCTTCGCGGAAGGCGTGCAGCGCTTCATCGCCGATCTCGAGCTCGCCGACGAGGACATCGATCAGGAACCCGATCAGGAGGACGAAGAGTCCGCCCAAAGCGATCAGGTCAAATCCGGCGACGAAGGCTCCGAATCGGGAACCACCGGAACGCTCAGCGCCGCCGCCGGCGAGCAGCCTCAAACCGGCGCCGACGCCGCGCAGTCCGATGAAATGGGAATGGGCGAGCAGCGCGCGCTGGGCGAGGGCGAGGATCAGCCCGGCCAGGCGGGCAAGCGCACCGGCATGATGCGCGGCAGCAACGAGCCGCCGCAAGGCGGATACCGGCCCTTCATCACGGAATACGACGAGATCGTCCCGGCCGAAACCTTGTGCGACGCGGAGGAACTTTCGCGGCTGCGCGCCATGCTCGACCAGCAGCTTTCCCACTTGCAGGGCGTGATCGGCAAGCTGGCGAACCGGCTGCAGCGCCGCCTGCTGGCGAAACAATCCCGCGCCTGGGAGTTCGATCTCGACGAAGGGATGCTGGACGCGGCGCGCCTGGCGCGCGTCGTCGTCACCCCCACCCATTCGCTCTCCTACAAGCAGGAGAAGGAAACCCGGTTCCGCGACACGGTCGTCAGCCTGCTGATCGACAATTCCGGCTCCATGCGCGGGCGGCCCATCATGGTCGCCGCGGTGAGCGCGGATATCCTGGCGCGCACGCTGGAGCGCTGCGGCGTCAAGGTCGAGGTCCTGGGCTTCACCACGCGGGCGTGGAAGGGCGGTCAGGCCCGCGAACGGTGGGTCGCGGAAGGCAAGCACCCGAATCCGGGGCGCCTCAACGACCTGCGCCACGTCATCTACAAGTCGGCCGACATGCCGCTCAGGCGCGCGCGCAAGAATCTGGGCCTGATGCTGCGCGAAGGCTTGCTCAAGGAGAACATCGACGGCGAGGCGCTGCTGTGGGCGCATCAGCGCCTCTTGGCCCGCCCGGAGCAACGGCGGATTCTCATGGTCATCTCCGACGGCGCGCCGGTCGACGATTCGACGCTCTCGGTGAACCCTGCGAGTTTCCTGGAGCGTCATCTGCGCGACGTGATCGAATGGATCGAGACCCGCTCGCCGGTCGAGCTCATCGCCATCGGCATCGGCCACGACGTTACGCGCTACTACCGCCGCGCCGTGACCCTGGTGGATGCCGAGCAATTGGGCGGGGCGATGATGGAGAAGCTGGCGGAATTGTTCGAAGAGGACCCCGGCGCCCCGGACGCGAAGCCGCGGCGGCGCAAGCGCGCCTGATCCAGCCCCGAACTTAAACCCGTTGAATTGAGCCCGCGGCGCGGCGCCGCGGGAAAACTAGGAGGCCGAAGCCCGCGCCTTGGCGACGCGCCGCCGGATGCGCCGGACTTCTTCCGGCAGCTTGGTCTCGGCGGTGCCCATCAGGTAAGCGTCCAGCCCGCCCTTGTGCTCGATGGTGCGGATGGCGCTGGTCGAAACCCGCATGCGGAACGACTGGCCCAAGCTCTCCGACAACAGCGAGACGCTCTGGAGGTTCGGCAGGAACCGCCGCTTGGTCTTGTTGTTGGCGTGGCTCACATTGTGGCCGACGAGCACCCCTTTGCCGGTGATGGCGCAGCGTCTCGACATGGCGGAACCCTCTAACTTCCTGAAAATACAAGGGCCCCGTGAGCCGGAGCCTTGGTGCCGGCATTTCTAAAGGGGCCCCCCGGTTCCGTCAAGCCCCCCGTCAGGATCAATCCTTGCCCGCGCCCGCAAAGGCCGCGAGCAGCACATGCGCCGCCTGCGAGGGCGTGGTCTCGCCGGCCGCCACCTTGGACTCGAGGGCCGCCACCTGCGAGCGCACGCCCTTGTGGCTTCGCAGCGCCGCATCCAGCGTCTCGGTCACCTCGCTCCACATCCAGGATTTCGCCTGCTCCGCGCGCCGGCGCTTGAGCTCGCCGGAGGCCGTCATCTTCTCGCGGTAGCGGGTGATCGCCTGCCAGACTTCCGCGATTCCGGTTCCCTCCAGCGCCGAGCACTGCATCACCTCGGGCGTCCAGTTGGGCGAGCTCGGCCGCAGCAGGCGCAATGCCGCGCCGTAATCGCCCGCCGTGCGTTTGGCCGCCGCCTTCAAGTCTCCGTCCGCCTTGTTCACCACCAGCAGATCGGCGATCTCGATGATCCCCTTCTTCAGACCCTGAAGCTCGTCGCCGCCGCCCGGCTGCAGCAGCAGCAGAAAAACATCGGTCATATCCGCGACCGCGGTCTCCGATTGCCCGACGCCCACGGTCTCGACCAGCACCACGTCGAAGCCCGCCGCCTCGCAGGCGAGCAATGCTTCGCGCGTGCGCCGCGCCACGCCGCCCAGCGTGCCGCCCGAGGGCGACGGCCGGATGAAAGCTTGTGGGGCCGCCGAAAGCTCGGCCATGCGCGTCTTGTCGCCCAGGATCGAGCCGCCGCCGCGGCGCGACGACGGGTCGATCGCCAGCACCGCCACGCGGTGCTTGTCCTTGATCACATCGAGTCCGAAGGCCTCGATGAAGGTGGATTTGCCCACGCCCGGCACGCCGGAGATGCCGATGCGGATGCTCTTGCCGGTCGCGGGCAGCAGTTTCTGCAACAGCGCGTCGGCGTCGCGGCGGTGATCGGCGCGCGTCGATTCGATCAGCGTGATCGCGCGCGCCAGCGCCCGCCTGTCCCCGGCGCGCAACTGTCCGGCGAGTTCCGAAATCGCGTCCGGCGCCGCGCGCTTGGCAGTCTTCGGTTTGCGCTTGGCGGTCATGGACGGTTGCGGCTCGCCGTTGCGCCGCGGAAATGCCGGTCACGCCTCGTCATCGGCGTCCTTCTTTCCCATGGCCTGGCGCAGCAGCTTCAAGCGCGCTTCCGGGTCGAGCTTGTCGAATTCCCGTTTCTTCTCATCGCGAATCTTCAAGGCGTTCTCGATCAGCTCCTCGCGGCTCAGGGCTTTGGCCGGCGCCGTCCGGGCGGGCGCCGCCTTGCCCTTTTTGTGCGGACCCGGCCGGCCCAGCAACCAAGAGAGGAATCCCATGTCGCCCTCCGCGTCTTGCGCGGATATTAGACGGCCCCACCCGGCCGCGCCACGCC
>DATDPM010000036.1:0-4144 GCA_035292745.1 Alphaproteobacteria bacterium | reverse complement strand
CCTTGCAGCAGGTGACGAAGGTGTTGAGTGCGCGCACGCCGAGATCGAGTGGCGAACCCATTCGGGCGCGCGCGTGCGCGGGCGGCGGGGCGGCGCGCAAGGCGTAGGGTTTGAGCCCGTGGGGAAGTGCACCCTTGCCGTCGACCGCATTGCCGAAGGCGTCGACGACGCGGCCAAGCCAGCCGCCGCACGGATGGATGGCGGTCTGGGTGTCGTCGAAGGTGGCGCGGGCGCCGAGCGTAATGCCGTCCAGCTGGCCCATGGGCATGGCGAGCGCGCGGCCGTCGCGGAAGCCGACGACTTCACAGGGCGTGTTAGCGCCGCCGCCTCCGGCCACAATCAGGCGGCCGCCGAGGCCGATGGCGCCCTGCGCGCCGGTCACCTCGACCAGGAGACCCTCGACCCGCGCCACTCGCCCGAAGCGTGTGAGGCGGGGAAGGCCCTGCACCGTCTCGATCAGCCTCTGCACGAAACTCCTCGAATCCCGGGCGGAAAGGCTCCGCCGCCCGGGCCGGACGGAGGGCTCCCCCTACAAGCTATCTTGAACCAGAGGCTTTAAGTGGCAGTAAACTTAACAAAGCGAATCAATGAGATGTCACCCGCCGGGGGACGAGGGCCGGCGGAGGCTTTGCTGGACGGTGACAACCCAGGCGGTCGGGAAAGTTCCTCTTAACCAATTCCGTTTAGGGTTAGGTCACCGATTAACGACGCTGGCCGTAACCATTCCGGGGGGCTCTCGCGTCGCGTAAGGGGGTTAAGGCATGCGCGTTCTCTTAATCGAAGACGACAGCGCAATGGCGCGCAGCATCGAGTTGATGCTGCGTTCCGAGGGCTTCAACGTCTACACCACCGATCTCGGCGAGGAAGGCATCGACCTCGGAAAGCTGTACGATTACGACATCATCGTGCTCGACTTGCAGCTTCCCGACATGAGCGGTTTCGAAGTTCTGAAATCGCTGCGCCTGGCCAAGGTCCAGACGCCGGTGTTAATCCTTTCCGGTAACGCCATCGTCGAAGCAAAGGTTAAGGCGCTCGGTTTCGGCGCCGACGACTATATGACCAAACCGTTTCACAAGGACGAGCTGGTGGCGCGCATCCAGGCGGTCGTCCGCCGCTCCAAGGGCCACTCGCAGTCGGTCATCACCACGGGCCGGTTGACGGTCAATCTCGACGCCAAGACGGTCGAGGTCGATTCTCAGCGCGTGCACCTGACCGGCAAGGAATACCAGATGCTGGAACTCCTTAGCCTCAGGAAAGGCACGACGCTGACCAAGGAGATGTTCCTCAATCATCTCTACGGCGGCATGGACGAGCCGGAGCTCAAGATCATCGACGTCTTCATCTGCAAGCTGCGCAAGAAGCTGGCGGTCGCCTGCAATGGCGAACACTATATCGAGACCGTCTGGGGCCGCGGCTATGTGCTGCGCGATCCGGAGGAGAAGGCGGTCGCCTGATCTGCCTCGAGGGGCAAATCGCGGGGATGAAAAAGGGCGCCGGAAGGCGCCCTTTTTTGTTGCCGCGGCCGATGGCGGTGCTCACGGCTCGGCGGCTTACATGAGACCGACTTCCGTGAACTTCGCTTCCACGATGCCACGGTCGAAGGGCTTCACGATGTAGTCGTTGGCCCCCGCCCCCATCGCCTCGGTGATCTGCGAAATGTCGTTCTCGGTGGTGCAGAAAACCACGATCGGCTTGTCGCCGCCCGGTTCACGCCGGAGCGCGCGCAGAAATTCGGCGCCCGAGAAATTGGGAATGTTGTAATCGAGCAGGATCGCCTCCGGCATCTTGCGCCGGCAAATCTCGATGGCGGCGGCGGAATCCTCGGCCTCCTCGATCGAGAAGTTCAGGCTTTCGATGATCCGGCGCGCGACTTTGCGGATGACGCGCGAGTCGTCGACGATCAAGCACTGCTTCATGGCGCTTTCCTCCAAACTGGATGCAGTTTGGCCCTGAGGCGGTAAACACCTGCTGAAACCCGGAGCCGTTCCACGGCGAATTTCGCGCGGATTTTCAAGAAATTGCCGGATCGGAGAGCGGCCGGAACCGTTGACGGCGCCCGCTATCCCGCCCGGAAACGGACCTCGCCCTCGCCCTGGGTCATGGTGAGGCCGGCATTGAGGCCGCGGGCCAGTTGGTAGGTCAGGTAGGGCTGGATCGAGCGTCCGTCCAAGGCGGCTCCGGGCTCGCCCAGAAGGGCGTGCTCCGCCTCCGGGGACATGCGGGCGATGGTCCCCGCGGCGAGGACTTGGAAGCTGGGCACGGAGGGGTCCTGGGACGCTTCCACCGTCACCTTTCCTCCACGCGGCAGGCAGTCGGCGGCCATCAGCGCCGTGTTCATAAGCAGCTTGGCCCAATCCTTCGGCCAGTTGACCGCCTGGGGGTGCCAGACCAGCTCGGTCTTTCCGCCGCGCAGGAGCCCGGCCATGACGCGGGCCACTTCGGCGAGGTCCAGTTCCGCCCCCGCCGATCCCGCCGCTCCGAACGCGATGCGGGCGAACTTCAGCCGGGCCGCCGCCTGCTCGGCTGAGGCGGCGACAAGGCGCAATGCATCGGCCCGCATGGCCAAATCCGTTTCATCCTCCAGTACCTCGAGGCCGTTGACCACCGCGCCCACCGGGCTCACAAGGTCATGACATACGCGGCTGACCAGCAGCGCGGCGAAATCGAGGTCGTTCATGGCGAGGCCTTTTGTATGAAACACGCGGGCGGCACCGAATCATGGTTTCCAATTGCTGACTCTCGTACCGTCTTCTTAAGGATTGCTTAAAGATGGCAGAAGGGAAACCCGCCGCCCCCGGACGCCTTCCGGCCGAGACGGAATGAGCAGCAAGCCATCGCCGCTTGCCGCCGCCCTCGCCGACATCGCCCGAGAGGCGGGACGGTTGATCCTCAAGCACTACGAGGGCGCGAGCGAAGCGCGGCTGAAGCATGACCGTTCGCCGGTGACGCGGGCCGACGAAGAGGCCGAGGCCCTCATCGTTGCGCGCCTGACGAAGCTTTCGCCGGAGATTCCGGTTGTCGCCGAAGAAGCGGTCGCCGCGGGCGCCATGCCGCGGGTGGGCGCGCGGTTTTTTCTCGTCGATCCGCTTGACGGCACCAAGGAGTTTCTTTCCCGCAACGGCGAATTCACGGTGAACATCGCCCTCATTGAGAACGAAGCGCCCGTGTGCGGCGTTGTGCTTGCGCCCGCCTTGGGGCGCGCATTTGCCGGTGACGTGGCAGCTGGGGCCGCATTCGAACTTCTGCCCGAAGGCGGCGCGCGCGCCATTCGCGCGCGGACGGCGCCGGAGGAAGGGCTCACCGCAGTCGTCAGCCGCTCGCATCGCGATGCCAAGACCGAGGAATTTCTTGCTCATTACAAGATAGCCAGGATGGTGGCGGCGGGTTCGTCGCTGAAGTTCTGCCTGATCGCGGCAGGCGAAGCGGATCTCTATCCGCGCCACGGACGCACCATGGAGTGGGACACGGCGGCGGGTCATGCCGTGCTGGCGGCGGCCGGCGGTTCGGTGACGCAACTCGACGGCGCGCCGTTTCTCTACGGCAAGGCGGCGCAGGGTTTCGCCAATCCGCACTTCGTCGCGCGCGGACGGGACTAGATCTCCGCCTTGCGCACCTTCAGCACGATCCCCTCGGCCCCGGTGACGACGAGCATCTCGCCGGCAACGGGATTGGAGCCGTCCTCCGTCGCTGCGCTCCAGCGCGTATCGCCTACAATGACCGCCCCCTCGCCTCCCGAAAAGTCGACCGCCGCCCTCGCCTTGTGACCCTCGTACTGCGCGGCGCGGCGGTTGAGAGTGGGATGGGGTTCCGTCGGCGACCAGGCCTTCGGCGCCAAGCGCTTCCAGGCGACGGTCGCCGCCACCGCGCAGACGGAAAACACCAGAATCTGCGCCGAAGGACTCATGCCGGGGAAAATGAGCAGCAGCACGCCCACCAGCGCCGCGGCGATGCCGGGCCAAAGGAAATAGAAAGCGGGGCTCATGATTTCGACGGCGATGAGAATCGCGGCCAGAGCCCACCAATGCCAGGGGCGCACGTCGCCGAGCAGGTAGAGAAGATCGTCCATCGGCGGTCCCTCAGCGCGGGCTGGGCGGCACCGCGCCGCGCGGGCCCGGCGGCCGGGGCGGCGATTCGCTGCGCGCCA
>DATDPM010000035.1:0-7641 GCA_035292745.1 Alphaproteobacteria bacterium | reverse complement strand
CGCGCCGAGGCTGCGGCGTGCGCGACGGGCCGGGCCGGAGCGCGGGCTTCGCGCGGGTGCGGCGCCGGGCCGCTGCCGCCGCCTAGAGCGATTTCCATTCAAATGGAATCGCTCCTGCTGTTTTTATCGCTCGCGCCTGTGGGCCTTCGGCCCACGGCTGCGCGGGCGCGGCGCAGGAGCGCCGGGCCGCCGTCGCGGCCAAGAGCGGTTCCAAGTGACCGGGAACCGCTCTAGCGCGTTGCCGGCGGCGTCCGACGATCCGACGCCGAGTGCAGCGCCGTTGCCGTCGCCGTGGTCAGCGCCACCGTCCAGGCCATGGCCGTTGCCACCGCCAAGCCGGCCGCCATGGCCCCGAGAGAGCCGGTTACGCCCGCCATGGCCCGCGCCGCCGAGGGCGCTGCCGCCAATACCATTTCCGTTTCCATTGCCGCCTCCTAGACCGTTGCCGTTGCCGTTGAAACCCGATTCGATGGTGACGTTGCGAAGTATTCGATAATTGTCAGGCAGACGACAAGATTATTAAATGAGAAAATCGCTAATGTCAAAGACTAACGAATGTAATAAACCGAGAATTACCGGCGATTTTTACTATAACACGACTTTGTTTTGACTAAAATTTTAGATAATTTGTCAAACAGCGGGCCGGATTGGCCGTTTCGTTTTTCCGCCGCGCCGGTACCGGCACCTCGGGCCGACCTGCGCCGGTTGCGATTGGCCGGGCGCGCCGAATGATCCGCTGTTTCGCGGGCGCGACGGGGGGCCGATGGCCGCATGGGTTTCGCGGCGCGCACGGATGGCACGGGACAGGACGGCGAATTTTTTGGAACAAGAACCCCGGGCGATGGAGCGGGAGAAGGGAATCGAACCCTCGACCCTCACGTTGGCAACGTGATGCTCTACCTCTGAGCTACTCCCGCATCGCCCGGTTTCGAGCGGCCCCGATAATAAGAGAAGCCTTAGGCTTTGCAAGCCTTGGTTCCGGCGGAAAACCGGCGCCGATGCTTGTCGGCCGGAATCGCGTTGGCCTATGCTGGACCCCGGCTTCCTCCTTGAGAGAGAGGGCCGCCCGATCCATTTATAGAGCCGGCCCCCTTAATAGTTCGTTTCGCAACCGGACCCCGAATTCGCGAGCCCCTGTATGGTGCCAACGGCATGGTGATGGACCCGATCTCGAGCCCCGTTTCTTCCGGCGGCGGCGCGCCGCCCGTCAAGCACGGCGATACGGCGAGCTTCATGGCCGACGTGATCGAGGGCTCGCGCGAGAGCCTCGTCATCGTCGATTTCTGGGCGCCGTGGTGCGGGCCATGCAAGCAGCTGGGCCCGGCGCTGGAGCGCGCGGTGCAGGCGGCGAAGGGCGCGGCCAAGCTGGTCAAGATCAACATCGACGAAAACCCGGATCTGGCGCGCGAGATGCACGTGCAATCCATCCCCGCGGTTTACGCCTTCTTCCAGGGGCGCCCGGTCGACGGATTCATGGGCGCGGTCCCGGAATCCCAGGTCAAGGCCTTCATCGACCGCCTGGTCAAGGCGGTGGGCGGCGGCGGCGCCGCCGAGGCGATCACCGAGGCCGTCGCCCATGCCGACGCGGCGCTGGCGGCGGGCGACGTGCCGATGGCCGAGGACATTTACAAGCAGGTTCTGGCGGCCGACGCGCGCCACGCCGGGGCGCATGCGGGGCTGGCGCGCAGCCGGCTTGCGGCGAAAGACGCGGCTGCCGCGCGCAAGCTGCTGGAGCGCGTGCCCGCCGAGATCGCCGGCGCACCCGAGATTCTCGCCGCGCGCACCGCGCTCGAACTGGCGGAGCAGGCGCCGAAGAAAGGCGCCACGGATGAGTTGCAGGCGCGCATCGCGCGCGACGCCGCCGACCATCAGGCGCGGTTCGATTACGCCTCCGCCCTCTATGCCGAAGGCCGGCAGGAAGAGGCGGTGGACCAGCTCATCGAGCTGATCAAACGCGACCGCAACTGGAACGATCAGGCGGCGCGCAAGGAACTGCTGAAATATTTCGAGGCGCTGGGCCCGGCCCATGCGGTGACGCTGGGCGGGCGGCGCAAGCTTTCTTCGGTGCTGTTCGCATGAACCAGCCGGACGAACGGATGAGCGAAGAATTGCCGGGCGAGATTCCGATCTTCCCGCTGACCGGCGTGCTGCTGCTTCCCCACGGGCGCTTGCCGCTCAATATCTTCGAGCCACGCTATCTCGCCATGGTCGAGGATGCGATCAAGGGCGCGCGCGTGATCGGCATGGTGCAGCCGCAGGAGGCCGATTCGGAGGCGCGCGTCGCCGAGCCCGAGGTGTACCGGGTGGGCTGCGCCGGGCGCATCACCATGTTCCGCGAAACCAGCGACGGGCGCTATGAGATCGTGCTGGACGGCGTCAGCCGCTTCGAGATCGCGCGCGAGACCGGACTGCGGCGCGGCTACCGCATGGCGGCGGTGCAGTTCGAGAATTTCGCCGGCGACGGCGCGCCGATGGACGACGAAGTCCTCGATTCCATGTTGCGCGCAAAGCTGCTGGTGGGGCTCGAACAGTTTCTGACGGGGCGGGGCGCGAGCCTGAACGGCACCGGCATCGCCGAGCTTCCCGACCGGGAGCTGATCGCGGCGATCTCCATGTCGTGCCCGTTCGGGCCGGGCGAGAAACAGGCGCTGCTCGAGGCGGAGACCCCGGGCGACGCCGCGGCGCTTCTGGTGGCGCTCCTCGAGATGGCGAGCTTCGAGGAAACCGGCGCCCCGGTCTCGCGGCAATAGAAAGGACAACCACCATGACCGCGCGCGGGCAAAGCGTCGATCCCAAGCTTCTCGAAATCCTGGTGTGCCCGCTGACCAAGGGGGCGCTGCGCTACGACGCGGAGGCGCAGGAATTGATCAGCGAGCAGGCCGGGCTTGCCTATCCGATCCGCGACGGCATCCCCATTTTGCTGGTCGAGGAGGCGCGCCGCCTCGACGAGCCGAAGAAAGAACCGCGCCGATGAGCGCGGCCGGGCTCGGCACCCGCTTTTGGCCGGTCGAGATCAGGCTCAAAGGCGCGGACAAGGCCCTGGAAATCGACTTCGACGACGGACGCAAGTTCAGTTTGCCGGCGGAATATCTGCGGGTCGAGAGCCCGTCGGCCGAGGTCAAGGGCCACAACCCGGCCGAACGCAAGATCGTGCCGGGCCGCAGGCACGTCGGCATCCTCGAGATCGAGACGGTCGGAAACTACGCGATCCGCATCAAATTCGACGATCTGCACGACACCGGCATCTACAGCTGGAATTATCTCTACGAGCTGGGCGAAGGCTACGAGGCGCGCTGGAACAATTACCTGAGCGAGGTTGCCGCGCGCGGGTTGTCGCGCGATCCCTAATAAAACAAATAGTAAAACGTAGCGGCTAAAGCGGCTCGCCGCGCATCAGCCGCGGCAGATCGCCGACCAGCCCCATGGCATGGCGCATGAAGAAGCGCTTCAATCCCGGCACGCGGTTGACCGCGGCAAGGCCGAGGTCGCGCGCCAGCCGGATGGGCGCGATGTCGTTCGAGAACAGCCGGTTCAGCGAATCCGTCGCGGCGATCAGCGCGAACGAATCGAATCGCCGCCAGCGCTCGTAACGGCGGATGACTTCCGCCGCGCCGATGTCCCGGCCCGCTTTGCGCGCATCGGCCAAAACCTCCGCCAGCACCGCCACGTCGCGAAAGCCGAGGTTGAGCCCCTGACCGGCGATGGGATGGATGGCATGGGCGGCGTCGCCCGCCAGCACCAGGCGCTCGGCGACATAGCGGTCGGCGTGAACCAGCCCGAGCGGATAGGACCAGCGCCCGCCCACGACCTCGATCTTCCCTAGAAAATCCCCGAACCGGCGCGACAGCTCGGCTTTGAATTCGGCATCCGGAAGCGCCAGCAGGCGCGGCGCGTTCTTTGCGCTTTCGGTCCAGACGATCGAGCTGCGCTTGCCTTTCATCGGCAGGATGGCGAACGGGCCGGCGGGCAGGAAGCGCTCGTGGGCGATGCCGCGGTGCGGTTTCTCATGGGCGACGGTGCAGACGATCGCGGTCTGGGGATAGCGCCAGCGGGCGACGGCGATGCCGGCTTCGCGGCGCAGCGCGGAGTCGCGTCCGTCGGCGGCGACGGCGAGACGCGCTTCGATCGCGCCGCCGTCCGACAATTCCGCGCGCACGCCGTCCGAGTTGCGCGCAAGCCTGCGCACCGTAACGCCGGTTATCAGCGCGACATTGGAAAGCCCGGCGACGTGATCGAGCAGGACACGTTTCAGATCGTCGTTCTCGACCATGTAGCCGAGCGGCGCATCCGCCAAACGCCCTTCCAGCTCGCGGTGATCGTAATGGAGGAACAAGGGTGCGGTGCCGTCCGATACCCGGATCTCGAGAATCGGCTCGGCCACCGGTTCCAGCCGGGGCCAGATGCCGAGGCCCCGCAGCACCTGGGCGGAACCGTAGGCAATGGCAGAGGTGCGGCCGTCCTTGGCGGCGGCCCGCCCGGCGGCCCGCTCCTCGATCACGGCGCTGGCGATCCCGGCCCGCGACAGCGCCGCGGCCAGCGTCAGCCCGACGAAGCCGCCGCCGACGATCAGCACATCGGCCGTGTTGGGACGCCCGCTCATCTCCGCAACTTGGCGGGCGGCTTGGGCCCTGTCCAGAGCGCTCGATCGGCCCCGGACCCCGCTCTTGCCACAGATATTGATGAAAGATTAATCAAACTTTCAATTTTGCCTAATGAGTGAGCAGACAATCCGCTCAAAAGCGAGGCTGCGCGACCGCGCGCGGGGCCAAGTCCTTGAATCGGCCCGATTCAGCCCTTCGCCCGCGATTCGGCACGGATATTGAAATTCAGGGAGTGGCCCCGGTTTCAGACCGGGCTCCGGCCCCGGCGTCTGCGTCCATTGGTGATGGCGGGTGGGGGCCGGCGGTGCAACCGGCAAGGAAACGGCGGATGAAGCTCATCAAGGCCATCGTGAAGCCTCACAAGCTGAACGACATACGCGAGGCTCTCACACAGATAGGGGTACAGGGGATGACCGTTTCCGAAGTCAAAGGCTTCGGACGGCAGAAAGGGCACACCGAGATCTACCGCGGCGCCGAATACGAGGTGCTGTTCGTTCCCAAGGTGATGATCGAGGCGGTGGTTGCCGACAACGTGGTGGATGCGACCGTGGAGGCGATTCAGAAAGCCGCCAGCACGGGACGCATCGGCGACGGGAAGATCTTCGTTCTCGATGTCGGCCGCGCGGTCCGCATCAGAACCGGCGAAACGAATGAGAACGCTCTATAGGAGGACCGAATGAAATTCAAATTCCCGTCTATTGACGTCGGGAGGTGGCTCGGCATCGCGCTGGCCGCGCTCCCGATCGTGTTGCTGGCGGTGGGGGCCAGCGCACAAGAAGCGGCACCCGCCGCGGAGGCCGCGGCGCCTCCGGCACCGACACTCGACAGGGGCGACACCGCCTGGATGCTCGCCTCGGTCGCCCTCGTGCTGATGATGACGATCCCCGGCCTTGCCCTGTTCTACGGCGGCATGGTGCGCAAGATGAACGTGCTCACCATCTGCATGCAGAGCTTCGCCATCACCTGTCTGGTCACCGTGCTGTGGACCATCGTCGGCTACAGCCTGGCATTCCGGCCCGGAACCGAGTTCATCGGCGGCCTCGACCGCTTGTTCCTGGGCGGCATGGAAAAGGACACGCTGTTCGGCACGATTCCCGAATCCGTGTTCATGGCGTTCCAGCTGACCTTCGCCATCATCACGCCGGCGCTCATCACCGGCGCTTTCGCCGACCGCATGAAATTCTCGGCGATGCTGTTGTTCATCGGCATATGGTCCCTCGCGGTCTATTCGCCGATTGCGCATGTGATGTGGGAATCCGGCGGATACTTCTTCAAAGCCGGCATGCTCGATTTCGCCGGCGGCACCGTGGTTCACATCAACGCCGGCGTGGCGGGCCTGGTGACCGCTCTCGTGATCGGCAAGCGGCGGGGACTGGGGAGCGAGCAGATGGCGCCCCATAACCTGGTGCTCAGCCTGATCGGCGCCTCGCTGCTGTGGGTGGGCTGGTTCGGCTTCAACGCCGGATCCGCCGTGGCGGCCGACGGCCGCGCCGGCATGGCGATGGGCGTGACCCAGATCGCGACCGCGACCGCGGCCTTGGCCTGGATGTTCACGGAGTGGACATTGCGCGGCAAGCCGAGCGTGCTGGGGATGATCTCCGGCGCGGTGGCGGGCCTGGTTGCCATCACGCCGGCCTCGGGCTTCGTCGGCCCGGTCGGCGCGCTGTGGATCGGGGCCGCAGGCGGCATCGGCTGTTATTGGGGCGCCATGAGCCTCAAGCCGATGATGGGCTACGACGACGCGCTCGACGCCTTCGGCGTGCATGCCGTGGGCGGCGTCATCGGCGCCATGCTGACGGGCGTGTTCGCGGTGGCGGCCATCGGCGGCACCGCCGGCCTGCTCGAGGGCAACGCGGCGCAGATGTGGACCCAGGCGAAGGGCGTCTTGGCCACCATCGTTTACGACGGCGTCATGACCTTCATCATCCTCAAGGTCATCGACCTGCTGGTGGGTTTGCGGGTCAGCGAAGACGACGAGCGCGAGGGCCTCGATCTCACCCTCCACGGCGAGGTCGTGCAATAGCGCCTCACGGGGGCGGGATGCCAGTCCCGCCCCCGACCATTTCCGGCTCAACTGAAGGCGAATCGGGAACGACGGGCCCGATTCGCCTATTTTTTTGCCACTGTGCCTAAACCGTGCTCAGATTTTCCCGTGGCCAAGCGCATAGTTTCAGCCAAAGCCGCGCGATGCGTGGCCGAACAAGCGGCAAATCCGCCCGCGCGCAAGCGCCACCGCCCGCGCCGGCCGCTGGCACGTTTCTTGATACCCCAGGGTTAGAAGACCGTCTCAAGACGGCTTAGGGCACGACCCGAAAACGGGCGGCGCCCCAGGGGGTGATCGTTGAGCGAGGCCTTCGATCCGGGCCGGCGGCAGGCCCGGCCGTTCGCCGTCGGCAACGGCGGCGGCACGGCGCGGGCGCGCGCAACCCCAGCTTTCCCCTTCAATCGACAACAAGAAACTTGGAACCGGGCGCGGCCGAAAGCCGCGCCTTCGGCGCAACCAACGCTATTGATGGTGCCTCATGATCCCGTCGCGATTCTTGAAGACCCTCCTCCCGGCCCTGGCCCTTAGTCTTTTCGCCTTTCCGGCATTGGCGCAAACGTCCGCGGATTTGAGCGCGGGCGACACCGCCTGGATGCTGACCGCGACCGCGCTCGTCCTGTTCATGACGATCCCCGGACTTGCCCTTTTTTACGGCGGGCTGGTGCGCTCGCAGAGCGTGCTGTCGGTGCTCATGCACTGTCTGTCCATCTGCTGCCTGGTTTCGGTGCTGTGGCTGATGTTCGTCTATGGGCTCGCCTTCGGCGACGGCGGCGAACTCAACCGCTGGATCGGCCTGGGCAAGGTGTTCCTGGCCGGCGTTTCCTTCGACACACTGAAGGGGACCGCCCCGGGACACGCGATCCCCGAGAGCGTGTTCTTCATGTTCCAGATGACCTTCGCCATCATCACCCCGGCGCTGATCGTGGGCGCCTATGTGGAGCGGGTGAAGTTCGTCGCGGTGGTGGTGTTTTCCGCGGCGTGGCTGGTGCTGGTCTA
>DATDPM010000034.1:0-10215 GCA_035292745.1 Alphaproteobacteria bacterium | reverse complement strand
GTCGCACAACGTGCACGCATCGACGACCGGCTTGAAACCCTTGCTGTCGACCGACTCGAGCTCGCCGGTCTTCGACCGATCGATCAGATCGAACAGGCGGGGGAAACTGTCGCACAGATTGAAGCAGCGCCGGCAGGTGTGACACACGTCGAAAACGCGGCGCATCTCGGCGTCGAGCTTTTCGGGATCGGTGAAATCGGGATCCGTCCACGCAAGCGGATGGCGGACCGGCGCTTCCAGGCTTCCTTCCCTCATGTTCCCTTCCCGGCTTTCCTCATGCCTGCGGCCGATGCGCGGCAGCGCGCGAATGATGTCACGGGCGCAAGCAATAAGGGGGCCGCAAACGGCCCCCCGATCGCCTGCCTCGGGGCCTCGAGCTTATTTCACCTCGTCGAGGGCCCGCTGGAACCGGCCGGCGTGAGACTTCTCGGCCTTGGCCAAGGTCTCGAACCAGTCGGCGATCTCGGTGAAGCCCTCGTCGCGAGCGGCGCGAGCCATGCCCGGATACATGTCGGTGTATTCGTGGGTCTCGCCGGCGATCGCGGATTTCAGGTTCTTGCGGGTGTCCCCGATCGGTTCGCCGGTCGCGGGATCTCCCACCTCCTCGAGGAACTCGAGATGGCCGTGGGCGTGCCCGGTTTCGCCTTCCGCGGTCGAGCGGAACACGGCGGAGACGTCGTTGTAGCCTTCGACGTCGGCCTTCTGGGCGAAATAGAGGTAGCGGCGGTTCGCCATGGATTCGCCGGCGAAGGCGTCCTTCAAATTCTTCTCGGTCTTGCTTCCCTTGAGCGCCATTCGACTCTCCTGTGGTCTGCGGGCGGCGCTGGCGGCCACCCGGAGGTTTCGCGATTCTGCGGCCACGAACGACGGCCGGACCCGAACTATGGGCCCGCCCGGCACCGCTGTCAATAGTTTAGAACTGTTCTAGAATAGCCGCCAGATGGCGGCGAGGGAAGGTATTTATTTACGGGTCGGGGCGACCCGAACGATCACCTCGACCCGCGAAACTTCGGTGCCGCCGGGCGGCTCGGGGAGGTTCTCGACCCTGATTCCGTGGGCGGGAATGTCGATCAGACGCCCGCCATCCTGAAAGAAGAAGTGGTGATGTTCGCTGTTGTTGGTGTCGAAATAGCAGCGCCCCGAATCGACCACCACTTCGCGCAGCAGGCCGGCCTCGGTGAACTGGTGAAGGGTGTTGTAGATGGTCGCCAGCGACACGCCGACATCGGCCTCGCGCGCTTCCTTGTGCAGATCCTCGGCCGTCACGTGGCGATGGCCGGCCTCGAACAGGAGCTTGGCCAAGGCCAAGCGCTGCCGCGTCGGACGCAAGCCGACGGACCGCAACCGGTCGAGAGCGGAGGCATAGGGTCGCATCATCCAACCATCTTTCGTCATGGGCGGCGGGCCCTCATTGCTGAGGCCGCTCCAATAACATAATCACTGATTTGGAAAAGTTCAAAAGCATTATCCCGGCCGCCGGCCGGCGTTAACCATAGGCCGCCCTGCGGCACCGAGCCGGTGCTCACGGTTTCAATCGCCGGTTTCGATGCGCTTGACCAGCTGGCGCACGGTCGGGATGAAGCCGTTCGAATAGAACGGGTCCTCGGCGAAGCGATAGGCGTTGTGGCCGGCGAACATCAGCTCCGAGTCGACGCTTCCGCTGTGGCTGATGGCCTGGAGCGTCTTCTGGATGCAGTAGGAGCGGGGGTCCGCTTTCTTTCCCGTCGTGCCCTGCTCGTTCTGGGCCCAGTTGCTGAACAGGCAGGCGCTCAAACAGCCCATGCAGTTGATCTGATCCATCCGGATCTGGTTCAACTTCTTGGGCGCGACGAAAATGAGGGTCGAATCGGGCGTGCGCATCGCCTCGGTGAATCCCCGGCGCACCCATTCATCGGCGCGAACCTTGTCGGCGGCGGTCAAATAGACGATGCGCTTGCGCGCGCCCACGGGAAACGGCGCGTCGTGCTCGCCCACCGCGTCCTGTGAGAAGGCGACCTGGCGCGCCGAGCGTTCCTCGAGTTCCTTGATGAAGTTGTTATAGACCGCCGACGAATAGAAGCCAGTCGGGCTGTAACGGTTCAGGAAAACCTCGCCCTTCTTGAGCGTCAGCAGCCTGCGCTTCCACGCGTCCGAGATCGGGCTTTCCTTGGTCAAGAGCGCCCTCGTGCCGAATTGGAAGGCGATAGGGCCGAGATCGGGATTGCCGATCCAGTCCTCCCATTCGCGCAGGAACCATACGCCGCCGGCCATGACGATGGGCGTGTCCGTCAGCCCGTATTCGTTCATGAGCTGGCGCATCTCCATGACGCGCGGCATCGGCGCTTCGGGCTTTTCGGGATCTTCCACATTGCTCAGGCCGTTATGGCCGCCGGCCAGCCACGGATCCTCGTACACCACCGCGCCGAGCCAATCGCGGAAACGGTGATAGGCGCGCTTCCACAATGCGCGGAACGCGCGCGCGGAGGAGACGATCGGATAGTAATGGACGCCGTATTTGGCGCAGATTTCGGCGATGCGATACGGCATTCCGGCGCCGCAGGTGACGCCGTGGACGATGCCCTTGGCCGCCTCGAGCGTGCGATGCAGGATGGTTTCCGCCGCCGCCATCTCCCACAGCACGTTCATGTGGATGCGGCCCAAACCGTTCGCGCTCTCGTAGGCGACCCGCGCCTGATAGAGCGCGCCGCGCACGGCGTAATCGATGAGCTCGGAGTGGCGCTCGCGCCGTGTCCGGCCGCGGTAGATCTGCGGCAAGAAGTTTCCGTTTTCGTCGTAGGCGTCGGCGTTCACGCCCGAGAACGTGCCCACACCCCCGGCGGCCGCCCAGGCGCCCGAGCTTTCTCCGTTCGAGATGGAGATGCCCTTCCCGCCTTCGACGAGAGGGAGCACCTCGCGGCCCGAGATCAAAATCGAATTCAGAGGCTTCATCTGGCGCCTCCCATCTCGCTACGCCGCCCCCCGGCGCCTCCGCGAAACTCGCGGAACCGCTGACCGGCTGGGCCGCCCTTGGTTCGGACGCCTCTTAAGGTCCTATATGGAAAGGGTCCCGGCTTCAACCACCCTCGCGCCCCGAAAATTTACGCGAGGCCCGGGGCTCCCTTCCCGCGTTACCGCACTAGGCCGGCGCGCTCTTGGTCAAGTCCTCGCCGGTGCGCTGGTCCACCGCCTTCATGCTGAGCTTCACCTTGCCGCGGTCGTCCATGCCCAGAACCTTGACCGAGACCACGTCGCCTTCCTTGACGACCTCGGAAACCGTCTTCGGCCGTCCCGGCCCCAACTCGCTGATGTGCACCAGCCCGTCGCGGGGGCCGAGGAAATTCACGAAGGCGCCGAAGTCCACGACCTTCACCACCTTGCCGCGGTAGATGGCGCCGATCTCGGGCTCGGCCACGATGTTGCGGATCCAATCGATCGCGGCCTGGCTTGCCGCGCCATCGACGGCCGCCACCTTCACCGTGCCGTCGTCCTCGATGTCGATCTTGGCCCCCGTGGTCTCGCAGATTTCGCGAATGACCTTGCCGCCCGTGCCGATGATCTCGCGGATCTTGTCCTTGGGCACGGTGATCACCGTGATGCGCGGCGCGTGCTGGCTCAACTGCTCGCGGGCAACGTCCAGCGCCTTGTTCATCTCGTTCAGGATATGCAGCCGCCCCTCGCGCGCCTGGGCGAGGGCGGTTTCCATGATGTCCCGCGTGATGCTCGTGATCTTGATGTCCATCTGCAGCGAGGTGACGCCCTGTTCGCTTCCCGCCACCTTGAAGTCCATGTCGCCCAGATGGTCCTCGTCGCCGAGGATGTCGGAGAGCACCGCGTGGCCGTGATCTTCCTTGATGAGGCCCATGGCGATGCCGGCGACGGGCCGCTTGATCGGCACGCCCGCGTCCATGAGCGACAGCGACGTGCCGCACACGGTCGCCATCGAGGACGAGCCGTTCGATTCCGTGATCTCGGAAACCACGCGCGTCGTGTAGGGGAAATCGGTCTTTTCGGGGAGGATGGGCCGCACCGCCCGCCAGGCGAGCTTGCCGTGGCCGACCTCGCGCCGCCCGGTGAAACCGAAGCGTCCGACCTCGCCCACCGAAAACGGCGGGAAATTGTAGTGCAGCAGGAAGTGCTCGCGGTACTCGCCTTCCAGCGCGTCGACGATCTGCTCGTCCTGGCCGGTGCCGAGCGTGGTCACGACCAGGGCCTGCGTCTCGCCGCGGGTGAACAGCGCGCTTCCGTGCGCGCGCGGGAGAAACCCGACCTCGGAGCTGATGGGGCGGACGTCGCTCGTGCCGCGCCCATCGATGCGCTTCTTGGTCTTCAGGATATTGCCGCGCACGATCTCTTTTTCGAGGTCCTTGAAGATTCCGGGGACGAGCTCGACCTTGAGCCCTTCGGCCGCCGCCGTTTCCAGAAGCTTGGCCTTGATTCCGGAGATCTTCTCGTGGCGCGCCTGTTTCTCGGTCAGCGCGTAGGCCGCGCGCAGCTCCGATTCGGCCAATTCCTTGACGCGCGCCGCCACCTGCTCGCTTCCCTCGGGCGCTTTGGGCAGATCCCAGGGCTCGCGCGCGCAGGCCTCGGCCATGGCGATGATGAGCTTGATCACGTCTTGCATCTTCTCGTGGCCGAAGGTGACGGCGCCGAGCATGGTCTCTTCGGACAATTCCTTGGCCTCGGATTCGACCATCAGCACGCCCTCGCCCGTTCCGGCGACGACGAGATCGAGATCGCTGTTCGCCATCTCGTCCAATTGCGGATTGAGGACATATTGGCCGGCGATGTAACCGACCCGGCAGCCCGCAATCGGGCCCAGGAACGGAATGCCGGATATGGTCAGCGCCGCGGACGCGCCGATCAGCGCGACGACATCGGGATCGTTCTCGAGATCGTGCGAGAGGACCGTGCAGATGACCTGCGTCTCGTTGCGGAATTCGTGCGGAAACAGCGGGCGGAGCGGCCGGTCGATGAGCCGCGAGGTGAGCGTCTCTTTTTCGGAAGGGCGCCCCTCGCGCTTGAAGAAGCCGCCCGGAATCTTTCCGGCGGCGTAAGTTTTCTCGACGTAATTGACGGTCAGCGGGAAGAAATCGATTCCCTGTTTGGGGTTCTTATCGGCGACGGCGGTGCACAGCACGGTCGTCCCGCCGTAGGTCGCAACCACTGCGCCGTTGGCCTGACGGGCAACCTTTCCCGTCTCAAGAACCAGTTTGCGTCCGCCCCATGTGATCTCCTTACGAGTCACGTTGAACATAATCTTTCTTTCCTTTCCTCAAGGGGGCGCCGTATGCCTTCCCCCTTATCCAACGCGCCCGCCCCTTGGCGGACGCCATACGCCGCACCCCGATGGTGCGGCTATTCAAGTTCGCGACGCAGCGCAGCCGGAAATCGTCCCGGCCCGACGGCGCCGCATGGCTCGTTCGTCCCACTCAAACGGCTGATCCCGGATTGTCCGTCACCGCGTCCTCGCGCGGCCTTGGCCTTTAGCGGCGAAGCCCGAGGCGCTGGATCAACTTGCTGTAGCGCTCCTGGTTCTTGCGCTTCAGATATTCCAGCAGCCGACGTCGCTCACCGACCATGATGAGGAGACCGCGGCGCGAATGAAAATCCTTGCCGTGCGTGTTCAGGTGATCGGTGAGAGTTTTGATTCTTTCGCTCAAGATCGCGACTTGCACCTCGGGCGAACCCGTGTCGCCCTCTTTGGTGGCAAAATCCTGGATGATCTCGAGCTTGCGCTGAGCGTTAATCGACATCGCAACCTTACCTTGCTAAAGATTGAATACCCGGACCGGGCGGAGCCGTCCTCGATCGAATCGCGCCACCGCGACGGGTTTTCCGTTCGCCATGGCGCAGACTGCGATCCCGGGGACGAGCGAACCGATACGGTCCACGTCTTGGGCCCGAAGCAGGGGAACGGACTGGCCGCTCCGCAGCACCCGGGCCTCGCCTTCCGAAAGGGCCAGTGCCGGGATGCCGTCCAGCGCGGTCTCGATCGGAAGCAGGCTTGCAAGCGCGGCGGCACTATGCCCCAGGGCCTCGAGCGAATCTAGCGAAATCGCCTGGGATTCGGTGAAGGGCCCGGCCGAAAGCCGCCTCAAATCAACGATATGGGCGCGGGTTCCCAGCGCCAGGGCGATATCCCGGGCGAGCGCCCGCATATAGGCGCCCTTGCCGCAGACAACCTCGAAGGTCGCCGTGTCCCGGTCGCTTCGGCCGAGCGTGAGCCGCTCGATGACGATGGGCCGGGGCGCCAGCTCGAACGCCTGCTCCGCGCGGGCCAGCGCATAGGCGCGCTCTCCCGCCACCTTGATCGCCGAAAACTTGGGCGGCACCTGGAGGATCTCGCCGATGAACCGGGGCAAGACCGCCCGGACTTCGGCCTCGCTCGGCCGGTTCGGGCTGGTTTCCGTCACCGCGCCCTCGGCGTCGTCGGTCGCGCGCGCCTCGCCCCAGCGAAGGGTGAAGCGGTACGACTTCGACCCGTCCATCTCGAAGGCGACCGTCTTGGTGGCTTCGCCCAGCGCAATCGGCAACACGCCGGTCGCGAGCGGGTCCAGGGTCCCGCCATGGCCCGCCTTGGCGGCGTCGAGCGCCCGGCGAACCCGCGCCACCGCCTGGGCCGAGGTGATGCCGCGGGGCTTGTCCAGGACGATCCAGCCGTGGATCGGCTGACCTTTGCGCCTAGCCGCCATCGTCTTCGTCCCCGCCCTCGTCGGCTTCGAGATCGCGCTTCACATGGGAGCGGCGCAGGATCGAATCGATCTTGCTCGCCTGCTCGAAGGAGGTGTCGGCCGCGAACACCACGTCGGGCGCGAATTTAAGCCGCACGGAGGACGCGATCTTCGCGCGGAAATACGGGGCCGCGCGGTTGAGCGCCGCGACGATCCGCTCGGAATCGCCGCCGCCCAAGGGAACCACGAACACATGCGCGTGGCGCAGGTCGGGGGAGGTGCGCACCTCGGTCACGGTGACCGGCACGTCGCGCAATTCCGGATCCTTCATCGCGCCGCGCTCGATGAGGGCGGCGATGGCGTGCCGAATTTCCTCGCCGACGCGCAATTGGCGCTGGGAAGGGGCACTGCCCCGGTGTCGTGTCATGGGAACCTCTTCGCGTAACCGCCGGCGCTGCCGGCGGGCGGCGGCTAGATCGAGCGTGCGACTTCTTCCAGCTCGTAGCACTCGATGACGTCGCCTGTCTGGATGTCCTGATAGTTTTCGATGCCGATGCCGCACTCGAAACCTTCCTTGACCTCCTTGACCTCGTCCTTGAAACGCCGGAGCGTGCCGATCGAGCCCTGGAACACCACGACCGAATCGCGCAGCAGCCGGATCTTCGCGCCTCTGCGCACCACGCCTTCGGTGACCATGCAACCCGCGATCTTGCCGACCTTGGTGACGCTGAACACCTCGCGCACTTCGGCTGCGCCCAGCGCCTTCTCGCTCACGGCCGGCGCCAGCATGCCGGAAAGCGCCGCCTTGACGTCGTTGATGATGTCGTAAATGACCGAGTAATAGCGGATGTCGATTCCGTCGCGCCGCGCGAGTTCCCGCGCCTGCGCGTTGGCGCGCACGTTGAACCCCATGATGACCGCCTTGGCAGCGGCGGCGAGCGTCACGTCGGATTCGTTGATGCCGCCGACACCGCCGTGCAGCACCCGCGTCTTGACCTCTTCGGTCTCGAGCTTCTCGAGGCTGCCGACGATGGCTTCCAACGAGCCCTGGACGTCGGCCTTGACGACGACCGGCAATTCCTTGGCCTCGCCCGCCTGGATCGCGGTGATCATCTGCTCGATCGTGCCGCGCGCGCCGGCCACGTGCTGAAGCCCGCGCACCTGCCGCGCACGGTAGGACGTGATCTCGCGGGCGCGCGCGTCGTTCTCGACGACCACGAAGTCGTCGCCCGCCGACGGCGTGCCGTTCAAGCCCAGCACCTCGATGGGCACGGAAGGCCCGGCGCTCTCGATCGGGCGCCGGCGGTCGTCGGTGAGCGCCCGCACGCGTCCCCACTCGGGCCCGGCGATGAAGATGTCGCCCACCTTGAGCGTGCCGCGCTGCACGAGCACGGTCGCAACCGGCCCGCGGCCGCGCTCCAGCTTGGCCTCGATCACCACGCCTTCGGCGGGGCGGTCGGGATTGGCCTTGAGCTCGAGGACTTCGGATTGCAGCACGATCAGTTCTTCGAGCTTGTCGAGATTCGTCTTCTCCTTCGCCGACACCTCGACGGAGAGAACGTCGCCGCCCATGGTTTCCAACACGATGCCGTGCTGCAACAGCTCGGTGCGCACGCGCTGCGGATTGGCGTCCGGCTTGTCGACCTTGTTGATGGCGACGATGATCGGAACCCTTGCCGCCTGGGCGTGGTGGATCGCCTCGATCGTCTGATCCTTCACGCCGTCGTCGGCCGCGACCACCAATACGACGATGTCGGTGATGTTGGCGCCGCGCGCGCGCATCGCCGAGAACGCCTCGTGGCCGGGCGTATCGAGGAAGGTGATATGCGCGCCCGACTTCAGCGCGACCTGATAGGCGCCGATGTGCTGGGTGATGCCGCCGGCTTCGCCGCTCACCACATCGGTCTGGCGCAGCGCGTCCAGAAGCGAGGTCTTGCCGTGATCGACGTGACCCATGACGGTGACGACCGGCGCCCGCGGCTTCAGCGACTCGAGCTCGTCGACTTTCTCCTTCAACCCGATCTCGACATCGGCTTCGCTCACGCGTTTAACCCGATGACCGAATTCGTTGACAACCAGCTCGGCGGTATCGCCGTCGATCACCTGGGTGATCGTCACCATGACGCCGAGCTTCATGAGCGCCTTGACCACGTCGGCGCCGCGCTCGGCCATGCGATTGGCGAGCTCCTGAACCGAAATCGATTCCGGCACCACGACGTCGCGGGTGACCTTCTTCGCCGGCTCCGCGGCCTGGGTTTCGCGCGCCTTCTGCTTTTCCTTCTCGCGGGCGCGGCGCAGCGCGGCCATGCTCCGCATGCGCTCCTGGGCGCCGCCTTCGAGGGCCTGGGCAATCGTCAGCTTGCCTTCGCGCCGGCGCGGCTCCGCGCGCTTGGCCGCGGGATGCCGGGGTGCGGCGACCTTGCCGCGGCGAATCTTCTCGGCCTCCTCGGCCTCCTCTTCCTCGGCGGCCTCGGGCGCGGGCGCCTCGCCGGCACGGCCGGGCACCTTCTTTCCTTCCGCTTCCTTGGTCCGCTTGCGCGCCTCTTCCTCTTCCGCGAGCTTGCGCGCGGCCTCGGCCTCGGCCTCGCGGCGCAGCTCTTCCTCGGCCTTGAGGCGCGCTTCTTCCTCTTCGGCCTGGCGGCGCGCTTCGGCGTCCTCGACCTCGCGGCGCGTGTAATCCACTTCGGCGCGGCGTTTGGCTTCCGCCTGCTCGACGCGCGCCCCGTGAACGGCGCGGGCGCGCGCCTCCTTCTCTTCGTCGGTGAGGGAACGCAGCGTCGCCGGGCGGCGCGACAAAGCCGTCGGTTCGGCTTTTTCCGGCTGCGGCATGACTTCGGCCAGCGCGGGCACCGGGGGTTTGGTGAACTCCGGCGCGATCTCGCGCGGCACCTCGCGCATGGCGCCGCCTTCGGACGGGGCGTAGGTGCGCTTGCGCTTGACCTCGACCGTCACCGTGCGCGAGCGGCCGTGGGAGAAGCTCTGGCGGATCTGGCCGGTCTCGACCGTCTTGCGCAGCTCGAGTCGGCCCGGCCGATCGAGGGGGCTCGCTTCCTTCTTTTTTTCCTGTTCCTTGCTACTCGCCATGAACTCTCGACTTTCTCCCGCGATTCGCCGCAGGAATGCTTAAATTCCGCCGCCCACCCGGCGCCTCGGCACCGGCGCGGAAGCCGGATAACCGTGCCGCTTCGCGCAGCAGAAGTGCTGCCAATTTTCCGCGCTTCACCGCGACATGGACGGCGTTCCCCCGGCCCAAGGCCGCCCCCAGCTCATCTGCGCGCAACACGCCGATCACGGGTACGTCCCCGCCCAGCGCCCGCAGCTTTCGCCGCCCGTCCTCGGCGCCATCGCTTGCCGTAATCAGAACCCCGGCCTTTCCCGCCGTTAACCACGCCCGTACCTTCTCGAAGCCCGCCGTCGCCTGGCCGGCGCGCCGGGCGAAGCCCAGAAGGTCGCGGCAGCGCCGCGCCAGCAGCGCCTCCACCTGATCGGCGAGATCGGCCGGCGCGGTTGCAGTGGCACGCGCGGCCTTGGCGAACAGCCCCTTGCCGGAGGCCGCCGTCACTAT
>DATDPM010000033.1:0-22264 GCA_035292745.1 Alphaproteobacteria bacterium | reverse complement strand
CCTTCGCCCGCGGCCTGCCCGTGCTTCCGCTGGCCCTGATAACCGAGGTTGCGCCCGGCGCGCCTTCGCCCGCCAATACGCCCGCCGTCGTCGCCTCGATCGAGCGCGCCGTTGCGTTCGCCCTTGCGGGCAAGGCGGCGGCCGTCGTCACCAACCCGGTGCACAAGGAAACGCTGTATGCAGGCGGCTTCCCGCATCCCGGTCATACCGAGTTTTTGGCCGAGCTTGCCCGCCGCCATACCGGAAAACCCGCGACACCCGTCATGATGCTGGCCGCGGACGGCCTTCGCGTCGTCCCGGTCACGGTGCACGTCCCGCTGCGCCAGGTCGCCGCCGCTCTCGATACGTCCTCGATCGTCACCTGTGGCCGGATCGCGGCTGCGGCGCTGGCCCGCGACTTCGGCATTGCGCGGCCGCGGCTTGCGGTCGCCGGCCTCAACCCCCATGCCGGCGAAGGCGGCACGCTGGGAACCGAAGAGCGCGACATCATCGCGCCCGCGGTGGCGGAGCTCCGCAACCTGGGCATCTCGGTGCGCGGGCCGCTGGCCGCCGACACGCTGTTCCACGACGAGGCGCGGCAGACCTACGACGCCGTGCTGTGCATGTATCACGACCAGGCGCTGATCCCGCTCAAGACACTGGCCTTCGATCGCGGCGTCAACATTACGCTCGGCCTTCCCTTCATCCGCACCTCGCCCGATCACGGCACCGCGTTCGACATCGCCGGGTCCGGCAAGGCGCGCGAAACCAGTCTTGTCGCGGCGCTTCGCACCGCGGCGGCGATGGCCGGCCGGCGGGCCGCGGCCGATGGGCGCGCACGGGTCGCCTGATACGGGCACGCCGCTCCCGCCGCTGCGCGAAGTCATCGCGGCCTACGGCCTTATCGCGCGCAAGTCGTTGGGTCAGCACTTCCTGCTCGACCTCAATTTGACGCGCCGCATCGCCCGCGCCGCGGGCGACCTGACGGGCGCCACGGTGATCGAGATCGGCCCCGGCCCGGGCGGGCTGACCCGCGCCTTGCTGCTCGAAGGGGCGGCGCGCGTCATCGCCATCGAGCGGGACGAGCGCTGCGTCCGCGCGCTGGCCGAATTGGCGGCCGCCTTCCCCGGCCGGCTCGACGTCATCGCCGGGGATGCGCTTGAAATCGACGCATGCGCGCTGGCCCGCCAGGCGGGAGGGCGGGTCCTGGTGGTCGCCAATCTCCCCTACAACATCGCCACCCCGCTGATCCTCTCCTGGCTGCGCGACGTGCGCGCCTTCGCGTCGCTCACCCTCATGCTGCAGAAAGAGGTGGCCCAGCGCCTGGCCGCCGCGCCCAGGACCAAGGCCTACGGGCGCTTGTCCGTCATGTGCCAGTGGCGCTGCGAAGCGAAAACGCTGTTCGACGTGCCCGCGCGGGCGTTCACGCCGCCGCCCAAGGTGACCTCGACGGTGGTGCAGCTCCGGCCCCGGCCCGAGCCGCTCGGCAAAGCCGAGCCCGATATTCTGGAAAAAGTCGTGGCCGCCGCCTTCGGCCAGCGCCGCAAGATGCTGCGCGCGGCACTGAAGACTCTCGCGTCCGATGCCGGAATGGATGCCGTGGAACTCTTGACCGCGGCCGGCATCGCGCCCACGGCGCGGGCGGAGGAACTGGGCGCCGAGGAATTCTGCGCGCTGGCCCGCGCCTTTGCCGCGGCCTAGGATCGGCACGGGATCGCGGGCTTGGACGGGACGCCGCTCCCGGCCCGGCATCCCCCGGGGTCTCCGGTTTCCCTGGGAAATGTCGACATTTGTCAACAGGCGCCCCCGTAAGCGGTTGGAATCGCTGGGCCGCGCCATCACTCCTTGCCGCGAAATGCGGCCCCATTGCCGAAATTTTGCGGCCGTTTGCCGCGTTTTTCGTTGGTTCTGCACGCGATGTCATCACGGTCTTCGCGGTCATCACCGCATTCGCGCGGCCGCGCCCGTGCGTGCGCGCAACCGCGCGGCTCTCGTCGGATTCACGATGCCAAAGACCGGTATGGGATATTATTCCTATCTCCGTCCGTTGTCAAGCAGGACCCCGCGCGGGTAGTGGGTCAGTTTGAACGTTAATTTTGCGGGAACTTAGTCCCAATTAGACATTAACGGCGGATCGGGCAGCGGGCTCAATGCTATAATTGGCGCATGAGTAAGCGACTCAAACGCCCGCGTGATGCCCTGCAACTCGCCAAGCTTGTTGGCGATATTGCAACCGCCCAAGTCGAGGACCGAGTAGAGGATAAGCGCAATCCCGCAGCCGTGGAACTTGGGCGCATGGGCGGGAAGGCTCGTGCTTCCAGTCTTACTAAGAAGCAACGTTCAAAGATCGCTCGGAAAGCTGCAGCGAAACGATGGAAGAAATAGAGGTCACGTCATCGTCTAAACAGGTCTTGTTGGGCGCCGAAGGCCCGCTGAATATTGGCCTCGTATTGTTCTGCTGTATCGGAGATCTGGGCAATACCGAGCGTCTGCCCAAGTTGCATCCTGAGCGCCTTGACGCCGACATCCGACAGGAACTGATGCAGCTTTTTCCAGCGCTCGTTGCTCGCTGCCCGGAGCGCTTGGGTTAGCTGGTAGATTTTCCCGCTGCTCTTCGCCAACGGCTCATAAACGTGCTCAATGGTGAGGTGTTTGAACTTCCAAGGCTTATTTTTCGGCGGCTTAGGCAGCTTGTAGAGCCGATACCATTCGGCATAAAGCTGATCCGGGAACTCCTTTTCATACTCCCTTGCCTCTTCACGCACGTAAAGCTTGAAGGCGGAAATGACTTCTTCGGCCGTGGGGTTGTACCCAGCCAATGCATAAACGAGCTGTCTAATCCCATTCTTTGCTGAAGCAGATGTGATAATCCGCGCTTGCTCGATCATCCTCTCGTAGCGGCCACCCGACAGTTTGCCGTCTGCCTTCGCGGCCAGAATAGCGTTGCAAATATCAATCAGCATGGTGGCGTCATAGCCATTTGCTCGCGCCGAAACGGGGCTTGCCGCGGCCGCGCCGGGAAGTTGAAAAATAAGGGGGTTTTCGATTTTTTCCCTCAAATCGCGGCCGATGTAATCGTCCATCGTTTTGCTGTTCACGAAGACGGTTAGACGCGAACCGCGCCGGCTAAACCCGATAGCCTGCCCCATGCCGCGTTGGCTAATCACGGCCGTCTTCGCAGGATCATCCAGGACGTAGCATTCGATATCGATGCCGAAGTCTTTTAGGAAGTTGCCCTTGTGCGTTGCTCGCGCGCCCCAGCGCGCCAGCGCTGCCCGTTGGGCAATTTCGATCTTCCGCTCGTCTGAAAGGGCGGCAGCGCGCGCGATTCCGCCCTTCCGGCGTCCCGAAGACTCTTTGTTATCTTCAGTCATGTAAGCACTCCCTTGGTCGGTTTATGCTTGCATAGTACAGCCACGTTTGGCATTTTGCAAGCATCAAGTCGATTGAGCCATGCTTGCAGAATATACTTGACGCTAAGCATAAAAGGTCAGATACTAGGGGCATGAACAAGCTGCCTCCTAAGAAGCGCGCCCAAATCCTCGGCATGATGGTCGAAGGGCTCTCTATCCGGGCGATCTCCCGCATGACCGGGGCCAGCAAGAACACAATCGTTAAGCTTCTGGCGGATGCTGGCCGGGCCTGTTCCGAATATCAGAATACCGCCCTTCGCAACCTTCCCTGCAAGCGGCTACAGGTCGATGAAATCTGGTCTTTCGTCTATGCGAAGGCCCGGAATGTCCCTGAGCGTTTGACGAATGACGCTGACGTGGGCGACGTATGGACCTGGACGGCCATAGATGCCGATACCAAGCTTATTCCCTCCTGGTTTGTCGGGAGCCGTGACGGTGAGGCCGCCAAGCGGTTTATCTGCGATCTAGCGAAGCGCTTGGCTAACCGCGTGCAGCTAACCAGCGACGGGCATAAGGCGTATCTGGACGCGGTAGATGCCGGGTTTGGCACTGACGTTGATTACGCCATGCTCGTCAAAATCTATGGGCAGGGTCCAGAGGGGCAGCGGCGCTATAGCCCGCCTGAGATTGTTGGCACTGAAACATTTTGCTGCACCGGCAAGCCCGATCCGAAGCACGTCAGCACGTCATTTGCCGAGCGCCAGAACCTTTCAATGCGGATGGGGATGAGGCGGTTTACGAGGCTAACAAACGCTTTCAGCAAGAAGATCGAGAACCATATCCACGCACTTTCGATCTATTTCATGCATTACAACTTTGTCCGCATCCACCAATCGCTGCGAGCCACGCCCGCGATGGCGGCGGGGGTCACTTCCAAGCTCTGGGAAATGTCTGATATGGTGAAGGTGCTGGAAGATTGGGAAGCGGAACAGAAGGCAGCATGAAAAAATATTTTGCCGTTGCCTTCCTACTTGTTGTCGTTCTCGCGATTTACGGGCTCGACCACGGCATCTTTGTGGGGACGACATTATACCGCGCCGGACCTCCCCCTTGTTGTCCGGAAGAGGGTGACCTCATTACGAAAAAATGCCGCTATCTATTCGTTACAGGCATCTCGGAAATCGTGGCTCACGACGGCCAGACGTATAGCAATCATCCACCCTACAACGGCTATTGTCCGTTGTTCGCTGAATGAAATTAAACTGCAGCGAGACGGGGCGGGAGTCTTTCCCGCAGGCGACATTTTTTTATCGGTTATGCGCGGCTAACCCTTCAAACTGACCCACTACCCCCGCGCGGGCAGAACTTGGCCTGAAATTGAGTTTGGAGCGGTTTGCCCGCGCCTTTGCCGAGGCCTAGCGGCCCTCGCGAAGCTTGGTCACGAAATCGGCAAGCCCGATCTGGCGCTCGCGCTTGAGGCGCTCGGCCACCACGATCGCGCGCACCGCCTCGATGCTGTCCTCGATGTCGCGATTGACGATGATGTAGTCGTATTCCGCCCAATGGCTCATTTCGGCGGCCGCCTCGGCCATGCGCATCGAGACCACTTCGTCGCTGTCCTGGGCGCGGGTCTGCAGCCGCCGCGCCAATTCTTCGGTCGAGGGCGGCAGCACGAACACCGATACCAGATCCTCCCGGGCGTTTTGGGCGAGCTGCTGCGTTCCCTGCCAGTCGATGTCGAACACGACGTCGCGTCCCTGCCCCAGCGCCCGCTCCACCGCCAGGCGCGGCGTCCCGTAATCGTGCTTGAAAACTTTGGCGTGTTCGAGAAGCTCGCCCGCCTCCGCCATGCGGGCGAATTCCGCGGGCTCGACGAAGACGTAATCCACGCCGTCCACTTCGCCCGGCCGCTTGGGGCGCGTCGTCACCGACACCGACATGTCGAGCCGCGCATCGCGATCGAGAAGCCGCCGGGCGATGGTGGTTTTTCCCGCACCCGAGGGCGACGACAAGACCAGCATCATTCCCCGGCGCATGATTTCGGAAGGAGGCATCGGCGCTACTCGATGTTTTGGACTTGCTCGCGCAGCTGCTCGATCACCGCCTTGAGCTCCAGCCCCGTGCGCGTGAGCTCGATGTCGGCCGATTTCGAGCAGATGGTGTTGGCCTCGCGATTCAGCTCCTGACACAGGAAGTCGAGCCGCCGTCCGATCGCGCCGCCTTGTTCCAACAATTCGCGCGCGGCCGAGAGATGCGCCCGCAAGCGGTCGAGCTCCTCGCGCACATCGGCCCGCACCGCAAGCAACGCCGCTTCCTGGGCCAGCCGGTCCGCGGGCAGCGCCGGCGATGCCTCGAGCAGGCTCGCCACCTGCGCCGCGAGGCGCGCCTTGATCGCCTCGGGCTGGAGCGTGGCCGACGCGCCCGCGCGCGCGGCGGCGTGTTCCGCCGCTTCGAGATGGCCGGCAAGGACGGACGCCAGCTTTTCGCCTTCCTGCGCGCGGGCCCGGGCGAGCGCCGCGAGCGCCGCATCGAGCGTCGCCAATATCGCCTCTTCGCGCGCCGAGCGGGCCTCCGCCGTCTCCTCTTCCTCGACCGTCTCCATCACGCCTTTGATGCCGAGAAGCGCGTCGAGCCGCGGCGTGTCCGCCTTCACCCGCACCGACAGCGCCTCGATGATTTCCTCGAGCTGGTCGACGACCGCTTGGTTGAGCCTCAGGCGCACCGCCCCGGGCGGCCGGATCAGGGTGAGCGCGGCGGTGATGCTGCCGCGCCTGAAATTTTCCTGGATGCGGGAGCGCACCGCCCCTTCCAGCCCTTCCAGTGTCGCCGGCAGACGGCAGCGCACATCGAGGCCGCGGCCGTTGACGCTCTTGAGATCCCAGGTCCAGCGCACGTCGCCCATGCCGCCATCGGCCGAGGCAAAGCCGGTCATGCTGCTCACTGACAAGGGCGACCTCGGGCGCTGGGAGCGGGTGCACACTCTAACCCGCGCCACCCATGGCAACAAGCGCGCCCGGCCGCCGCCCCTTGCCACATGCCGGCGCGCTCTCCATCATGGGCGCATGGCGCTTTCGCTTGTCATCACCGGGGCCAGCAGCGGCATCGGCGCCGCGTTGGCGCGCGAATACGCCGCTCCCGGCGTCACCCTGTATTTGAGCGGCCGCGACGCCGGCCGCTTGGACGCCGTCGCCACCGCCTGCGCGGGACGCGGCGGCCAGGTGCGCGCCTCCGTGCTCGATGTCGCCGATACGGACGCGGGCGCGCGCTGGATCGCCGATTGCGATGCGGCAACGCCGCTCGATCTCGTGGTGGCCAACGCCGGAATTTCCGCCGGCACCGGCGGCCGCGGCATCTATGAAGAATCTCATGCGATGATGCGCCGTATCTTCGACGTCAACGTCGGCGGAACGTTGAATATCGTGATTCCGGCAATTGCCCGGATGCGCGCCCGCGGCCGAGGCCAGATCGCGATCATGAGCTCGCTCATCTCATTCATCGGCGCGCCGGGGGCGGGCGCCTATTGCGCCTCGAAGGCGGCGCAACGGCTTCTCGGAGAATCGTTGCGCCTCGAGCTCGCGGGCGACGGCGTAAGGGTTTCGGTCGTCTGCCCCGGCTTCGTGCGCACGCCGATGACGTCCGGCAACCGTTTTCCCATGCCGTTCTTGATGGATGCGGACAAGGCCGCGCGCATCATCCGCCGCGGCCTGGCCGCAAATCGCGCGCGCATCGCCTTCCCGTTGCCGATGTATCTGGGCGTGCTGTTCGCGGCGGCGCTCCCGCCGGCGCTTAGCGAGGCGGTGATGCGCCGTTTCCCGCGGAAGGACTGACGGCGGGCGGGTTTTCCGGGTTCTCCTGCTTGCCGCGAATGTGGCGCCACTTGGCGACGTTGCGGTTGTGCGCATCCAGCGTGCGGGCGAAGACGTGGCCCCCGTTGCCGTCCGCAACGAAATAAAGATCGCCGGAATCGGCGGGGCGCGTGACGGCGGCAATCGACTCCCGGCCCGGATTGTCGATCGGTCCCGGCGGCAAGCCGTCGTTCATATAGGTGTTGTACGGGCTCGGCGTCTCCAGGTCGTCGTGGGTCAGCGCGCGGCCCAGCGCGTGTCCGCCCTTGGTCAGCGCATAGACCACGGTGGGGTCCGATTGCAGCCGCATCCCCTTCTTCAGGCGGTTGAGGAACACGGCCGCGACATGCGGGCGCTCTTCCGGCCGCGCAGTTTCCTTTTCCACGATCGAAGCCAGGATCAGCGCCTGTTCCGCGGTCTTGATCGGAAGATTCGCCTCCCGGTGCGCCCAAAGCATGGCCAGCGTGTCGTCCATCGCCTTGGTCATCCGCGCCACCATCTCGGCGCGCGAATCGCCGTAGGAGAAATGATAGGTCTCGGGCAGCATCCGCCCCTCGTCGGGCGCGGCCGTAACCGGCCCGCTCAGCCCTTCCGCCGCCGCGATCTCCGCCATCGCCTGCGCCGTCGAAAGCCCCTCGGCGATGGTCAGCTTGCGCACCACGGTCTTGCCGCTTTGCAGCAGCTCCATCGCATCGCGCGGGCTCACATTCGCGGGGATCGCATATTCGCCCGCCTTGAGGGCGCGGGCGCGGCCGAACACCTTGACGCCGGCGACGAACAGCCGGGGGCTGCGGATCACCCCGTTGTCGGCCAGAAGCCTGGCGATGTCGTCCAGTCCGGTGCCGGGCGGCACGATGACGGTCGTTTGCTCGCTGAGCGGCCCCGGCGCTTCGAACCGCGTCACCGCCCACAATCCGGCCGCGGCGAGAATGCCGAGGCCGAGCACGGCAAAAAGAAGGATGACGACGACGCGCCGCATCGGGGCGCTAGGGTGCGGGACCGAATATCACGCAGGCGTTGGTTCCGCCGAAGCCGAAGGAGTTGGAAAGCGCATAGCGGACCTTGCGCTCCTTGGCCTTGAGCGGCACGAGGTCGAGGTCGCACCCATCGGAAGGATTCTCGAGGTTGAGTGTGGGTGGAACCACGCCGTTAATCAGGCTCAGGATGCTGAAAATCGCTTCGACGCTTCCCGCGGCGCCCAGCAAATGGCCGATCGCCGATTTGGTGGACGACATGGAGAGCTTGTAGGCGGCGTTTCCGAACAGCCTCTTGACCGCGTTGAGCTCGATCTCGTCGCCCAAGGGCGTCGAGGTGCCATGGGCGTTGATATAGTCGATGTCGCTGACATCGAGTTCGGCGTCGCGCAGCGCATTGCGCATCGCGCGGAACCCGCCTTGCCCGTTCGGCGCGGGCGCGGTGATGTGATAGGCGTCGCCGGAAAGTCCGTAACCCAGAATCTCGGCATAGATCTTGGCGCCGCGTTTCTGCGCGTGCTCCAGCTCTTCCACAACGACGACGCCCGCGCCCTCGCCGATCACGAAGCCGTCGCGATCCTTGTCCCAGGGGCGCGAGGCCTTCTCCGGACGGTCGTTGAAATTGGTGGATAGCGCGCGCGCCGCGGCGAATCCGGCGATACCGAGCCGGCAGATCGCGGCCTCGGTTCCGCCCGCCACCATCACATCGGTGTCGCCGTGCTGGATGAGCCGCGTCGCGTCGCCGATGGCATGCGCGCCGGTCGAGCAGGCCGTCACCACCGCATGGTTCGGCCCGCTGAAGCCGAAGCGGATGGAAACGTGCCCCGAAGCAAGGTTGATGAGGCAGGAGGGAATGAAGAACGGGCTGATGCGGCGCGGGCCCTTTTCCTTCAACGTGATCGCGCCCTCGCAAATTCCGGGAAGCCCGCCGATGCCGGAGCCGATCATCACGCCGGTACGATCGCGGGATTCCTCGTCCTGCGGCATCCAGCCCGAGTCGTGCACCGCCTCGATGGCCGCGGCCATCGCGAAGACGATGAACTCGTCCATCTTGCGCTGGTCCTTGGGCTCGACCCAGTCGTTGGGATCGAACAGCCCGTCGCCTTTCCCGCGCGGGATCATGCCGGCGATTTTCGAGGCGAGATCGGAAACGTCGAAGGCGGTGATGGCGCGAATGCCGGATTCGCCCGCGATGAGTTTTTCCCAGCTGGCCTTCACGCCGCAGGCCAAAGGAGTCACCATGCCGATGCCGGTGACGACGACGCGCCGCATCAGGTCACCCGCGGGCGGAATCGGAGGGGAAATTGCAAGCCGGACAGAATTGCGTCTGTCGGATCAGGCTTTGGTTTCGATGTAATTGATCGCGTCCTTGACCGTGAGAATTTTTTCGGCCGCGTCGTCGGGAATCTCGCAGCCGAACTCTTCCTCGAAGGCCATCACCAACTCGACGGTGTCCAGGCTGTCGGCGCCCAGATCGTCAATGAAGCTGGCGCTGTCGGTCACCTTGGATTCGTCAACGCCAAGATGCTCGACGACGATCTTCTTCACGCGCTCGGCGATGTCACTCATGACAACAATCCCTCGGAGATTCTAAAACGAAACCAGTTGCGGAATTTTACTTAACCGCGCCGTACACCCCGGGGGGCAAAGCGCGCGGTTTCGTAACATACTTTCCGGGCGATGACTAGCGCCCGCCCAGGGGCGTCCCGAGGCCGTCATATCATCGCCATTCCCCCGTTAACATGCAAGGTCTGGCCGGTCACATAGGCGGCCTCGTCCGAGGCCAGATAGACGACGCAGCGCGCCACGTCCTCGCCTTTCCCGAACCGTCCGACCGGTATGGCGGCCAGCAGCCGCTCCCGCTGCTCCGGGGTCAACTTGTCGGTCATCGCCGTGGCGATGAACCCCGGCGCCACGCAATTGACGGTGATACCCCTGGTTGCCACCTCGGCCGCCAGCGATTTCGACATGCCCACAAGCCCGGCTTTGGAGGCCGCATAATTGGCTTGGCCGGCATTGCCCGTCGCGCCCACCACGGAGGTGATCGAGATGACGCGCCCGAAGCGGCGCTTCATCATCCCGCGCAAGACGGCGCGGGTAACACGGAACGGCGCCGTCAGATTGACGTCCAGCACCGCCTGCCAATCCTCGTCCGACATGCGCACGGCGAGCCCGTCGCGGGTCAGGCCGGCGTTGTTCACCAGAATATCGATGCCACCCAGCGCCTGTTCGGCGCGGGCCACCAACTCGTCGGTTGCCGCGCGGTCGCGCAAATCGGCCGCGAGCGCGATGGTCCGGCCGCCCAGCTCGGCCGCGAGCGTCTGCAGGGCTTGCGCGCGCGTTCCGGTCAAAGCCATCGCCGCGCCGTGACTATGGAGCGCACGGGCGATCGCGCCGCCTATTCCTCCCGAGGCCCCGGTGACGAGCGCCCGCTTGCCGCTTAGATCGATCATCGGTCTTGCCCCCGCCCCCTTCGCCCGCCGCCCGCGCTAGACATTCGCCAGAAACTTCTCGATATCGGCCGGCGCGCCGATCGAGACCGCGGTCAGGTCGCGGTCGATGCGCCGCGCGAGACCCGAAAGCACGCGCCCGGCACCGATCTCCACCAAGGTATCGACGTCTCGGGCTTTCATATAAAGCACGCTCTCGCGCCAGCGCACCACGGCCGTCACCTGCTCGACCAGAAGCTTGCGGATGGTCGCGGCGTCACGAACCTCTTGCGCCGTCACATTGGCGATGAGCGGAACCACGGGATCGGCGAGCGCGGCGTTTTCCAGCGCCGCCTCCATCGCTTCGGCCGCGGGCCGCATGAGCGGCGAATGGAACGGCGCGCTTACCGGCAACATGACCGCGCGCGCCCCGCGCCGCCCCGCTTCGGCGGCGGCAAATTCCACCGCCGCTTTGCTGCCGCTCACCACCACCTGGCCGGGCGCATTGTCGTTGGCGGGCGCGCAAATTCCCCCCGTTTCCGTCGCCGCCAAATCGGCGATCTCGCCCGCGGCATCGAGATCGAGGCCGATCAAGGCCGCCATGGCGCCCTCGCCCACCGGCACCGCCTTCTGCATGGCCAGCCCGCGCGTCTTGAGGAGCTTGGCCGCATCCGTCACCGACAGCGCCTTTGCCGCCGCCAGCGCGGAATACTCGCCCAGGGAATGCCCCGCCACGAACCGGCAGCTCTTCGCCAGATCGAGCCCGCCGTCCCGTTCCAGCACGCGCATCACGGCCAAACTCACGGCCATCAGCGCCGGCTGCGCATTCTCGGTCAGGGTCAATTCCCGTTCCGGCCCTTCGAACATGAGCCGGGAGAGCTTTTGGCGCAGGGCCTCGTCCACCTCCTCGAAGACGAGCCGGGCGGTCGGGAAAGCCTCCGCCAGGTCCCGGCCCATGCCGACGGCCTGCGAGCCTTGGCCCGGAAATACGAACGCACGCGCCATGAATCTCCCCTTCGAGCGCCAGTGATAGCGGCCCGCCCGGACCTGTCAAGCAACGGTCTTTTTCCACGATTTCCGCCCCCCGGCGGGCTTGCCTAGGCGCGCTTTTCCGGTATAGTGCGCCCCCTTGCTCCTTGCCGGCGTAGCCGGCTAGGCCCGGCAGGCCGAACGTCCGCAAGGACCGGCTCCGGACCGTGTAACAGCCAGAAGGAGTCCGACTTTATGTCGTTCTACGAGAGCGTGTTCATCGCGCGGCAGGACATCTCTTCCGCCGCGGCCGAGGCCCTGGGCGACCGTTTCGCCGCCATCATCACCGAGAACGGCGGCTCGGTCACCAAGAAGGAATTCTGGGGGCTTCGCAACCTCACCTACAAGATCAAGAAAAATCGCAAAGGGCATTACGTCCTTTTCAATATTGACGCCCCCTCTCCGGCGATCCAGGAGATGGAACGCCAGATGCGGATCAACGAAGACATCCTTCGCTTCCTGACCGTGAAGGTCGAAGAGCTCGAGGCTGGGCCGTCGGCGGTCGTGCAGAGCCGCTCCTCGCGTGAGGACCGGCCGCGGCGCGGCGGCGAGCGGCGCTTCGGCGGGCCCGAGGGCGAGGAAGGCGGCGCGGTCGAGGAGTTGCCGTCCGCCGGCAACGGAGAGCGGCCGGCGCGTGACGAGGTAAAGGGAGACGAGGCATGAGAACCTACGAGCCACGCGGCGAGCGCACGGGCGGCGGGGCCGGCGGGCCTCCGCGCGCGGGCGGCCCGGCACGGCGGCCGTTCTTCCGCCGCCGCAAGAGCTGCCCGTTCTCGGGACCCAAGGCGCCGAAGATCGACTACAAGGACGTCAAGCTGCTGCAGCGATTCCTGTCCGAGCGCGGCAAGATCGTGCCTTCCCGCATCACGGCGGTTTCGGCGAAGAAGCAACGCGAGCTGGCCCGCGCCATCAAGCGTGCGCGCTTCCTGGCGCTTTTGCCTTACACCACGGGTTAGCCGCGACCTTCAGGCGCGGCACCGCGGTCGGCCATGTCCAGGAACATGTTGGCCGCCATCGGCGGCGGCGCCTTGAGCGGATTGCTTTACGTCGGGGCGCTCGGCGGCGTGCTCGGCCTGGCGCTCTTCATGGAGCTGCCGCTGTTCCTGGCCGGCCTCGGGCTCGGCACCAGGGCGGCGGTGGTGGCGGGTGTCGCGGGCGTGATCCCGGTGTTGTTTGCGGGCGGCGCCGAGGCTGCCTTGAATTTTGCCATGACGACCGCGGCCCCGGTCGTCGTGCTCTCGCGCCAAGCGCTGTTGTGGCGGCGCGCCGAAGAGTCGAAAGAGGATGTGGAATGGTATCCGCCGGGACTGCTGATCACCTGGCTTGCCGGAATAGCGCTCGCGTTGCTGCTGGCCGCGATGCTGGTCTTTTCGGGAACGGAGGGCGGCCTGGCGGCCGTGGTCCGCGAATCGACGCTCCAGGTTTTGACGCGCCTCTACCCGAACGCGGAGTCCACCCGCATCGAGGCCTTCGCCACGGCGATCGCGCCGGTGGTTCCGGGCATCGCGTTGTCCGGTTGGACGCTGCTGGTCGCGGGAAATGGCATCGCGGCCCAGGCGTTGCTGGCCCGGTTCGGACGGGCGTTGCGCCCGTCTGCGCGCATGGAGGCGCTGACGCTGCCTCACTGGCTGCCGCTGGCGTTGGCCGGCTGCGCCGCCTTGGCGCTTTTGGGCGGCCCGGCCGGGTTCTTCGGCGCCAACGCATTCCTGGTGCTGGGGGTGCCGTTTTTCTTCGCGGGGCTTGGCGTCGTGCACGCCCTGGTGCGAAAATCGGGCGCGGGAACGGTGGCGCTCGTCGTGTTCTACGGTCTTACGGCGGCCTTCGGGTGGCCGGTTGTCTTGATTGCGGTGCTGGGTTTGATCGATCAGTGGGTTGACTTCCGCGCGCGCTGGCTGCGCGACGCGGTGGACAAGGAGGGTTAGAAGCATGGACGTAATCTTGCTCGAACGAATCGAGCGGCTGGGAAAGATGGGCGACGTCGTCAAGGTGAAGCCCGGCTTCGCCCGCAATTTTCTGCTGCCGCAGAAGAAGGCGTTGCGCGCGACCGCCGAGAACCTCAAATATTTCGAATCGCAGCGCGTGCAGCTCGAGTCCGTCAATGTCGCCCAGCGCGGCGACGCCGAGGAAGCCGCCAAGCGCCTCGACGGCCAAAAAGTGGTCGTGCTCCGCCAGGCGGGGGAAAGCGGCCAGCTTTACGGCTCCGTCACGACGCGCGACATCACCGCCGCCTTGGTCGCGGCGGGCTTCTCCGTCCAGCGCCGGCAGGTCAACCTCGCCACCCCGATCAAGTCGCTCGGCATCTACCCGGTGCGCGTGGCGCTGCATCCCGAGGTGGCCGCCACCGTCAGCGTCAACGTCGCCAAATCCGAGGAAGAAGCCGAGGCTCAGGCCACGGCCGCATCCGCCCCGCCCGAGCCCGAGCCGGAAGAGGAAGCCGCCGCCAAGCCCAAGCGCCGCAAGAAGCAGCAGGCGGAATTGGCGCCCGGCGCCGACACCGCCTTCGAGGCGCCCGCGGAACCCAAGGCCGAATCGGACTAGGCTTCTTAACTGCCGCCGCCAGCCGGCGTCCGCCGGCTGCCCGGCGGCGGCCGCGAAGGGCCTGTTTGGACCCTCCCCCCTCTACCAAAGTACTGCGGTACTGATCTAAACTCTTATCCGCGGGCTCGCCCGGCGGAAAGGCGAGAGCGCGATTTCGAGGGACAAGCGCGAGGCCGGGGTGCTTTTCGCCAATTTTCTTCGGTTCGTGGTGCGCGACGAGGCGCTACGGCTGATCGACAATCGCGGCGAGGAACACCTCATCGGCGACGGCTCGCGGCCACGCTGCACCGTGCGCGTGCACAGATCCTTCGGCCTGAAATTCGCGCTGAACCCGCCGCTTGCCATGGCCGAGGCTTATATGAACGGCCAGTTCGACGTCGAGGATGGGGACGTCGAGGACATGGTCGAGGTCATCATGCGCAATTACGCGCATGTGGAGCGCCATCCGGTGGTGATGTTCGGGTTCTGGCTGTGGCGCCAGGGCAGGATTTTCGGCCAATACAATCCGATCGGACGGGCGCGCCGCAACGTTGCGCACCATTACGATCTTTCCGGCGAGCTCTACGAGCTCTTCCTCGATCGCGACCGCCAATACTCCTGCGCCTATTTCCGCGACCCGCGCGACAGTCTGGAGACCGCGCAGGACAACAAGAAGCGTCACATCGCCGCCAAGCTCCTCCTCGATAGGCCGGGGCTCAAGGTGCTCGACATCGGCTCGGGCTGGGGCGGGCTGGCGCTCTATCTCGCCAAGCTGGCGGACGCCGACGTCACCGGCGTCACCTTGAGCGCCGAGCAGCACAAGGTCAGCGAGCGGCGCGCGGCGGAATCGGGGCTGAAGGGCCGCGTGCGGTTCCATTTGCGCGACTACCGCGAGGACGCGGGAAAATACGACCGCATCGTCTCGGTCGGCATGTTCGAGCATGTCGGCCGGCCCCAATACGGCGAATTTTTCAAGAAAGTCCGCGGCCTGCTTGCCGACAATGGCGTGATGCTGCTGCATTCGATCGGGCGCACCGACCCGCCCGGCCCCACCAACCCCTTCATCCGCAAGTACATCTTCCCGGGCGGCGAGATCCCGGCGCTGTCCGATGTGGCGGCGGCGGTGGAGCGTTCCGGGCTGGTCATCACCGATATCGAGATCCTGCGCCTGCATTACGCCGACACGCTGCGCGAGTGGCAGCGCCGCTTCCAGGCCAACCGCGACGAGATCAGGCGCCTGTATGACGAGCGTTTCTGCCGCATGTGGGAGCTCTATCTGGCGGCCAGCGAGATGAGCTTCCGCCACCAGGGCATGATGGTGTTCCAGATGCAGCTGGCGAAGCGCCAGGATGCCGTGCCGTTCACGCGCGACTACATCACCGATTTCGACCGCGGCCGTCCCGCCCGGAGCGTCGCCGCCGCCGAATAGGTTGCAGCGCACGCGGCTTATCCCCGTTCTTCCCAGGCTGTGTTCAACTTTCTTGTGGGCGACCGGCGCCCGACGAAGATTGGTATCGATTTTCGACTGGCGTTTTCTGTAATGTCCCGACTCACCCATGGCGACAGATACAAACCAAACGGCATCGAAGATCACGGCGCTGCGCGACCTCGACACCGCGCCGCCGGGAGGCTATCGCACCCCGCCCCATAACTACGAGGCGGAACAAGCCCTGCTGGGCGCCATCATCGAGAACAATCTCGCCTTCGAGCGGGTCTCGGAATTCCTCCGCCCCGAGCATTTCGCCGAGCCGATTCACGGCCGCATTTTCGAAGCCATCGGCAAGCTGGTGCGCCGCGGCCAGCTCGCCGACCTCGTGACGCTCTCGAATTTCTTCGAGTCCGACGCGGGGTTGGCTGAAATCGGCGGCCAGAAGTACCTGGTCCGGCTGGTCGGCTCGGTCGTCACCGTCATCAACGCCGTCGATTATGCCCGCACCATTCACGACCGTTACCTGCGCCGCCAGATCATCGGGCTGGGCCAGGACATGGTGAACAAGGCCTATCAGCACGACCTCGATTTTCCCGCCACCGACCAGATCGAATCGGCCGAGAAGAGCCTGTTCGACCTCGCCTCCACCGGCCAGTACGAGGGCGGGTTCAAATCCTTCGAATCCTCGCTGCAAAGCGCCATCGCCATGGCCGAGGTCGCCTACAAGCGCGAGGGCCGGCTCACCGGGGTCGCGACCGGGTTGACCGACCTCGACAAGCTGCTGGGCGGGCTCCACCGCTCCGATCTGGTGATTCTGGCCGGCCGGCCTTCCATGGGTAAAACGGCGCTCGCCACCAACATCGCCTTCCACGCCGCCAAGCAATACCGCGAGGGGCGCGACGAGATGGGCCGCCCGGTGGCCGAAGACGGGGCCGTGGTCGGATTCTTCTCGCTCGAAATGTCGGCGGAGCAGCTGGCCACCCGCCTCTTGGCCGAAGAGGCCGGCCTCCCGTCGGAAAAGATCCGGCGCGGCGACCTCAAGGACCGCGACTTCCAGCGCGTGGTCGAGGCGAGCGCGGAGCTGTCGCGCATCCCGCTGTTCATCGACGACACCGCGGCGCTCTCGATCTCGGCGATCCGCACCCGCGCGCGCCGGCTGAAGCGCCAGCACGGGCTCGGGCTCGTCGTCATCGACTATCTGCAACTGGCGACCCCCACCCCCGGCACCCGTTACGACAGCCGCGTCCTGGAAATCTCCGAGATCACGCGCGGCCTGAAGGCCCTGGCGAAAGAGCTGAACGTGCCGGTGCTGGCGCTGTCGCAATTGTCGCGCGCGGTCGAGCAGCGCGACGACAAGCGGCCGCAATTGGCCGACCTTCGCGAATCCGGCTCCATCGAGCAGGACGCCGACGTCGTCATGTTCATCTTCCGCGAAGAGTATTACATCCGCCGCCGCGAGCCGAAGGAAGGCACGGACCAGCACCTCAAATGGCGGGACGAAATGAGCAAGGTCTACAACCTCGCCGAGCTCATCATCGCCAAGCAGCGCCATGGCCCGATCGGCAAGGTGTTCCTGCACTTCGACGGCAGCACGACCAAGTTCTCGGACCACGCCGCGGACGATCACCTTCCCGATGTCCGGGACTGAGCAGGCGCGGCCTGCTTCCGCCGCGCCGCCCGGTGCCCCTGCGGGCACGCGGGCCGTGCTGACGGTGAGCTTAAGCAAGATCGCCGCCAATTTCCGTTTCGTCGAATCCAGGCTCTCGGGCGCGCGCATGGGCTGCGTGGTCAAGGCCGATGCCTACGGCCTGGGGCTTGCCGCCATCGCGCCGCTGCTTCACGGCTTGGGTTGCCGCGACTTCTTCGTCGCCGGCGCCGAGGAAGGCGTGGCGCTGCGCCGGCTCGCGGCCGACGCCCGCATCTATGTCTTGAACGGCCCGTGGGCGGAGCCGCTTGGCGAGTTCGCGCGCTACGATCTCATCCCCGTTTTGAACGACCTCGGCCAGATCGCGCTTTGGGCGTCCTTCGTCCGCGACAACTGGCCGCTGCCGGCGGCGATCCATATCGATACCGGCATGTCGCGCCTCGGGCTCCCGCCGGAGGAAGTCGAAACATTGGCGAACGAGCCGGAGCGGCTGAACGGCGTCACGCTTGCCTGCATCGTGAGCCACTTGGCCTGCGCGGACGAGCCGGGCAATCCGATCAATGCGCGCCAGCTTGCCGATTTCCGCGCCGCCCGCGCCCGGCTGCCCGCGTCACCCGCCAGCCTCGCCAATTCGGCGGGGGTCTTTTTGGGGCCCGAATACCACTTCGACATGGTGCGCGCGGGGGGCGCGCTGTACGGCCTCGCGCCGATGGAATCGGCCCCCAACCCGCTGGCCCAAGTGCTGCGGCTGGAGGCCCCCATTCTCCAGGTCCGTGACGTTGACAGCCCTATGACCGTTGGCTACGGTGCCGGCTTCCGCGTGGCAAGGCGGGGGCGCATCGCCACGATTCCTGTGGGATATGCCGACGGCTATTTGCGCTCGCTCAGCAACCGCGGCAGCGCCTTCCTCGGGGGAATCCGGGTGCCGGTCGTGGGACGCGTTTCGATGGATCTCATCACCCTCGATGTCTCCGACGTGCCCGCCGCGCTCGCGCATCCGGGCGCGCTGGTCGAGCTCATCGGCGAACATCACACGGTGGACGACCTGGCCGGCGAGGCCGGCACCATCGGCCACGACATCCTGACCGGCTTCGGCCCCCGCATCCTGCGGCGCTACGAGGGCGACCTCGAAACAGCGGGCGGCTGATCCATGAATTTCGTCGCCGCCATCGGCCGGGTCTTCCTCTCCTTCCTGGAAGCTACCGGGCGTCTCTCCCTGTTCACCGGCGCCGCCGTCAGCTACTGCGTCGTGCCGCCCTTCTATCCGCGGCTCATCCTGCGGCAGATGGTGGACATCGGCTATTACTCGCTGCCGGTCGTCGGCCTCACCGCCATCTTCACCGGCATGGTGCTGGCGCTGCAAAGCTACACCGGCTTCTCCCGGTTCGAGGCGGAAAGCGCCATCGCCACCGTGGTCGTGCTCTCCATGACGCGCGAGCTCGGCCCCGTCTTGGCCGGGCTCATGGTCGCGGGCCGCATCGGGGCTGCCATGGCGGCCGAGATCGGCACCATGCGCGTGACCGAGCAGATCGACGCGCTCACCACGCTCTCGACCAATCCGCTCAAATATCTGGTGGCGCCGCGCCTCATCGCCGGCCTCACCATGCTGCCGCTGCTGGTGCTGGTCGCCGATGTCATCGGCGTGTTCGGCGGGTTCGTGGTCAGCACCTATAAGCTCGGCTTCAACCCGGCGGCCTATTTGAAGAATACGTTCGACTATCTGGAGAACATCGACGTCATCTCCGGATTGGTGAAGGCCGCCGTGTTCGGATTCATCGTGGCATTGATGGGCTGCTACAGCGGCTACAATTCGCGCGGCGGCGCGCAGGGCGTTGGCGCCGCCACCACGACGGCGGTGGTGTCCGCCTCCGTCCTCATTCTGTGCTTCAACTACATCATCACCGAACTGTTCTTTTCGAGATGAGCGAGCGCGGCGTCAAAATCAGCGTGCGCGACCTGCACAAGTCGTTCGGGCCGAAAAAGGTCCTGGCCGGCCTCAACCTCGACGTCGGCGCGGGCGAATCGCTGGTGGTGATCGGCGGCTCGGGAACCGGCAAGTCGGTCCTCATCAAATGCATCATCGGACTGCTGACGCCCGATTCGGGCAGCATCAAGATCGACGGCGAGGAAACGGTCGGCATCTCGCGCAACGCCCGCGAGCACGTGCTGTCGAAATTCGGCATGCTGTTCCAGGGCTCCGCACTCTTCGATTCCCTGCCCGTGTGGCAGAACGTCGCCTTCGGCCTGATCCAGGGCCGCGGCATGGAGAGCAAGCAGGCGAAGAAGATCGCCATCGAAACGCTCGCCTCCGTCGGCCTCGGCCCGGAAGTCGGCGAGCTGTGGCCGGCCGAGCTTTCGGGCGGCATGCAGAAGCGCGTCGCTTTGGCGCGCGCGATCGCGGCCCGGCCCGAAATCATCTTCTTCGACGAGCCGACGACCGGCCTCGACCCGATCATGGGCGACGTGATCAACGGTCTCATCGTCAATTGCGTGCGCAAGCTGGGCGCGACCGCGCTTTCGATTACCCACGACATGGCGAGCACGCGCAAGATCGCGGACCGCGTCGCCATGATCCACGAAGGCAGGATCATCTGGGACGGGCCGGTATCGAGCTTGGAGAATTCCGGCAACGCCTACGTCGACCAATTCATTCACGGCAAGGCCGAAGGTCCGATCAAAATGGCGGTGCGGCACTAGCGCCCGCAAGGAGGTGCGCGTGGCGAAACTGGCGCTGCGTTATGTCTGTCAGCAATGCGGCGCCGCCGCCCCGAAATGGGGCGGGCGCTGCGAATCGTGCGGCGCCTGGAACAGCCTGGTCGAAGAGATCGCGCGCGAGGCGCCGCCCTTGGGCAAAGCCCGCCGCGCCGCGAGCGCCAAGAAGATCGCCTTCACCCCCCTGGAAAGCAGCGCCCCCGCGCCCGAGCGTCTCGAAACCGGGATCGCCGAATTCGACCGGGTGTGCGGCGGCGGCCTGGTGCGCGGCTCGGCCGTGCTGATCGCGGGCGATCCCGGCATCGGCAAATCCACGCTTCTGTTGCAGGTCGCGGCATCGCTCAGTTCCCGGGCGCGTGCGGCCTATGTTTCGGGCGAGGAGGCGGTCGAGCAGGTTCGGCTGCGCGCCGGGCGTCTCGATCTGTCCCGCGCTCCGGTGCAGCTGGCCGCCGCCACCGACATCGCCGCCATCATCGCCGCGCTCGACGTGGCCGACGGCCCCGAAGTCGTGGTCATCGATTCGATCCAGACCATGTATCTCGACGGCCTCGAATCGGCGCCCGGCACCGTCGCCCAGGTGCGCGCCTGCGCGTCCGAGATCATCCGGCTCGCCAAGCGGCGCGGCATGACCGTGCTGCTGGTCGGCCACGTCACCAAGGAAGGGATGATCGCCGGGCCCCGCGTGCTCGAGCACATGGTGGACACGGTCCTCTATTTCGAGGGCGAGCGCGGCCACCAGTTCCGCATCCTGCGCGCGGTGAAAAACCGCTTCGGCCCGACCGACGAGATCGGGGTTTTCGCCATGACCGACGGCGGCCTGCAGCAGGTCGCGAACCCGTCCGAGCTGTTCCTCGCCCAGCGTCCCGAAAACGCGACCGGGGCCTCGGTGTTCGCCGGGATCGAGGGCACGCGGCCCCTGCTGGTCGAGATCCAGGCGCTCGTCGCCCCCTCGCCTTTAGGCTCGCCCCGGCGCGCCGTGGTGGGCTGGGATTCCGCCCGTCTTGCCATGGTTTTGGCGGTTCTCGAGGCGCGCTGCGGCCTTGCTTTTGCGGCCCAGGATGTATACCTAAACGTGGCCGGTGGGCTTCGCATCACCGAGCCGGCCGCGGATCTGGCGGTGGCGGCGGCGCTCGTGTCTTCCAGGCTCGATGCGCCGGTTCCACCCGACACGGTGGTGTTCGGGGAGATCGGCTTGGCGGGCGAAGTACGCGCGGTGAGCCAAACGGAAACCCGGCTCAAGGAAGCGGCCAAGCTCGGATTCACGCGGGCGCTCACGCCGCCGGCCAAAGATGCCGCCCCGAAGCGCGCAGGGCCGCCGGAGATCCGCGAAATCGGTCATTTGCTAGACCTCGTCGATGTTCTTTCCGGCGGCGGCCACAGCCGCGGCGCCGGCAAGTTTTCCGCCACCAAGACGGGAGATCGCCGCCATTAACGCGTTCGACCTGGGAATCCTCGCCTTCATTCTGGTGACCGGCCTCATGGGCTTGAGCGTCGGCTTCATCAAGGGCGGGCTGTGGCTGGCGTGCTGGGTCGGCGCGATCTTCGCCACCCTTTACGGCTACCCCTTCATCGAGCCCTCGGCGGCCGCCTGGCTCAAGAACCGCGACATCATCGCCAACCAGTTCCTGGCCGATCTCGCGGTCGGCGCCGGCATCTTCATCGTCAGCCTCATCTTCCTGTTCATGCTGAGCTCGGTCGTCACCGGGTGGATCCGCACGAGCCGGCTCAACGCGCTCGACCGCTCGCTCGGGTTCCTGGCCGGGCTCGTCGCGGCCGTGCTGATCGTCGCCGCCGCCTATATCCCGCTCGCCGCCACGTGGGACAAGCCCGAGGAGCAGCCGAACTGGTTGCGCGAGGCCCGCTTGCGCCCCGTGATCGAATGGGCCTCGGGCATCGTGCAAAGCCTGCTGCCCGCCGAGATCGCCGCCAACCTTCCGGCCAAGTCCGCGGGCCCGGTGCCCTGGACCGGCGGAATCAGGAGCGTCGAGGCGCTGGCCACTCCCAAACTGCCGGAAGCCAAGCCCGGATCGCCCGATGGCTACAGCGCGCAGGAGCGGAGCGACATGGAGCGCCTCATGCAAAGCACCGGCGAGCGATGACGGGGCCGCGAATGCTGACAACCGACCCCTTCGCCGACGACAAGCTGCACGAAGAATGCGGCGTGTTCGGAATCTTCGGCGCGACCGACGCCGCGGCGATGACCGCGCTCGGCCTGCACGCGCTTCAGCACCGCGGCCAGGAGGCGGCGGGCATCGTCAGCTTCGACGGCCGTCAATTCCACACCCACCGCTGCTTGGGGCAGGTCGCGGACGGTTTCGGGAGCGAGGCGGTGATCGCAAGGCTTCCCGGCTC
>DATDPM010000032.1:0-3002 GCA_035292745.1 Alphaproteobacteria bacterium | reverse complement strand
CCCGGGTCGGCAGCGGGCCGTTCCCGACCGAGCTTCACGATGCCGTCGGCCAGGGCCTGGGCGAGCGCGGGCGCGAATTCGGCACGGTCACGGGCCGCAAGCGGCGCTGCGGTTGGTTCGATGCGGTCCTGGTCCGCCAGGCGGTGAAGGTGGGCGGGATCGACGGCATCGCCCTCACCAAGCTCGATGTGCTGGACGGCATGGACGAGCTCAAGATCTGCGTCGGCTACAAGTATCGGGGCCAGCGCCTCGACCACCTGCCGGCGGGGCTCCCCGCCGAAGCCCCGATCGAGCCCGTCTACGAGGCGATCCCGGGCTGGTCCGAAAGTACCCGGGGCGCCAAGTCCTGGGCCGAGCTCCCTGCCGCGGCGATCAAATACATCCGCCGCATCGAGGAGCTGATCGAGGCCCCGGTCGCGCTGCTCTCCACCAGCCCCGAGCGCGACGACACCATCCTGGTCCGCGACCCCTTCGCCGATTGAGCCGGCGGCCGCCGGCAAGGCGGGTCCGTCCCCCGGTTTGGCTGCCCCGGACTGCGGACCAGCCCGCTACGGCAAGAAATATCAATCATTTGAAAACCTTTTTGGGGTTAATCAATCATTTGAAAACCTTTTACGGTTAAAGACTTCTTTATCCGGAAGGGGCTTATGTCCCAAGTAGAACGGCTTACCGAGGAAGAGGCCTTACCGCCCCGCGCCCGTCGCGCGGGCGAGGGCGGCGCGCAACTGCCGCCGGTCACGCTCGACCGTTACGAAATCCAACTCAGCCAGCCGCTTCCCATGTTCGACACGGCTTTTACCAGCGCCTACAACGTGGTGGACACCAAGGGGGCGCGGGAAAGCCTGATGGCGCTTGTCGCCCACGACCGCTTTCCGCCGCGCGGCGACATCCTGCCCTCGCTTCGCTCGGTCGATTGCCCGGCACTGCTCCGCGCCTATCGCTGGGCCCCGATCGAATACGGCAACGGCGGCGCGCGGCGTTTTGCCATCCTCTATACCCAGCCCGGCGGGAGCCGGATCATGCCCTCGCTTTCCGAGCCCATTACGCCGATGTCGGAAGACGCGCTCATCGAAGGCGTCATTCGGCCCTTGGTGGTCGGACTCGCTGAATTATCCGCGCGCGGCATCGCGCACCGGGCGATCCGGCCCGACAACATGTATTTCAAGGATGCCGCGATGCGCCAGATCACGCTTGGCGATTGCGCGATCATGCCCGCAGGCTCGACCAATTCGGCGCTGTTCGAAACCATCGAGAACGGCATGACGCACCCCATGGGCCGGGGTCCCGGTTCGACGGCGGACGATCTTTACGCGGTGGGCGCCACGCTCCTGGTGCTGGCTCTCGGCATCAACCCGGTCGCCGGAGTCAGCGACCATGATCTCATCGCCGCCAAGATCGAGAAGGGATCCTATGCCGCGCTCGCGGCGCACCACCGCCTGAGTCAGACGTTGCGCGAACCGATCCGGGGCTTGCTTGCCGACGATCTCAAGGAGCGCTGGAGCCTTCAGGATCTGGCGCTATGGCTGGACGGGCGGCGCTTGAGTCCGATCCAGCCCAGCGTTCCGCCGCGCGCCGGCCGCGGCTTTCCGTTTGCGGGGGCCGAATATTTCTCATGCCGCGGACTCGCCCATGCCATGGCCAGCAACTGGGCGGCCGTGGGCCAGGCGGTGTGCAACGGCGATCTTGAAGCCTGGGTCGGGCGTTCCGTCGGCGACGGCAAGACCGCGGCCGCCGTGGCCGAGGTTGTGGCCTGGGGCGGCAGCGAGGGCGGCCAAGTGGCGGAAGGCCTGTTCGCCGGCCGCATGTGCATGATGCTCGACCCCAAGGGTCCGCTTCGCTTCAAGAATATTGCCGCCACGCTCGATGGGCTTGGCCCGATGCTTTACAGCCTGCAGCGCGACCCCAACGGCGCGCAGGCCTTCGCACAGCTTATCGCCTCCGACCTTCCGCTCTATTGGATCAATAATCGGTATGGCGACGGGCCGGACTCGCGCACGGCGGTCAAAACGGTGGACCGCCTGCGGTACATCATGAAACGCACCGCACCGGGCTCCGGCGTGGAGCGCTGCCTTTACGAGCTCAATTCGTCCCTGCCGTGCCTGTCGCCCGCCATCGAATCGCTCTACGTCGTCGATGCCGAAAGCCTGCTTCCGGCGCTTGAAACCGTGGCGGGGTCCCGCGACCGCCCATCCTTCCCGATCGACCGCCACATCGCCGCTTTCATCGCCGCCCGCTTCCGTCAAGGGGCCGAAGATCACGTCGAAGCCATCGCCAACCGGAACGAGCCGACCAAGGCGATTTTGGGCGCGATGCGCGCGTTCGCGGTCATGCAGTGGAAGCTCGGGCCGCCGCATTTGCCGCAACTCGCGGCGTGGCTCGGGAAACTCGCCGAAGTGGTGATCGACGGTTATTACGGGATAGCGCTCCGCAAAGAGCTTCACGAGCAGCTCCAACGCGTCATGAAGAAGGGCAGCCTGGTCGAGATCCTCAATTTCGTCGACGACAAGGCACAGCGCGAGCGCGACAAGCAGGGCTACCAACAGGCGCTCGCTGCCTTCGCCGCGGCGGAAGCCGAAATCGACCGCCTTTCCGCGGAAGGCGCTGCGCTGGACCGTCGGGCCGAGAGGCTGGCGGGCCGAATCGCGACGATCGTTTCCGCGGCGGTGGCGCTGGGTGTGGTCGCCGTCCTGTTCGTGATGCGTCACGGTTAGCGCGATGGCGACACTCAGGAATCTGCCGCCCCCACGCCGTCGAACGGGCAAACCGGCCGCGCCGGTGAAGCCGGTGAGACCGGCCGTGCCGGCCTATCAGGGCAAACCGGCCAAGCCGGCGCCGGGCACGGCGGATCAAAGCGGAAGGCGGCGGGCCGCGGCAAGGCGGGACGGCTCCAACGCTTCCGTGCTGCTGGTCATGGGCTTCGGCTTGCTCGCGGTCTCGATGGTCGTGGCGCTGCCCACGGTTCCCATCGTCCTGCTCGGCATGATCCCGACGGCGGTTGCCCT
>DATDPM010000031.1:0-6545 GCA_035292745.1 Alphaproteobacteria bacterium | reverse complement strand
GCCGCGGCCAGCACGATGCCGCGCGCGACTTTGCCGAGGCCGACGCGCGCGGGCTGAATCCTGGACATGACGATGGCTCCTTTATCCCTGTGTGTGGGCGTGAGGATAGGAGCAGGCGGGAAAGCGGGGAAATAAACTCCCCGTGAGATTTTCGTGAGCGCCGCGCGGTGAAATGCAGCGGCCAGGGCGTGCGTTTCTTGGGCCGTCTATTGCTGGGTCAGACCGGATTCCAGATTCGGCCACTTGCCGTTGGCGGTGCCGATGTAGCTCGGGACCGCGGCCAGCCACTGCGCCCGCACCTCCTTCGAGGCGTTCAGGTAAAGCTTCTCCTCGACGATGCTCCAGATCCTGGGGTCGGATGCGTCGATGCTGCCGAGCGAGACGCCGTAGGCGGAATAGCCGCCGTACTGCGGCGCGTATCTTTCCGGGTTGGCGGCGAAGGTGTCGCGGTGCTGGGCGCTGGCGAAGCGCCACGTCGCCCCGTTCCACTCATATTCGAATTTGTCCGACCCGGCGGCGGCGCGCCCGTCGGCGAAATAGGCGACCGGATCGTAACCCTCGATGGCCACCTTCCCGGCCACCGCCGCGCCGATGGCCTCGCCGGCAAAGGCGGTGCCGGCCCCAAAGATTAACAACGCCGCGGCGAGCAGAGGAAGAAAACGCCGCCCCGGCGCCGCTTCGCGCCGTGATTGCCCTGCGGGCATGAGATGGCTCCTTGGCCTTGTGTGCCGGCCAGGGACTACAATTGGCCCGGAACGCCGGAAAAACAAGCCTTCCTGCGCCTTCGTGCGCGCCTATTCACGCCATCCCGGCACGCCCTCGGCCGCGCGGGCCGTTGCGGAACCGCGCGCGCCGCTCACCGCGCCAGGGCGCCAACCGCGTTCTCGATGCGCAGCTGCCCGCGGCGCGGGCCGCAGGGGCGGCAATAGCAGTCCTTGATGCGCCGCCGGGGCGGGCGGACGAAGTGATAGCGCTCGCCGCAGTTGTCGCACAGCCAGGTCTCGACCGCATGGGCCGCGGCCGAGATGTAGTCGATGCGGTGGCGGACGTTGGGCTCTTCGCCCAGCATCTCCATCACCTGCTCCCAGCGCCGGTCGTGGCGGCAGTTCCGCCCGAAGCGCAGGTCGGCGAGGATATGGGCGCATTCGTGCAGGAAGGTCGAGTTGCGGTCCCGCTCGCGCCCGCGCACCAGAAGGGCTGCATTGAGCACGACCCGCCGCTCGCGGGTATAGGCGGCCCCGGCCTGGATCTTGGCCCGGTCGCTGGATTCGACCGTGGACCTCAGGCACTCCACATAGGCGTAGCCGAACAGCGAGACGTTGAGCAGGCACGGCTCGAGCCCCCAGTCGAGGGCCACCTCGCCGACGCTCCCGATGATCTTCGACATAGGCTCTTGCGGCCCTCTCCTGACGCGTGGAATTTTACCCCACGCGCGCGCCGCGCGGGAGGGTCTTTGCGCGCGAAACCCCGCTTGACTTTCGCATCCGCCTCGTTCCCCGGCCGATCGGCCGAAACCCGCGCCGGTTGCGCCTTGCGCCCGCCCGGTTTAGTCTGGCCGCGGCCAGAATCAAGGCGTTACCAAACCCCCATGCGGCCGGCGTGGCGCTGCCCCAAGTTACCGAGAGACCGACAACGAGAACCGTTCGCCCCTCTTTCGCTGAAACCAGGCAGGGCCCGCGATGAACCTGTTCCGCACCAAGGCGATCAACGCCGATCTCATCCATGAAGGAAAGCTGCGGCGCGTGCTGGGGCCGGTGGACCTCACCGTGCTCGGCATCGGCTGCATCATCGGCGCCGGTATCTTCGTCCTCACCGGCCATGCCGCGGCAACCAGGGCCGGCCCCGGCATCGTCCTCTCCTATGTCATGGCCGGCTCGGCCTGCGCCTTCGCCGCGCTCGCCTACGCGGAATTGGCCTCGGCCATCGGCGGCTGCGGCAGCGCCTACGGCTATGCCTATGCCGGGCTGGGCGAGCTCATGGCCTGGGTCATCGGCTGGGATCTGCTGCTGGAATACGGGGTGTCGGTGCCCACCGTCGCGCTCGGCTGGGCCAGCTACATGAACGACGCGCTCACTTCCATGGGCTTTCCCATCCCGCCGCATCTGTTGCACGGGCCGTTCGATCCGGTTCCCGGCCTCATAAACCTGCCCGCCGCCCTGGTCATCCTGTGCCTGGGCGTGCTGCTCGCCGTCGGCGTCAAGGTTTCCGCCCATTTCAACGCCGCGATGGTGGCGGTGAAGCTGGCCGTGCTGGCGCTGTTCATCGGCGTCGCCGTGTTCAACGTGGACCCCATCAACTGGACGCCGTTCATGCCCTTCGGCTGGGGCGGGGTGATGAAGGGCGCGGCCCTGATCTTCTTCGCCTACATCGGCTTCGATGCCGTCTCCACCGCCGCCGAGGAGGCGCGCAACCCGGCGAAGGACCTCCCCACCGGCATCCTCGCCTCGCTCGCCCTGTGCACGGTCCTCTATATCGTGGTCTCGGGGCTGCTCACCGGCATCGTGCCCTACGGCACGCTCAACGGCGCCTCGCCGGTCGCCGAGGCTTTGCTGCGCGTCGGCCACCGGATCGCCGGCGGCGTGATCGCGGTGGGCGCGATCGCCGGACTCACCACCGTGATGCTGGTTCTCTATTTCGGCCTGACGCGCATCTTCCTCGCGATCTCCCGCGACGGGCTGCTGCCGCCCGTGTTCGCCGCCGTCCACCCGGTGACGCGCACGCCGGTGCGCGTCATCATGGTGAGCGGCGCCGCCATGGCGCTGATTGCAGGATTTACCCCGATCGAAGGCGTGGCCGAGCTCGTGAACATCGGCACCCTCGCCGCCTTCGTCATGGTGTGCGCCGGGGTGATCGTGCTGCGCGTCACGCAGCCCGACCTGCCGCGCCCGTTCAAGACGCCGTTCTCGCCGCTCATCCCGCTGCTCGGCATCGTCTTCTGCCTCTACCTGATGCTGAGCCTGCCCGGGGTGACGTGGCTGCGCTTCCTCATCTGGATGCTGATCGGCCTCGCCATCTACTTCACCTACTCCCACCGCAACAGCAATCTGGCGAAACAGGCCGCCGCGGCGGAGTAGGCGCGCCGATCACTCCCTCTCCCCTTCGCGGGGAGCTTGCGTCAAGAAAACGTGCCCGCGGGCGCGTTTTCAGCAAGCTCGGCCGGGGTGCGGCACCGCCGCGTCTTGACAGCCAAATCGCAGAGTCCGAAGCTGAATTGTCGTCAACAAGCGAGGGAGGTGTGCAAAAAGCATGATCCCACCGGGTTCATCCGGAGTTGCCGACCGCTTGGCACCGGCGACCGAATCCAAAGCCCAAGATTTTGCCCGGAATCATTCCGGGCGCGAAGACCAGAATCTTCGCAAAATGAGACCCCCGCCCGACGCATCATGCGCGCGGGGGTCTTTGCGATGACCGCGCAAAAAATCCACGGCATCGTCATCGAATGCGTCGCGGGCGACATCGCCAATCAGCCCGACATGGATGCGGTGGTGTGCGCCGCCAATGCGATGCTGATGCCCGGCGCCGGGGTCGCCGGCGCCATCCATAGCAAAGCCGGCCCCAGCCTCGCGGAAGAATGCCGCCCGCTCGCGCCGATCGAGACCGGCGAGGCCGTCATCACCGGCGCCCACAATCTCCCCAACAAATTCGTGATCCATGCCTTGGGCCCCGTCTACGGCCGCGACGAACCCTCGGCGGAACTCCTCGCCGCCTGCTACCGCAACGCCCTCAGGCTCGCGGAAGAAAACCGCCTTACCTCGATCGCCTTCCCCGCGATCTCGACCGGCGTGTTCGGCTATCCGATGAAGGACGCCGCCGAAGTTGCGCTCAAGACCGTGGCCGCCGAAGCGCCGCGGCTCAAGTCCGTGAAGCGAGTCCGATTCGTCTCATACGACGCGGGCGGGCAGAGAATTTATGAGCGGATGGTGGCGGAGGTGATGGGGAATCGTTCGGGCAACTTTTCCGTCGGGTGCCTCATGGAGTTTCTGACGGCGCTGGACCGGGACGTGGAGATCGTCGTGAAGCCCACGCGCAAGCGTCACGGAGAACTGTCCGTGGTCATGCGGTAGCTGAGAGCCTCGCTGCCGGCCTCATGACGTCCCGGCTGCGCCCAAATTTTCGACCTCATCGTGAGCAGGCCGCAACGCGGCCGTCTCGAAGGATGAGGAGGCCGCACGGCGCGACCCCTTCTCTCGCATCGAATGGGAGAGGGTGAGGGCGAAGGCGGGCCCGCCCGCACTTAAACGTATTTACATTGTGCGCACGCTGTTGTATATGATCTGTATATACACGGGAGGTCTGGATGCCCAGGACGGAACCCAAGAGCCGGACGGCGCGCGGCGAAACGATCAATTTGCGCGCCAGCCGGACCCAAAAGGCGCTGATCGACCGGGCGGCGGAAGCCCTCGGCCGGAACCGCTCGGACTTCATGCTGGAAACGGCCTGCCGCGAGGCGGAGGCCGTGCTGCTGGACCGGCGGTATTTCGCGCTCGGCGCGCAGGCCTATGACCGCTTCGCGGCGATGCTCGACAAGCCGCCGGCGGCCAATCCCAGGCTGCGGCGGCTGCTGAAGACCAAGGCGCCGTGGGAGCGGTGAGCGGCGGCGATGCGATAAGCCCGCCGGAAAGGCTGCGCGCGGCGCATGATCTGGCGGCCTTCGATTCCGGAGAGGCGGCCTTGGACGAGTGGCTGCGCCGCCGCGCCTTGCGGAACGAAGAAAGCGGCGCGTCCCGCACCTATGTCGTGCGCGCCGGCAAAAGGGTGATCGGCTACTACGCCCTGGCCGTCGGCGCGGTCGCCCATGCGGAGGCGCCGGGCCGGGTCAGGCGCAACATGCCCGACCCCCTGCCCGTCATGGTGATCGGGCGGCTCGCGGTCGATAAGGCCTTTCACAACCGGGGGATCGGGGCGGCGCTGTTGCGCGACGCCGTGTTGCGGATTTTAGGCGCGGCGGATATCGCGGGCATCCGCGCGATACTGGTGCATGCGATTTCGGAACGGGCGAAGCGGTTCTACGAGAAACATGGTTTCGTCCCTTCGCCGGCCGATCCCATGACTCTGATGATCGCCGTCGCGGCGGCGGCCAAGGCGCTTGCGCGAAAAGACAAGGATTGAGGTCCGGGCCGCTTTGGGGACAGGCAGCCCGGCTTGCCGCGCCCGTTCAAACCGGCCCCGCCACCTTGCCGCCCGCCCGAAAACGGTTAGGATGTGCAGGGTTTTGAGGGCCGGCCGGTGAAAAACGCGCTCTATTACGGCGACAATTTACGGGTCCTGCGCGAGAGCATCGCCAGCGAGTCCATCGACTTGGTTTATCTCGACCCGCCGTTCAACTCCAGCGCCACCTACAACATCCTCTTTAAGTCGCCCTCCGGGGCCGAGTCGCAGGCGCAGATTGAGGCCTTCGAGGACACTTGGCATTGGGGCGAAGAGGCGGAATACGCCTTCGACCAAGTCATGAAGTCAGAAAATACTGAGGCTGCCTCGCTCCTGCGCGCCATGCGTCAATTCTTGGGCGAGAACGACATGATGGCCTATCTCGCCATGATGGCGGTACGCCTTCTCGAATTGCACCGCGTCCTGAAGCCGACCGGCAGCCTCTATCTCCACTGCGATCCAACGGCGAGTCATTATTTGAAGATATTACTCGACAGTATATTTGGGCCGACAAATTTTCGGAATGAAATTATTTGGAAGCGAAAAGCCGGACGCGGAGAAACAAGTAATCAGGCCATCCGCTTTGGCGTGACTCATGATTCCCTTCTCTTTTACGCAAAGACGGCGGACGGAAAATTTAATCGCCAATATCGTGAAAACAACCCCGATTACATCTCCACGAAGTTTACAAATGTGGATAAAGATGGTCGTCGCTATCACTTGGACAATTTAACAAGTCCGTCCTATAGGCCAAATTTGATCTATGAATATAAGGGGTATCAACCGCCGGAGAAGGGATGGGCTGTATCGCGAGAGACAATGGAGCGCATGGATCGCGAAGGGCGAATCTATTTTCCTGACGGCAAGACCAAGCGACTGCGGCGAAAGCGATACTTAGATGAACTCGAGGGCGAGACAGTGGACACTCTATGGGACGACATCTCTCCCATAAATTCACAGGCTCAAGAGCGCCTTGGCTACCCGACGCAGAAGCCGCTTGAACTTTTAGAGCGGATTATTGCCGCTTCGTCAAATGATGGCGACATCGTGCTCGATCCCTTCTGTGGTTGTGGCACGGCGGTTCACGCCGCGCAGAAGCTCGGGCGGCGCTGGATCGGCATCGACATCACCTGCCTCGCCATCAGCCTGATCGAGCGGCGGCTCAACGACGCATTTCCCGGCATCGAATACGAGGTTCACGGCACGCCCAAGACTCTCGAAGACGCCAGGGATTTAGCGGCGCGCGACAAGTACCAGTTCCAGTGGTGGGCGGTCGGCGCCATCGGCGGCCGGCCCTATGCCGGCAAAAAGAAAGGCGCCGACCGCGGCATCGACGGCATCCTGTTCTTCAAGACCGACAGCAAGACGACCGAGAGCGCCATCATCTCGGTCAAGGG
>DATDPM010000030.1:0-11766 GCA_035292745.1 Alphaproteobacteria bacterium | reverse complement strand
AGTCCGTCATGAACTCCGCGAGCGCCTCGGCGCCCGCCTGCGGCATGGCATTGTAGAGCGAGGCCCGCATCCCGCCCACCGCCCTGTGGCCCAAAAGATTGACCAGGCCATGATACTGCGCCTCGGTGAGAAATGCAGCGTCGAGCGCCGCGTCCGCAAGCGAGAAGCACAGGTTCATGCGCGAGCGGCTCTCCGGCTCCGCCTTGCTGCGGTAGAAGGGGACGGAATCGATGACGCCGTAAAGCCGGTCGCGCTTGCGCAGGCTCGCCCGTTCCATCGCGGCGAGCCCGCCTTGGCCGGTCAGCCATTCGAACACGAGATCGGCGACATAGATCGCGAAGGTGTTGGGCGTGTTGTAGCGCGAATGACTTTCCCCCTGCACCTTGTAATCGAACACGCCGGGGGTGTGCGCATCGGCCGAGCCGATCAGATCGTCGCGGACGACGACGATGGCCAGCCCTGCGGGTCCGATGTTCTTCTGCGCGCTCGCGTAAATGAGTCCGAAGCGCGAAACATCGACCGGGCGCGCGAGAAAATCCGAGGTCATGTCGGCGACCAGCGGCACGTTTCCCGTGTCGGGCACGAAATGGAACTCGATGCCGTCCACCGTCTCGTTGGTCGTGATGTGGCAGTAGGCGGCCGCCGGATCGAGGGTCCATTCCGACTGCGGCGGAATGCGGGAATATCCCGTCGCGTGGCCGCTCGCGGCGATGTTGACGCGGCAATAGCGCCCGGCCTCGCCGATCGCCCGGTTCGCCCAATAGCCGGTCTCCACGTAATCGGCCCGGCCGCGGCCCGCGAGAAGATTGAGCGGCACCATCGCGAATTGGGCGCGCGCCCCGCCGTGAAGGAACAGGATGCGATAATTCGCGGGCGCGCGCAGAAGGTTGCGCAGATTCGCTTCCGCCCGCTCCGCCACATCGCGGAAGGCCTGCCCCGTGAACGGGGTCTCCAGGATCGACATGCCGGTGCCGCGCCAATCGGGGATGTCCTCGCGGATTCGCGCGAGCACCGGCTCCGGCATCGTCGCAGGGCCGGCCGCGAAGTTGTAGACGCGGGCCATCTTCAGAACAGGGCGGCGCCGTGCGTCGCCGCGCCCATGAAGAAAAGAACGGGGATGGATAGAATCGTGTTGGTGCGCGAGGACAGGAAGGTGATGCGGGCGCAACGCGCGCGCTCCTCGGGGCCGGCGGGAACCAAGCCCAGCACCTTCTTCTGGTGCGGCCACAGCACCAGGAACAGATTGAGGACCATGAACGTCGCGATCCATGCTCCGGTTCCGATCACGGCGGCGTAGCCGTGAAGCATCACCGCGTCCAGCAAGTGACCGCTGCGCCACAGCATCAGCGCGCCGGCGATCCAGGTGACAAGCGCGGCGTAGCGGAACGTGCCGTGCTCCTTGCGAAGCCGCGATTCGAGTTCCGCGCTCGACGCGCCGGGCGCGAAATCCGCCGGGCGGATCGGCACGAAGCGCGGGGTCAGCACGACGTTGACGTAATTGTGGCCGATCCAGATGAGCGCAGCCGCGAAATGCGTCCAGCGCAGCGCGAGGTCGAGGAAGACGCCGGCCTGCCCGCTCATGGCATAGGCTTCCGTCAGCCCGCGCCCGCGAGCGCGCGCACGACGAAGAAGAGAACCGCGGTGAGAGCGAGCCCGGTCAGAATCGTGCCGGCGACCGAATCGTGGGGCAGGCGCATCGCCCTCAGGCGGAAGGCGCGGTGGCGTGGGGCCGCCGCAGCACGAGCGGCTTCGTGAATCGGCCGGGCCGGAACGCGTCGGTGATTGCCTCCTCCACCAAATGGTGATCGGGCGATTTGGCGCAGGCGGGATCGCAGTTGTTTGCGTCGCCCGTCAGCAGATAGGCCTGGCAGCGGCAGCCGCCGAAGTCCTTGACCCGATCGTCGCAACTGCGGCAGGGCTCCTTCATCCACTCGAAGCCGCGGAACCGGTTGAAGGCGGGCGAGTCGCGCCAGATCCATTGCAGGTCGTGATCCCGCACCGAAGGGAACCCCATGTCTTTGATGATACGCGCTTCCTGGCAGGGTAGGCCGGACCCGTCCGGAGCGATGGTGAAATGGATCGCCCCCCAGCCATTCATGCACGCCTTGGGCCGGCCCGCGTAGTAGTCGGGGATGACGAAGTAGATCGTCATGCTCTGGCCCAAGCGCTCGCGGGCTGCCATCACCGCCGCCTCGGCCCGCTCGAGTTGCTCGCGGGTGGGCAGCAACGCATCGCGGTTTAGCGCAGCCCAGTTGTAGTACTGGACGTTGGCAAACTCGAGGTAGTCCACCTTCAGCGCCTCGGCCATGTCCAGGTACTCCTGGACCTTGTCGATGTTCTGGCGCACCACCGGGATGTTAAGCACCATGGGAAAGCCGTGCTTCTTGATGATGCGGGCGGCCTCCAGCTTGAGATCGTGGGCGCGGGCTCCCACCAGAGTATCGGTGACCTCGCGGTCGCACGACTGGATGGAAAGCTGGACCTGTTTCAAACCCGCATCCTTGAGAGCAATGAGCCGCTCCTCGCTGAGCCCGATCCCCGAGGTGATGAGATTGGTGTAGTAGCCGAGCTCGTTGGCATAGGCCGTGAGCTCGACGATATCGTCGCGCATCAACGGCTCGCCGCCGGTGAGCCCGAGCTGGAGCGAGCCCAACTTGCGGCCCTCGCGGAAGACGCGCTTCCACTCCTCGGTGCTGAGTTCGTTGCGGTAGTCGTCGAAATCCAGCGGGTTATTGCACCACGGGCACTTGAGCGGGCAGCGGTAGGTGAGTTCGCAGCACAGCCACAGCGGCTTTCCCTCGCCGTCAAGCCTTACGGCGGATCCATCCTTTGGCATGGGACACCTCGAGGAAATTGCGCACGCCGTTTTCGATTCTTGTGTCCGCCTCGGGACTGTCGGCGGCGTACTGGCGCGACAGATCGCGGACGATGTCGGCGACCGTAACCTCGCCGGTACAGCGCTTCAGGATTTCGGCCGCCGTGTCGTTCAACTTCACGACGCCTTCGGGGTAGAGAAAAACGAAGGCGTTCTGGGTCTCTTCCCAGCGGAACATGAAGAGCGGATTGATCTCGAACCGCTCGGAGGAATCGATCGCGGGAACTTCAGACATGATGCGGCCTCTCGTCGCCGGCGCTCGGCTGCGCGATGAAGGCGCGGGCGAAAAAAAGAGGGACCGATTCGAGGGGGAACCGGTCCCTCACTCCGTCCGTCGGCCTATCAACGAACGTAAACGTAAGCGGTGACCTCGAAACCCAAACGCAGATCGCAATAGGCGGGATCAATCCATGACATGGTGAACTCCTTTAGTTCGATCGTTGCGCAGCTATCGTGATCCGCGCGCGGTGAACCGACTCTGACGCCGCCATTCACCCGGCATTCACCGTGATAAAATCGTTCTAATTCCAATTGCAGCGGCAGCCGCCTGACGCGGCTGTTCTTTCACGATCTCGCCGGGGAAAACGGGCATTTGGAATGACTCAATTATGCGGGCGATTCATCGCGTCATTTTGTCGCAGAAGCGGGATCGCGCCGCCATTCGGCCGTAACCGCCGCGTCGCTCTCATGTGCCTGGTGACATTCGTGCAGCGCCGCGAAGCGGCCGGGCGGCACAAGCCGCGAAAGCGCCCACACCGCCATGGCGCGAACCAAGGGCGAGGGATCGCAGATCAATTCCTCGGCGGCGCGCGCCGCTTGCGCGTCGCCGCTGTTGCCGATCGCGATCAGAACGTTGCGCACGAAGCGGTCGCGGCCCGTGCGCTTGATCGCGGTTCCGGCGAACATCTCGCGGAACGCGGCCTCATCGAGCCGCGCCAGCGCGGCCAGTTTCGGCGCCGTCAATTCCGCGCGCGAAAGAAATTCGGGTTCGCGCGCCGGCGCCGCGAATTTGTTCCACGGGCACACCGCCAGGCAATCGTCGCAGCCGTAGATGCGGTTTCCCATCGCCGCGCGAAATTCCGGGGCGATATGGCCCTTGTGCTCGATGGTGAGATAGGAGATGCAGCGCCGCGCGTCGATCCGGTAGGGGCCGGGAAACGCCTTCGTCGGGCATACGTCGAGGCAGGCGTGGCACGAGCCGCAGTGGTCTTGCTCCGCCGCGTCGGGCGCGATGTCGAGGGCGGTCAGGACCTCGCCCAGGAACAGCCACGACCCGAAGCGCCGCGACACCAGATTCGTATGCTTGCCCTGCCAGCCCACGCCGGCGCGCGCCGCGAGCGGCTTTTCCATGAGCGGCGCGGTATCCACGAACACCTTGACCTCGGTCCGGTACGTCTCGTGTATGAATCGCCCGAGCGCCTTGAGCCGCGTGCCGATCACGCGGTGATAGTCGCGCCCCCGGGCGTAGACGCTGATGGTGCCGCGCTCGCGTCGTTCGAGCGCGCCCAGGGGGTCTTCGGCGGGCGCGTAATTCAGGGCGACGACGATGGCCGAGCGGGCCTCGGGCCACAGCACCAAGGGGTCGGCGCGGCGCTCCGCATTGGCGGCAAGCCAGCCCATGTCGCCGTGCAGGCCGCGCGCCAGATACTCGGCGAGCTCGTGCCTGGCCTCCGGCAAGAGCCGGGGGGCGGCGAATCCGACCGCGTCGAAGCCCAAACCAAGCGCCTGGGCCCGGATCGCCTCCTTGATCGCGGCCGGTGTCGCCCCCATCCTGCTTGTGGCTATCATGGCCATGGCGGCTGATTTTACCCTGCGGCGCCGGCCCGGGATAAGGCACTAACGGACCCAATGAACGAGACGGGAAAAAAGGCGGTGGTGCTGGTGAGCGGCGGGCTCGATTCCGCAACCGTGCTGGCGGTCGCGCGCGAGCAGGGGTTCGCGTGCCATGCGCTCACCATTCAATACGGCCAGCGCCACGCCGCCGAGATCGCCGCCGCGCGCCGCGTGGCTTCGGCGCTGGGGGCCGTGCGCCACGTGGTGAGTGACATCGACCTTCGCGCCTTCGGCGGCTCCGCGCTCACCGCCGACATCGCCGTGCCCAAGGGCCGCAGCATGGACGAAATCTCGCACGGAATTCCGATCACCTATGTTCCCGCGCGCAACACCATCTTCCTCGCCTTCGCGCTGGCCTGGGCCGAGGCGCTCGGCGCCCGCGATATTTTCATCGGCGTCAATGCCGTGGACTACAGCGGCTATCCCGATTGCCGGCCCGAATACATCGCCGCCTTCGAGCGCATGGCGAATCTGGCGACCAAGGCGGGGGTCGAGGGCGACACGCGCTTTTCCATCCGCACCCCGCTGATCGCCATGACCAAGGCGGAGATCATCCGCTTGGGCGTGAAGCTCGGGCTGGATTACGGCCTGACCGTCAGCTGCTACGATCCGGGCGCGAACGGCGAGGCCTGCGGCACCTGCGATGCCTGCATCTTGCGCCGCAAAGGCTTCGCCGAGGCCGGGCTTCGAGACCCGGCGCGCTACGTTGCCGCCGCCTTGACGCCCTAGATCGGAGAGAAACGCGTGAGTTACACGGTCAAAGAGATCTACGCGACACTCCAGGGCGAGGGGGCGCAAACCGGGCGCGCCGCGGTGCTGCTGCGCTTCGCCGGCTGCAATCTGTGGTCGGGGCGCGAGGCCGATCGCGCCGCCGCCGTCTGCGATTTCTGCGACACCGATTTCGTCGGCACCGACGGACCGAACGGCGGGACGTTCGCGTCCGCCGCCGATCTCGCGGCGGCGGCGGGGCGCGTCTGGGACGAACGCTTTGCGGACCGCCGCCGCGCCTTCGTGGTCTGCACCGGGGGCGAGCCTCTTCTCCAACTCGACGCGCCGCTCATCTCCGCCCTGCACGCGGCCGGCTTCGAGGTCGCGGTCGAAACCAACGGCACGCTCGGAGCGCCGGGCGGTCTCGATTGGATCTGCGTCAGTCCCAAGGCGGACGCGCCCCTTGTCCAATGTTCCGGCGACGAGCTGAAGCTGGTGTTCCCGCAGCCCGGCGTCCGTCCCGACCGGTTCGAGGGCCTCGATTTCCGTCATTTCTTCCTGCAGCCGATGGATGGGCCCGATCGCGGCGGCAACACGCGCGCCGCCGCCGCCTACTGCCTCGAGCATCCGCGCTGGCGGTTGAGCCTGCAGACGCATAAATTCCTCGGCCTGCCATAAGCCGTTTCCGGGGGGCTCGCTTGGACGTCTTCAAGACCTTCAGCTTCGAGGCCGCGCATCGTCTGCCCAACGTGCCGGAGGGCCACAAATGCGCGCGGCTTCACGGTCATTCCTTCCGCGTCGAGGTCCACGTGAGCGGGCCGGTCGAAAGCCAGACCGGCTGGGTCATGGATTTCGCCGACATCAAGGCCGCCTACGACCCGGTGCGCGAGCGCCTCGACCACCATTATCTCAACGAGATCGAGGGACTCGACAACCCGACCAGCGAGAACGTCGCGCGGTTCATTTGGAATCTCGTCAAGCCGCGCTTGCCCGGCCTCACCAAGCTGGTGGTCCACGAAACCTGTACCGCCGGTTGCGTCTATCGCGGCGAGGGCGGTCCGCGCGAATAGCAAACCTCCGGCACGCCGCGGGCCAACATACCCCAGTACCGTGCCGCGCGGCGTACCGCTTGTTACCCAAGAAAAAATCGTAGAAAAGACTTTCGCGCTCGGAGTCGCGGTAGTATGAGACCCGGGGCGCGTCATGCACCCGCGATCCGGGCCCGAAGATGCATGCGGTGCCCGGCGAACGCCGCCTTCGAAACGCGCCGCCGCACCGCGTAGTGTGAAGGCTCAGGGGGAGCATGATTTCGGTCCTGATCGTTTCGCTGCTCCTCCGCGTTGCGGCGCTGGGCTGGTCTCTCGTCGTGTGGTGGCGCGTCAAGGATTGGCGCGTGTGGTTTCTCACGTTCTTCGCCGCCATTTTGACGGCGCGCGCGACCCTGACGCTTTTGGGCGGGCCAAGCGCCTGGCCGATCGCGGGCGCCGCGATCGTTAACGAAATTCCGGCATTGCTCGTCGGAATCGGCGCCTTGATGACGGTCATATTCGTCGGCCGCGCCATCAGCGAAAGCGTGCATTCGGCCCAGGACCTCGCCGCCGCCAACGCCGAGCTTCGCCAGCAAGTCGCCGCCCGCGAGACGGCGCAGCACAAGCTCGCCGAGAACGAGCGGATGCTGGCGACGCTCATGAAGAACCTTCCCGGCATGGTGTACCGCTGCCGCAACGATAAAGACTGGTCGATGGTGTTCTGCAGCGACGGGTGCCGGGCTCTGACCGGCTACGAGCCGGCCGATTTCATCGGCAATAAGAAGCTCGCCTACGCAAGCATCATCCATCCCGACGATCAGGATATGGTTTGGCGCGACGTGCAGGCCGCTCTTGAGGAATTGCGCCCGTACCAGCTGACCTATCGAATCCGGACGGCCGGCGGCGAGGAAAAATGGGTGTGGGAGCAAGGCTGCCGCGTTTCCGCCGAAAGGGAGCCGTATCTCGAAGGGTTCATTACCGACATCACGGAAAGAAAGGTGGTCGAGGACCAGCTCCGCCAGGCCCAGAAGATGGAAGTCGTCGGGCAGCTTACCGGCGGCATCGCCCACGACTTCAACAATCTGCTCGCCATCATCATCGGCAATCTGGAACTCGCCGGAGAAACAGCCGAAGCCGGAACCGGGCGCCACGATCATATCTCGCGCGCCCTGGGGGCCGCCGAGCGCGGGGCGACGCTCACGCGCCAATTGCTCGCCTTCTCGCGCAAGCAGGTGCTGCAGCCGCAGCTTGTCGATCTCAACAAGCTTGTGCCCCGCGCGGTCGAATTGCTCCACCGTGCGCTGGGCGAAACGGTGGAGATCGAGACGGTTCTGGCGGGGGGCCTGTGGAAGACGATGGTCGATCCGGGGCAGCTCGAGCACGCGCTGCTAAATCTCGCCGTCAACGCGCGCGATGCAATGCCGTCCGGCGGGCGCTTGACGGTCGAAACCGGCAACGCGCGGCTCGATGAAGAATACAAGCAGCTCAACCGTTTCGCGCAGCCGGGCCCTTACGTGATGCTGGCCGTGAGCGACACCGGCTGCGGCATGTCGCCCGATGTCGCGGCGCGCGCCTTCGAGCCGTTTTTCACCACCAAGGAAGTGGGCAAGGGCAGCGGCCTGGGCCTGTCCATGGTTTACGGTTTCGTCAAGCAGTCGGGCGGGCACGTGAAAATTTACAGCGAGGTCGGCCGCGGCACGACGGTGAAGCTCTACTTCCCCCGTGCGCGCGACCAGGCGACGCCGGCGATCGAGCGCCCCGTCGGCATGGCCGCCGTCGGCGGGCGCACCATCCTCGTCGTCGAGGACGACCCCGACGTCCGGCGGCTTTCGAGCGAAGCGTTGAGCGAAATCGGCTATCGAGTCGCAGAGGCCGGCGATGGACCGACGGCGCTTGCGATCCTCAGGGACGGCGGGGAAATCGACCTGCTGTTCACCGATCTCGTGCTGCCCGGCGGCATGGATGGCATCGCGCTGGCGGAGCAGGCGCGCGCCATGTGCCCGAAGATAAAGATTCTGTACACGACGGGGTACAGCTACAACGCGGCGAAACGGCACAACGGATTCGACGAAGGAACCGACGTGCTGGCGAAGCCCTATCGCAAGACCGAACTGATCCGCAAAGTGCGCGAGATCCTCGGGCACGATCAAGAGAACGGCAAATAGCCCCGCGTCTCAGCCGCGGCCGCGGTAGGGCGCGACACCCTGATCGGGAATCCAGATATTTTTCGGCGGCGGTCCCGATTGATAGAATACGTCGATGGGGATGCCGCCGCGCGGAAACCAATAGCCGCCGATGCGAAGCCATGAAGGTTTCGCCGCTTTCATAAGCTTCTCGGCGATTGTCAGCGTGCAGTCCTCGTGGAAGCCACGGTGGTTTCGAAACGAGGCGAGGAACAGCTTCAGCGACTTGCTTTCGATCAAGAGACGCCGCGGCACGTAGTCGATGACGAGATGGGCGAAATCGGGCTGGCCGGTCACGGGGCACAGCGCCGTGAATTCGGGGCAGGAGAAGCGCACGAGATAGGCCGATCCCGGCTTCGGGTTCTTCACCGTCTCGATCCGGGCCTTGTCCGGAGAGGCGGGCAAGGCGGCCTTTTGGCCGAGCAGCGTGAGTTTCTTTGCGATGGTCCGTGCCATGGCGCCAGACTAAAGGCGCGATACGGCGCCGCCAAGGGCGAAGCGCGCCGTCATGGCACTTCGGCCACCGCCGGCGCGGCCGCCGCCGTCGCGGCTGCGATCGGGAAGGCGGCGAGCGGCGCGTCGAGGTTGCCGGACTCGATCGCTTCCCGCACCGCCCGCATGAGATCCTGGTAGAAGGTCAGGTTGTGCCAGGTCAGCAGCATCGCCCCCAGAATCTCGTCGGCCTTGAACAGGTGATGCAGATAGGCGCGTGAAAAGCCGCGGCAGGCCGGGCAGCGGCAGGCGGCGTCGAGCGGCGCGTCCGCGCTTGCGTGGCGGGCGTTGCGAAGGTTGAGCATGGCGCCGCGGGTGAAGGCCTGTGCGGTGCGGCCCGAACGGGTCGGGAGCACGCAGTCGAACATGTCGACGCCGCGGCGCACCGCGCCCAGGATATCGGCCGGCCTTCCCACGCCCATGAGGTAGCGCGGCTTGTCGGCGGGCAGCAGCGCCGCCGTCGCATCGAGCATCCGGAACATCGTTTCCTGGCCTTCGCCGACGGCAAGCCCGCCCAGCGCGTAGCCGTCGAAGCCGATGGCTTTCAACGCCGCCGCCGATTCGGCGCGCAACTCGGGGTACACGCCGCCCTGGACGATGCCGAACAGCGCGTATCCCGGCCGCGCGGAAAAACCCGCCTTGGAACGCTCCGCCCAGCGCATGGAAAGGCCCATCGATTGCGCCGCGTCCTCGCGGCTGGCCGGGAACGGCGTGCATTCGTCGAAGGCCATGGATATGTCGGCGCCGATCAGCCGCTGGACCTCGATCGACCGCTCCGGCGTCAGGCGGTGCTCCGTGCCGTCGATGTGGGAACGGAAGGTCACGCCCGCCTCGTCGATATCGCGCAGCTTCGCCAGCGACATCACCTGAAACCCGCCGGAGTCGGTCAAGACCGGCCCCGGCCAGTTCATGAAACGATGCAGCCCGCCCAGTTCCGCGATGCGCTCGGCGCCCGGGCGCAGCATCAGGTGGTAGGCGTTGGCGAGCACGATCTCGGCGCCGGTTTCGCGCACCGCCTCGGGCGTCATGGCTTTGACCGTCGCCGCGGTCCCGACCGGCATGAAGGCGGGGGTTTCCACCGTGCCGTGGGCGGTGAAAAGCCGTCCGCGCCGGGCGTTCCCCGCGGTCTTCAGGACTTCGATGCGGAACGGGCCCGCGCTCACCGTGCCTCCGCGCGATGAAGCAAGCAGCAATCGCCGTAGGAGTAGAAGCGGTAGCCCTGCGCCACCGCGTGGGCATAGGCCGCGCGCATGCGGCCCAAGCCGGCGAAGGCGCAGACCAGAATGAACAGGGTCGAGCGCGGCAAATGAAAATTCGTGAGCATGAGATCTACGGCGCGGAAGCGGAATCCGGGGGTGATGAAGATGCCGGTCTCGCCCGAGAACGCCCGCACGCCGGAATCGTCGGCCGCGGCTTCCAGCAGGCGGAGCACCGTGGACCCCACCGCCACCACGCGGCCGCCGCGTTTTCGCGCTTGGTTGACGGTCCGCGCCGTTTCCGCGGAAATGTGCCCCGCTTCGCTGTGCATGCGATGGTCCAGAACGTTCTCGGTTTTCACCGGCAGAAACGTTCCGGCGCCCACATGCAGGGTAACGGGCACGCAAGCGATCCCCCGCGCCTCGAGCGCGGCGATCAGCTGCGGCGTGAAATGGAGTCCGGCGGTCGGCGCCGCCACCGCCCCGCTCTCCCGCGCGAACATGGTCTGGTAGTCGGTTCTATCCCGCGCGTCCGGGGCGCGCTTGCTGGCGATATAGGGCGGAAGCGGCATCGCGCCGTGCCGCGCGAGGGCCGCGCGCAGCCGTTCGCCGCCGCAATCGAAGCGCAGCACGACCTCGCCCTCTTCGCCCTTGCTGGCGACGCTGCAGGCAAAATCGGGGGCGAAGGCGATGCGGTCGCCGGGCCGGAGTCTCTTGGCCGGCCGGACGAAGGCCTGCCAGGTCTCCGGGCCCGCCTGCTTATGCAGCGTGACTTCGATGCGGGCCTCTCCGCGTCCCGTTGCCGGATCGGCGGGGCGGACGCCTGCGAGGCGGGCCTCGATCACCCGCGTGTCGTTGAACACCAGGACATCGCCGGGCGACAGCAGCGCGGGCAGGTCGCGCACATGAAGGTCGCGCAGCGCCGGGCCGACTTCGAGAAGCCGCGCCGCGTCGCGCGGCACGACCGGGCGGCGCGCGATCAGCGATTCCGGCAACTCGAAATCGAACGCATCGATGCCGAGCATCGGCGTGTCCCTATCGCATTGGCGCGGCATGGTCCGTTGTGTCGTCGAGGCGCGCAGCTTCGGCAACTCTCGCGCGCCGGCGCCGGCGTTCACGCCCTTTCCTTGTGCGCCGCATCGAGGCGCTCCGGCAGCGCGCAAGGCGCGATGACGTCGCGCCAATCCTCGCGCCGGCGGACGATTTCGGCGCCGCCGGGACCCAGCAGCACGACGGCCGGGCGCGGCGCGGAGAATTGCGTCGATTGCGTGAGCGTGTAGGCGCCGGCCTCGCCGATCACGAGCGGATCGCCCGGGCGCAGTTGCGGCAAAGCGGCGCGCTCGGCCAGCCGGTCTTCGGGCATGCACAACGGCCCGAACACGCTGGTTGGGGCCGGCGCGCCGCGGGCGGGGCGAACCGCGGCCATGGGGCGCGGCGCGCTGCGGCAGGCC
>DATDPM010000029.1:0-21378 GCA_035292745.1 Alphaproteobacteria bacterium | reverse complement strand
GCCTCGTCGTCGATCCGTTCGCGCGCTTTGTGAAGATCCTCATTCTCGCGGGCTCGGCGTCCGCGATCATCATGAGCCAGCAGTTCATCCGCAGCGAGCGGATCGAGCGCTTCGAATACCCGCTGCTCATCCTGTTCGCGACCGTGGGCATGATGATCATGGTCTCGGCCAACGATCTCGTGGCGTTCTATCTCGGCGTTGAGTTCCAGAGCCTGGCGCTTTACGTGCTCGCGGCCTTCAATCGTGATTCCTTGCGCGCGAGCGAGGCGGGGCTCAAATATTTCGTCCTCGGCGCCTTGTCGTCGGGGCTGCTTCTTTACGGCGCATCGCTCATCTATGGCTTTGCCGGAACCACGAGCTTTCCCGCGATCGCGCAAGTGGTCGCGGCCGAGGGCGCGCCCATCGGGCTCACTTTTGGGCTCGTCTTTCTCACCGCTTCGCTCGCCTTCAAGGTCTCGGCGGTGCCGTTTCATATGTGGACGCCCGACGTTTACGAGGGCGCGCCCACGCCCGTCACCGCCTTCTTCGCCGCCGCGCCCAAGCTCGCCGCCATGGCCCTGCTGCTGCGGGTCATGGTCGGCCCCTTCGGGCAGCTGGCCGCGCAATGGCAGCAGATCTTCATCGTCGTGGCGGCCGGTTCGATGATCCTGGGCGCGTTCGCCGCCATCAACCAGACCAACATCAAGCGCCTCTTGGCTTACAGCTCCATCGGCCATGTCGGCTATGCGCTGATCGGCCTTTCCGCCGGAGGCGAGAAAGGCGTGCAGAGCGTCATCATCTATATGACGATCTATCTCGTGATGGTGGTCGGAACCTGGGGTTGCGTGCTGTGCATGCGCCAGCACGACCGCATGGTGGAGAAGATCGGCGATCTGGCCGGGCTGGGGCGCACCCATCCGATGCTGGCGCTGGCCATGGCGATCTTCATGTTCTCGATGGCGGGCATTCCGCCGCTCGCCGGTTTCTTCGGCAAGGTCTACGTGTTCTTGGCCGCGATCGAGGCGCAGCTTTACACGCTGGCCGTGATCGGCGTGCTGAGCAGCGTGGTGGCGGCCTATTACTATCTCAAGATCGTCAAGCTCATGTATTTCGACGAGCCGAAGGACGCGCTGGCGCGCCCGATCAACCGCGAGCTCGCCTGGGTGATCGCCGCGACCGGCTTCTTCACGCTCCTGTTCTTCGTATATCCGGGGCCGGTGCTGACCAGGGCCGGGGCCGCCGCGGCGGCACTGTTCGCGAGTTGAGGCGAGATGGCCGGGGCCTTGCTGCCGCCGCTGCGCCTGCTGGCGTTTGAGACCATCGACAGCACGAATGACGAGGCGCGGCGGCGCGCCCTCGCGGGCGCGCCGGAGGGAACGGCGGTGGCCGCCGATGCCCAAACCGCGGGGCGCGGCAGGCAGGGACGGCGCTGGGATTCCCCGCCCGGAAACCTTTACTGCTCGTTGCTGCTGCGGCCCGGTTGTTCGGCGGCCAAGGGGGCGAATTTGAGTTTCGCCGCGGCGCTGGCCGTGGCGGATGCGATCGAACCCGTCCTTCCCGACGGCGTGGAACTGCACTTCAAATGGCCGAACGACGTGCTGCTGAACGGGAAAAAAGTCGCAGGGATCCTGCTCGAATCCGAAATCAAGGGCGAGCGCCTCGAATGGATCGTCGTCGGCGTCGGCGTGAACGTGGCACGCTTTCCCGCCGATGCCATGTATCCGGCAACGAGTCTGGCCGCCATGGGCTGCCGCAACGTGACGGTGCGCGAGGTGATGGAGCCGTATCTCGACTATATCCGCGTCTGGTACGGACGCTGGCAAAATGAAGGATTCGAGCCATTGCGCGCGGCGTGGCTCGCCCGCGCCGAGGGGCTTGGGCGTATGATCGAGGTCGGGCTCGGGGCGGAGCGCATCCGCGGGACATTCATGGATCTCGATTCCGACGGGGCGCTTGTGCTGGAATCGGAGGGAAGCTCGCGCCGCATCACGGCGGGCGACGTGTTCTTCGCCGCACCCGGCCCGGCGCACCCTTAATTCCGAGGCGATTGATGCTGCTCGCGATCGATTCCGGAAATACGAATATCGTTTTTGCGGCGTTCGACGGCGAGACGTGCCGTCGGCAATGGCGCAGCTCCAGCGATCCGCAGCGCACCGCCGACGAATACGCGGTGTGGCTGAATCAGCTCATGGCCCTGGAAGGGCTGAAGCCCACCGACATCGACGGCGCGATCATCGCCAATGTGGTGCCGGCGGCGCAGCACGCCCTGGTCACTCTGTGCCGGCGCTATTTCGGTTGCGAGCCGTTGGTGGTGGGCGAAGCGGGACTCGATATCGGCGTCGGCGTGCTCGTGGATCAGCCCGATGAAGTCGGCGCCGACCGGCTGGTCAATGCGCTGGCCGCATCCGAGCGCTACCAGGGGCCGGTGATCGTCATCGATTTCGGCACGGCGACGACTTTCGATATCGTCGACGGCAAGGGGAATTATTGCGGCGGCGTGATCGCGCCCGGCATCAACCTTTCGCTCGAGGCGCTCCACATGGCGGCCGCCAAGCTGCCGCGAATCGCCGTGAAAAAACCGGACCGCGTGATCGGCAAGGGCACGGTCGGGGCGATGCGCTCCGGCGTCTATTGGGGCTATGTCGGATTGATCGAAGGGCTGGTGGCGCGCATCAAGGCCGAGTTCGGGGCGCGTATGACGGTGGTGGCGACCGGCGGCTTGGCGCCCGTGTTCGCCGAGGCCACGAACGTCATCGAGCATCACGATCCCGAGCTCACGCTGCGCGGCCTCATGCTCGCCTTCCGCCGCGCCAAGAAGACATGACGGAACACGTCGTCGATTCGCTCGTGCCCGGCGACGAGCTGCTGTTCGTGGCGCTGGGCGGGGCGGGCGAGATCGGCATGAACCTCAACCTCTACGGCACGCGCGGCCGCTGGCTGATGGTGGACCTCGGCATCACCTTCGGCGACGACGAGACGCCCGGCGTGGACGTGGTGGTGCCCGACCCGGCCTTCATTGCCGCCCACCGCGACCGGCTGGACGGCCTTGTCCTGACCCACGCCCATGAGGACCATATTGGCGCCGTGCCGTATCTGTGGCAGCAGCTGCGCTGCCCGCTCTATGCCACGCCTTTCACCGCCGAGATCCTGCGCGCGAAACTGACCGAAGCGGGGCTTGCCGCCCAGGCGCCCATCACGGTCATACCGCTTTCGGGTGCGTTTGAGGTCGGGCCGTTCAAGATCGAGCTGGTGACGCTCACCCATTCGATCCCGGAGCCCAACGCGGTGGTGATCCGAACCCCGTTCGGTGCGGTGCTGCACACCGGCGACTGGAAATTCGACCCCGACCCGGTGGTGGGCGACAAGGCCGACATGGCGGGCCTGGCGCGGCTCGGGCAGGAGGGCGTGCTGGCCATGATCTGCGATTCGACCAACGTGTTCCAGCCGGGCGCCTCGGGCTCGGAAGCGAGCCTGCGCGACCATCTGATCGAGATCGTGGGACGGTTCGAGACGCGCGTGGCGTTCACCAGCTTCGCCTCGAACATCGCGCGCATCGAGACGATGGCGGCGGCGGCCAAGGCCAACAACCGCCGCGCCGTGCTGGTGGGGCGCGCGCTCACGCGAATGGTCGAGGCCGCGCGCCGCACGGGATATCTCTCGCCCGACCTGGAGCTGCTGGACGAATCGGAGGCGCGGAACCTGCCGCGCCGCGAGGCGCTTCTGATCTGCACCGGAAGCCAGGGCGAGCCGCGCGGGGCCTTGGCCCGGATCGCCGCGCAGAATCATCCCAATGTGAAGCTTGTGGCCGGCGATGCCGTGATCTTTTCCTCGCGCATCATCCCCGGCAACGAGCGCGCGATCCACCGCGTCGTCAACCGCCTGGTCAAGCATGGCGTCGAAGTGGTGAGCGAGCGCACCGATTTCGTCCACGTTTCCGGGCATCCGGCGCGCGACGAGTTGATCCAGATGTACCAGCTGGTCCGTCCGCGGATCGCGGTTCCGGTGCACGGCGAGGCGCGGCATCTGGCGGAGCAGGCGAAGCTCGCCAAGGAATGCCAGGTGCCGGAGGCGCCCGTAATCGAGAACGGGCAGGTGCTGCGGCTTGCTCCGGGCCGTGCGGTGATCGCCGGCCGAGTTTCGAGCGGGCGGCTGGCGGTGGACGGCGGCAGGTTGGTTCCGGCCGAAGGCGAAATGCTGCGCGAGCGCCGCCGCATGATGTTCAACGGCGGCGCGGTCGCGACGCTGGTCATCGACCCGGCGCATAACCTCGCGGCCGAGCCCCGCGTCTCGCTCCTGGGGCTGGTGGAGCAACCGCAGGACACGGGCCTTTTGGCCAAAGTCGCGGCGGAGGTTCGGGCCGCGTTCGAGAGACTTTCGGACGAACACAAGGGCGACGACGGCAAGGTGCGCGAAGCGGCGCGCCTAGTGGTGCGCCGGACAATCAACGCCGCCCTGGGCCGCAAGCCGGTGACCGAGATTCACCTCGTGCGGCTCTAGCCGGTCGCCGGGCTCCGGGGCCTTGTTCGCGGCGCCCCTGATCCGTATAAGGGCGGCAGAAAATCGAGGAGCAGAGGATGATCGGAAGGCTCAATCATGTGGCGATCGTGGTGCCGGACCTCGCGGCCGCGCGCGCCCTGTACCGCGACACGCTCGGCGCCAAGGTGTCGGAGGCCCAGGACTTTCCCGCCCATGGGGTGACGGTGGTTTTCGTCGAGCTTCCCAATACCAAGATCGAGCTCATGCATCCGCTGGGCGCGGACTCGCCGGTGGCCGGTTTCCTCGCGCGCAATCCGTCCGGCGGCGTCCACCACATCTGCATGGAGGTCGACGACATCATGGATGCCCGCGATCGCCTGAAGAAACGGAAGGTTCGAATCCTGGGCGACGGCGAGCCCAAGATCGGCGCGCACGACAAGCCCGTGCTGTTCCTGCACCCGAAGGACTTCTGCGGCACGCTGATCGAAATCGAGCAGGCGTGACATGAACTGGTTCACCGGCACCGCCACCTTCCTCGTCGTCTGGTTCCTGGTGCTGTTCATGGTGCTGCCCTGGGGGGTCAAGGTCGCCGAGAATCCGGAGCAGGGACATGCGACGAGTGCGCCGGTCAACCCGCGCCTCGGCCTCAAGATACTGGTGACGACCGCGATCGCGGTCCTGGTGTGGCTCGTGGTCGATTACGTCGTCGCCAGCAATATCATCGACTTCCGCCCGCCGGAGTCCTCGGCGAACCCGTGAGCTGGTACTGCGACGTCGCGCCCGGGCATCCGTTCCACGGGCCTTATCACGAGCGCGAATACGGATTTCCGCTGACCGGCGAAAACGCGCTGTTCGAGCGCCTGGCGCTCGAGATCAACCAGGCGGGACTCTCCTGGCTCATCGTCCTCAAGCGGCGCGACGCCCTGCATCGCGCCTTCGAGGGCTTCGACGTCGACAAGGTGGCAGGTTATGGCGGCCGGGCGAAGGCCCGGCTTTTGGCCGACGAAGGCATCATCCGCAATCGGCGCAAGGTCGAGGCCGTGATCGAGAATGCGCGGCGGATCGTCGGGCTGCGCCAGGATTTCGGCTCCTTCGCCGGCTGGATCGAGGCCCAGCATCCACGGTCCAAGGCGGACTGGATCAAGCTTTTCCGTCGGACCTTCGTTTTTACCGGGGGCGAGATCACCGGCGAGTTCCTGATGAGCATCGGCTATCTGCCCGGCGCCCATCGCGAGGACTGCCCGGTGTTCGGCAAGATCGCGCGGCAAGGTCCCGCCTGGATGCGCGGCGGCGCGGGCAAGGCCAAGCCGAAACGAAAAGCGGCGAAATGAAATCGCAGACGGTGGCCGGCGGGGAAGCAAAGACGAACCGGGGACGGCAATAAAAAATGGCAAAACCGATTACTCGGTTTTGCCATTTAAGTGCAGTGCTCGTTCTTAACTGCCGTCAGGAGCTTGATGCTTCAACAGTGGCGTCGAAGAACGACTTCCTCCCCAAACTCGGGCCGCTATTCTGTTGTTAGCGGTCTGGCTCAGTGGCGCGGAATGTAGGCCAAGCCGGGGCCTCCGTCATCAGTTTTTTGCCGCCAAAAAGGGCGGAAATGTGCGAAATTTGACTTGACTTGGGCGCCGGTCTGCGACCCATCGCCGCAGGCCCGAGACGGCCCCTAGCCAGGGTAAGGATGGCATGAAACAGCGCAGAATCAGGGTGGCCATGACGCGGGCCGCGGTGTTTTCTCTGGGCTTGGCCGGGGCGATTTTCCCGGGTTCAGCCGCGGCCGAAACCGTGGTCATCACCAGGGCCGATTGCCAGCGGCTGGTGCGCCACGTGCCCGCGCCGGATGTCGAATACCAGGCGGGAAAGGACGCCTACGGCCGCGACGTCGTGCCCGCCGACCTCAACGGCGGTTATGGCGACATCAAGCCGCCGGAGGTCATCACCTTCCAGCTCAAGGTCAACCTCAGAAATTTCCAGGGCGGGCCCGAGGCCGACGCCCAGGCGGCGAGCGCGGCGGTGGGCGCCTCCACCAAGGCGGCGACAGCCGCGAGCCTCGCACTGATTGCCGCCAGCACCGCCGAAACCGCGGCGGCGGCCGATCCCGGCAATGCCGAACTTGCCGCGGCCGCGACCGAGACCCGCGCGGCAGCGACCGCCGCCAATGCGGCGGTAACGGCGGGCGATAAGTCGGCGGCGGCGGCGAATGCGGCAAATGCCGCGGCGGCGGCGTCCGCATTGGCTCCGGGCGACCCCGATCTGGCAGAGGCGGCGCAGGCGGTGGGCACCGCGGCGCAGGACGCGGCTCAGGCGAACGACGCCTTGAATCGCCAGTTCCGCAGCGCCGAGCGCATCGGCCAGTTCTACGGCGAGCCGGTGGTGGGCAATGTCACGGTGAAGGGCGACCAGGTCTATTTCAACGACCGTCCGATTCTGGATCCCGAGCAGGCGGAGCTTGCCGCCGCGTGCCAGAAAGTCCTGAAGCCGCAGAAATAGTCGGCGGCCGGGCGTCATTGCCAAGCCCAGGCCCTTTGCATAAAGTCTGGCCGCCCACGCTCGCCCTATCGTTCCCCGTCCCGTACGCCTCGAAGGACGCCATGCGCCGCTCCCGCTATTTCCTTCCGACACTGAAAGAAACGCCGGCCGAAGCGCAGATCGCTTCGCACCGCCTGATGCTGCGCGCCGGCATGATCCGCCAGTCGAGCGCCGGCATTTATTCTTGGCTGCCGCTGGGCCTCCGGGTGCTGCGCAATGTCGAGCGGATCGTGCGCGAAGAGCAGGATGCCGCCGGGTGCCAGGAATTGCTCATGCCCACCGTCCAGCCGGCCGAGTTGTGGCGCGAGAGCGGGCGCTATGACGACTACGGCAAGGAGATGCTGCGCATCACCGACCGGCACGGACGGGACATGGTCTACGGCCCCACGCATGAGGAGATCATCACCGAGATTTTTCGGAGCTATATCAAGAGTTACCGCGATCTTCCGAAGAATCTGTATCAGGTCCAGTGGAAGTTCCGCGACGAGGTTCGGCCGCGCTTCGGCGTGATGCGCGGCCGCGAGTTCCTGATGAAGGACAACTACTCCTTCGACCTCGACAAGGACGGTTCGCGGCGCTCCTACGACAACATGTATGCGACCTATTTGCGCACCTTCGCCCGCATGGGCTTGCGGGCCATTCCGGTCAAGGCCGATCCCGGGGCGATCGGCGGCGACATGAGCCATGAGTTTCACGTCCTCGCCGAGACCGGCGAGGGCGCGGTCTATTACGACGCCGCCTTCGACGACCTGGACCTTTCCGGCGGGGCCGAGAGCGTCGCCAGGCTTCAGGGTCTGTATGCCGCGGCAGACGACAAGCACGACGCGAAGGCGTGTCCGGTGCCGCCGGAGCGGCTGCGCAACGCCCGCGGCATCGAGGTCGGCCATATCTTCTATTTCGGCACGAAGTATTCCGCGCCCATGGGCGCCGTGGTGACCGGGCCGAACGGAGAATCGATCACCGTCGAGATGGGCTCCTACGGCATCGGCGTATCGCGGCTGGTGGCCGCCATCATCGAGGCCTACCATGACGACGCCGGTATCATCTGGCCGGCGGGCGTGGCGCCGTTCCCGGTTGGGCTCATCAATCTCAAGGTCGGGGACGCCGCCTGCGACGAGGCCTGCGCGGAAATCTATGCGACCCTGCTCGAACACTCGATGGACGTGCTTTACGACGACCGCGACGAAAGTCCGGGAGCGAAATTCGCCGACATGGATTTGATCGGCCTCCCCTGGCAGGTGGTCGTCGGCCCGCGCGGGATCAAATCCGGCAGGGTCGAGATCAAGGAACGCAAGAGCGGCCAGCGCCAGGAATTGTCCCTCGAATCGCTATTCGCCAAGCTCCCCGGCGAGCTCGCCGAGACGGGCCTGGCGCTTCTTCCGGGCTGAAAGATGATGTTTTCCGCGTTCGAGCGCACGGTGGCGGCGCGCTATCTGAGGCCGCGGCGCACGGAAGGGTTCATCTCGGTGATCGCCGGGTTCTCCTTCCTCGGCATCGCCCTGGGGGTTGCGACCCTCATCATCGTCATGTCGGTGATGAATGGATTTCGCGAAGAGCTGCTGAAGCGCATCCTCGGCCTCAACGGGCACTTGGAAATCTACGCCTCCGAAGGCGTGATCACGGATTACGACGCCGCGGCCGAGGTCGTGCGCGGGCTCCCCGGCGTCGTCCAGGTGGCGCCCATGATCGAAGGCCAGGTCATGGCGACGGCCGCCGGGCGGACGTCGGGCGCCGTGGTGCGGGGCATCAAGCCCGAGGATTTCCGCGCCCGGAAACTCCTGGCCGATCACATCGAGCAGGGCTCGCTCGACGATTTCAAAGGCGACGACACGGTCGTGATCGGCGCCCGTCTCGCCCAAAGGCTGGCGGTCAACGTCGGCGACAGGATCACGCTGATTTCCCCGGAGGGACGGCCGACGGCCTTCGGCACGGTGCCGCGCATGCGCGCCTACGCGGTGGCCGCGACCTTCGAGGTCGGCATGTTCGAGTACGACAGCACCTTCGTCTTCATGCCGCTCAAGGCCGCGCAGGTTTATTTCCGCATACCCGACGCGGTCAGTTCGCTCGAGGTGATCGCCAGCGATCCGGACCGGCTCCAATACCTGCGCGATGCCATCATCACCGCGCTCAACCGTCCGGTGCGCATCCTCGATTGGCAGCAGGCCAACTCCAGCTTCTTCAACGCCATCGAAGTCGAGCGCAACGTGATGTTCCTGATCCTCACGCTCATCATCGTGGTCGCCGCCTTCAACATCATCTCGAGCCTCATCATGCTGGTGAAGGACAAGGGCCAGGACATCGCGATCTTGCGCACCATGGGCGCCACCAAAGGCATGATCATGCGCATCTTCTTCCTGAGCGGCGCCAGCATCGGCGCGGTCGGGACTTTGGCCGGATTCGGCCTGGGGCTGGCGTTCGCCGACAATATCGAGAGCATCCGCCGCTGGATCCAGGGGCTGACGGGGACCGAGCTGTTCGCGCCCGAGATCTATTTTCTGTCGCAGCTTCCGGCGAAGGTGGATGTGGGCGAGGTCGCAACCGTGGTGACCATGGCGTTGGTGCTTTCGTTCCTGGCGACGCTTTATCCGTCGTGGCGGGCGGCGCGGCTCGATCCGGTCGAGGCGTTGCGCTATGAGTGACCGCCGATGACCGCAGCCGTCGCGTTGCGCGACATCGTCCGTTCCTATCGGCAGGGGGCGGCCCAAATCGAAGTCCTGCGCGGCGCTTCGCTCGAGGTCAATCCGGGCGAGATCGTGGCGCTCACCGGCCCCTCGGGCTCGGGTAAGTCCACGCTGCTGCATATTGCCGGGCTGCTGGAGCACCCGCAGTCGGGCGAGGTGACGATCGAGGGCACTCCCTGCAGCGGCTTATCGGACGATAAGCGCACCGGTCTGCGCCGCCGCTGCCTCGGCTTCGTGTACCAGTTCCATCACTTGCTGCCCGAATTCTCGGCCCTCGAGAACGTGGTGCTCCCGCAGATGATCGCCGGCGTGACGCGCAAGAAGGCTGCGGCGCGGGCGGCGGAATTGCTGGCCTTGGTCGGGCTCAAGGATCGCGCGGCGCATCGCCCGTCGGAGCTTTCCGGCGGCGAGCAGCAGCGGGTCGCGATCGTCCGCGCCCTCGCCAACGAGCCGGCCGTTTTGCTGGCGGACGAGCCGACGGGAAATCTCGACCTGCACACGGCGGATGCGGTATTCGCCGAGATCCTCAATCTGGTGCGGCGCACCGGGATCGCGGCGCTGGTGGCCACCCACAATCCCGAATTGGCCCGCCGCATGGACCGCACGCTCCGCCTCGAAGACGGGCGTATCGTCGCGGTTTAGCGGACCGGATTTAATCGGACGGGAACATCTTGCCGCGCCGGAGCCCGGCCAGCGCGCCATCGGCCGGAAATCCGGCTTTTGCCGACTTGTGGATGCTGAAGATGGTGTCGAACGGCGGCCAGCGCTCGACCGCCGCGGCAACCAGCAGCGCCGCCAACAGCACGGCGATAACGAGCTCCTTGCCGAGGCGGAATCCTTCGGGCCGATGCTCGGCCAGGTAATGGCGCATCGCCCGCCAGTTGAAGGCGAGGTGGACGGCGGCCGACGCCACGAACAGCAAGGCGAAGCCGATGTGTGTGGCGAGCCAGTCGTGGCGCAGCAGCCCGGCGAAGCTCCATTCGTTGAGCCGGCTGATGCGCCCGGAGGGTGCGAAGAACAAGATTGAGGCCGGAGGCGAGCATGACGGCGAAGCCGATCGCCGCCAGCAAGGATGCGAGCGCGCGCGGATTGACGATGCGCGCGGTACCGCGCGGCTGATGATCCGGTGTGGCCATGGCCCCCGGCCATTTCCCCCATTCAAGGCTAAGACCCGGCAAAGGCCGGCGTCAATCGCGCATGAGCCGCCGCGGCTGACATTCGCGCGGCAATATGGAATCCTGTGCGTCCGTCCTAGTCCACGGGTTGGCCAGTGCCGCACGCCGGTTTCGTCCATCTTCGCGTCCATTCCGCCTATTCGCTCTCCGAAGGCGCGATCCGCGTCAAGGAGCTGGCGAAGCTGTGTCGGAGCGACGCGATGCCGGCCGTGGCCGTCACCGATTCCGGCAATCTCTTCGGTGTCTTGGAATTCGGCCAGTCCTGCGCGGAAGCGGGCGTGCAGCCGATCGTGGGCTGTCTGCTGGGATTGCGGCGCGCGGACGCGGTGGGCGCGAACGGCCACGGGGCAGGCTGCGACCGCATTCTTCTGCTGGTCCAGGACGAGACCGGATACCGCAATCTTATCAAGCTCGTAAGCCAGGCCTTCCTGGAGACCGCGGGGGGCGAGCCGCCGCAAGTGCCGCGCGAAGCGCTGGCCGCGCGCGCGGACGGGCTGATCGCGCTGATCGGCGCACCCGATTCGCCGGTCGGCCGCCTGCTCGGCCTCACCCAGGTCGAGGCGGCGGAAGTTGCCCTCGCCGAATTCGCGCATATGTTCCCGGGGCGGCTCTACGTCGAGATCATGCGCCACGGTCTCGAGGCCGAGGAGGCGACCGAGGCGAAGCTCCTCGATCTCGCCTACCGCCACGATCTCCCCTTGGTTGCGACCAACGACGTGTATTTCTCCGACGAGTCGATGTTCGAGGCCCACGATGCGCTGATCTGCATCGCCGAAGGCGCGTACATCGCCGAACCCAACCGGCGGCGCTTCACGCCCGAACATCGCTTCAAGTCGGCGGATGAAATGCGGGAGCTGTTCGCCGACCTGCCCGAGGCGGTGGATAATACGCTGGTCATCGCCCGGCGCTGCGCGTTCTTTCCCGAGCCGCGCGAGCCGCTGTTGCCGTCCTATCCCACGACGGGCGGGCGCGACGCGGGCGAGGAGCTGCGCGCCAATGCACGAGACGGGCTGGTGCGGCGCTTGTCCGCGCTGCCGTTCGCGCCCGACGCGGACGCCGATGCCCGCGAGCACACAGAAAAACTTTATTGGCAACGTCTCGACTACGAGCTCGGCGTCATCATCGAGATGGGCTACGCCGGCTATTTCCTGATCGTCGCCGACTTCATCCAATGGGCGAAGGCGCAAGGGATACCGGTCGGACCGGGGCGCGGCTCGGGTGCCGGATCGGTGGTCGCCTGGGCGCTCACCATCACCGACCTCGACCCCTTGCGCTTCGGCCTTCTGTTCGAGCGTTTCCTGAACCCCGAGCGCGTCACGATGCCGGATTTCGACATCGACTTCTGTCAGGAGCGCCGCGACGAGGTGATCCATTACGTGCAGGAGAAATACGGCCGCGACCGGGTGGCGCAGATCATTACCTTCGGCACGCTCCAGGCGCGGGCGGCGCTGCGCGACGTGGGGCGCGTGCTGCAGATGCCCTACGGGCAGGTGGACCGCATCTGCAAGCTTGTGCCCTACAACCCGGCCAATCCGGTTTCGCTGGAAGACGCCATCGACGGCGAACCGGTGCTGCAGAAGATGCGCGCCGAAGACCCGACGGTGGCCAAGCTCATGGACATCGCGCTCAAGCTCGAAGGGCTCTACCGCCACGCCTCGACCCATGCGGCGGGCGTGGTCATCGGCGACCGGCCGCTCGACGAGATCGTACCGCTCTACCGCGACCCGCGCTCCGACATGCCGGTCACGCAATTCTCGATGAAATACGTCGAGGCGGCGGGGCTGGTGAAGTTCGACTTCCTCGGGCTCAAGACTCTGACCGTTCTGGCGCTGGCCCAGGACCTCATCCGGCGGCGCGAGCCCGGTTTCGACATGGGCGCGATCCCGCTCGATGACCGCGCCACCTATGAAATGCTGGGGCGCGGCGACACCATGGGCGTGTTCCAGCTGGAAAGTTCCGGCATGCGCGACGCGCTGCGCCGGCTCGAGCCCGACCGGTTCGAGGACATCATCGCCATGGTGGCGCTCTATCGCCCCGGCCCGATGGACAACATCCCGAAATACATCGCCTGCAAGCACGGGCAGGAACCGCCCGATTACATGGACCCCTCGCTCGAGGAGATCCTCAAGGAAACCTTCGGCGTCATCATCTATCAGGAGCAGGTGATGCAGATCGCCCAGGTGCTCTCCGGCTATACGCTGGGCGGCGCCGATCTGCTGCGCCGGGCGATGGGCAAGAAGATCCGCGCCGAGATGGACGCGCAGCGCCGCCATTTCGTGATGGGGGCGGTGGCGCGCGGCGTGCCGGAATCGCGGGCCTCGCAAATCTTCGATCACGTCGCCAAGTTCGCCGGATACGGATTCAACAAGTCGCACGCCGCGGCCTATGCGCTGGTCGCGTATCAGACCGCCTATGTGAAGGCCAACTTCCCGCTCGAATTCCTGGCGGCGTCGATGACCCATGAAATGGGCAACACCGACAAGCTCAATCTGTTCCGCCAGGAGATCGACCGCCTGGGGATCGAGCTTTTGCCGCCGGACGTGAACCGCTCCCATGCCGGCTTCACCGTCGAGGCGAGGGCGGGGAAGGAGCCGGCCATCCGCTATGCCCTGGCCGCGATCCGCAACGTGGGCGAAACGGCGATGAAGGAGCTGGTGGCCGAACGCGAGACGAACGGCCCGTTCGCCGATCTGCTCGACCTGTCGCGGCGCCTCGACAACCGGGTGCTCAACAAGCGCCAGTTGGAGAGTCTCAGCAGCGCCGGCGCGTTCGATTCCCTCGAGCCCAACCGGGCGCGGGCCTTCGCCGCGGCCGAGACGCTGATACGCATCGGCGCCGCGGCAAAGGAGGAGCACCGCAGCGGCCAGCAAAGCTTGTTCGGCGACGCCGCACCGGTCTCGCCCGTGGTACCGCTCGCCGAAATAACCGACTGGCCCGAAACGGAGCGCCTCGCCAAGGAATTCGAGGCGATCGGCTTCTATCTTTCGGCCCATCCGCTCGACGCTTATGAAAACGTGCTGCGGCGGATCGGGGCGGTGCCGAGCGGCGGGCTCGCCGTGCAGGTCGCGAACGGCATGACACGGGTGAAGCTGGGCGGGATCGTGATCGGCAAGCAGGAGCGCACTTCGGCCCGGGGCAACCGCTTCGCCTTCGTGCAGCTTTCGGACACCAGCGGCGCCTTCGAGGTGGTGGTGTTCTCGGAACTGCTGGCATCCGCGCGCGACTTGCTGGAGGCCGGCGCCCCGGTGCTGGTCACGGCGGAGGCCCGGCTCGACGGCGAGCAATTGCGCCTGACCGCCCAGGCGATCGAATCGCTGGAGTCGGCCGCGCGCCACATTGCGACGGAGCTGCGCATCGCCCTTGCGCCCGAAGCCTTGGTGGAAAATGCCGCCCCCATCCGGGAATTGAAGATACTGATCGAGAAGCAGGGGCGGGGTGCCGCGAAGGTGCGTGTGGTCGTGCCCGTGGCCGGCTCCAACGGCACGCCGGATCAGGAGGCGGAGATCCTGTTGCGCGCGGGCGTGGCGCTCAGCCCCGCCGCGATCGCGGCAATCCGGGGCATTCGGGGCGTCGCGGACGTGCGCGACGCCTGATCTGACGACGCAATAAGCCGCCGGAATCGATTGATACGCCTGGCATAAGAGCCTCCGGCGTAATCGGCTTGCCAAGCGGCCGGTGCCGCGGTATCAAGCGGCCCAACGCAATCCGCACGCGGGCGCGCGGCCTCAAGGGGGCGATATCCCCGAGGGTCGATCCGGTGTCGGGCTTCGGCCCGACGACTGCCCGCGGAGGCTAACCGGAAAAGGACACGAGAATGGCTCTTCCGACCTTTACCATGCGCCAGCTCCTGGAAGCTGGCGTCCACTTCGGACATCACACCCGCCGCTGGAACCCGAAGATGGGCCCGTTCCTGTTCGGGGTCCGCAACGGCATCCACATCATCGATCTGCAGCAGACGGTTCCCATGCTCTACCGGGCCATGGAGGCCGTCCGCGACGTCGCCTCGGGCGGCGGCCGCGTGCTGTTCGTCGGCACCAAGCGCCAGGCGGCGGAACCGGTTGCCGAAGCCGCCAAGCGCTGCGGACAGTATTTCGTCAACCATCGCTGGCTGGGCGGAATGCTCACCAACTGGCAGACGATTTCGCAATCCATTCACCGCCTGCGCGAGATGGACGAGAAACTTGCCGATGAGAACGTCGGCCTGACCAAGAAAGAGCGCCTGCATCTCACCCGCGAGCGCGACAAGCTCGAACGCGCGCTGGGCGGCATCAAGGAGATGGGCGGGCTTCCCGACATCCTGTTCGTGATCGACACCATCAAGGAAGCGATCGCGATCAAGGAAGCGTCCAAGCTCGGCCTTCCGGTGATCGCCATCGTCGACAGCAACTCCGATCCGGAAGGAATCCCCTTTCCCGTCCCCGGCAACGACGACGCCATGCGGGCGATCGAGCTTTACTGCCAGCTCATGTCGGATGCGGTGCTCGACGGATTGCAGCGGGAGATGATTTCGTCCGGCGCCGACATCGGCGCGGCCGAAGAGGCGCCACGCGAATCGCTGCCCGAGATGGAAGCCGGGGAGGGCGCCGCCGGGGAAGTGTCCCAAGGCGCCGGAGAAGCCGCGCGGCCGCACCGGGCGGCGCGTGGCGGCGAAGCGGAGAAGCCAGGGCGTTCGCGATCGCGGGCGGGCAAGCGCGGCGCGAAGCCGCCGGCACCGTCCGAGACCGTGGAACCGCCACCGTCCGAGACTGCGGAACCGGCGCCGTCCGAGACTCCGAAAGATGAGCCCGCGGCCGAGTAATGCGGCCGGGCGGCACGTCTGTGCGGCCCGGTTCGAGACGTTCGCGAACCGGGATCGAAATTTCCGACACTGACCGAATGGGACGGACATGGCCGAGATCAGCGCATCGCTCGTGAAGGAACTGCGCGAAAAGACCGGCGCCGGCATGATGGATTGCAAGCGCGCGCTCGACGAAACCAAGGGCGATCTCGAACAGGCGGTGGACTGGCTGCGCAAGAAAGGCCTCTCCGCTGCGGCGAAAAAGGCGGGGCGCGTCGCCGCCGAGGGCCTGATCGCCGTCGCCGTGAGCGGCAAGGCCGGCGCCATCGTCGAGGTCAACTCCGAGACCGATTTCGTCGCCCGCAACGAGACCTTCCAGAATTTCGCCAAGGCGGTCGCGCAGATCGCTTTGGAAAAGGGCGGCGACCTGGACAAGATTCTGGCCGCGCCGTTCCCCGGCAGCCCGCGCAACGTTCAAGACGAACTGACCCACATGATCGCCACCATCGGCGAGAACATGTCGCTGCGCCGCGCCGGCGCGCTGTCGGTGGATGACGGCGTGGTCGTTGCCTACGTGCACAACGCGGCCGCGCCGGGGCTGGGGCGCATCGGCGTGCTGGTCGCGCTGGAAGGGACGGGCGCCAAGGACAAGCTCGAGACGCTGGGGCGCAATCTCGCCATGCATGTGGCCGCCACCAATCCGGTTGCGGTCGATCGCGAGGGCGTGGACGCCAGCCTGCTCGACCGCGAGCGCGATATCTTGGCCGCCCAGGCCCGCGAAAGCGGCAAGGCCGAGGACATCATCGCCAAGATGGTCGAGGGGCGGCTGCGGAAGTTCTACGAGGATTCCGTGCTGCTCGAGCAGGTCTACGTCATCGACACCGAAACCAAGGTGGGCAAGGCCATCGAGGCCGCCGCGCAAGAGATCGGCGGCACGGTGAATGTCGCAGGCTTTCTCCGCTTCGCATTGGGCGAAGGCGTCGAGCGCAAGCAACAGGATTTCGCGGCCGAAGTCGCAAGCCAGATGAAGAAGTAGCGACGCGGCGCGAACACGCGGACCCGCAGCGCAGGCGGGCCGCAGAGGCGGGCGAGGGGCCGGGAATGGTGTATGATCCGGCCCCGGAAACTGGCATGTTTGGGCGATTATGGTAGCTTCTACCCCGCAGGTGACCCGCGGCCGGGAAGATTCCCGGCCAGCCGACGTCCGCAAGTCGGGCGCGGCGCCTTCCGGCCTTCGCTTCCGGCGCGTGCTGCTCAAGGTTTCGGGTGAAATCCTGATGGGCGGGCGCGACTTTGGCCTCGACCGCTCGGCCGTCGAGCGAATCGCCGCCGACATCGCCTCGGTACATGCGCTGGGCGTTCAGGTTGCCGTCGTGATCGGCGGCGGCAACATCTTCCGCGGGTTGTCGGGCGCGGCCGAAGGCCTCGAACGCACCACCGGCGATTACATGGGAATGTTGGCGACCGTCATTAACGCGCTGTGCGTGCAAAGCGCTCTCGAGTCGCGGGGCGTCGCGACCCGGGTGCTGTCCGCGATCCCCATGGCGACCGTGTGCGAGCCCTATATCCGCCGCCGCGCGCTGCGGCATCTGGAGAAAGGGCGGGTTGTCATCTTCGCCGCCGGCACCGGCAATCCGTTTTTCACCACCGACACGGCGGCGGCGCTGCGGGCCTCCGAAATGGAGTGCGATGCGTTGCTCAAGGGCACGAAGGTGGACGGCGTCTACTCCGCCGATCCCGAATCGGACCCCAAAGCGGAGCGGTTTGAACGTCTCAGCTATCTCGACGTGCTGGCGCGCGATCTCAAGGTGATGGACGCGTCCGCCATCTCGCTGGCGCGCGAGAGCGGCATACCGATTCTCGTCTTTTCGATCCACAATCCGGGGGCCTTCGCCCAGGTCATGACCGGCGAAGGGAGATTCACGATCATCAGCGAGGAGGCGTAGGACATGGCTCCTTTTGATATAAAGGAGTTCAACCGCCGCATGGACGGCGCGCTCGAAGTGTTGCGCAAGGAGTTCACGGGGCTCCGGACGGGGCGGGCCTCCGCAAACCTGCTCGAGCCGGTCCAGGTCGAGGCCTACGGCAGCCGCATGCCGCTTCAGCAGGTCGGCACCGTCAATGTTCCCGAGCCGCGGCTGATTACCGTCCAGGTCTGGGACAAATCCGTGGTGAAGGCGGTGGAATCGGCGATCCGCGATGCCGGGCTCGGCCTCAATCCCATGACCGACGGCCAGCTCGTGCGCGTGCCGATCCCCGATCTGTCCGAGGAACGGCGCAACGAGATCACCAAGATCGCCCACAAATACGCCGAACAGGCCCGTATTTCGGTGCGCAACGTGCGGCGCGACGCGATGGACAAGCTGAAGCACATGGAGCACGAGGGCGACATGTCGCAGGACGAGCATCGCGAATGGAACACCAAGGTGCAAAAGCTCACCGACGAGCACATCACGAAGATCGACGATGCGCTCGCGGCCAAGGAGCATGAGATCAAGCAGGTTTAGCCGGATGCAACCCGCCCAGCAGCATTCCGATCCGCCGCGAAGGCCGCTTCACGTCGCGATCATCATGGACGGAAACGGGCGTTGGGCCCGTGCGCGGGGGCTTGTCCGCACCTCCGGCCACAAGCGCGGCGCGGACGCGACCAAGGCCGTCGTTTCCGGCGCGATCGAGCTCGGCGTCTCCTATCTCACGCTCTACGGGTTTTCGTCCGAGAACTGGAAGCGCCCGCGCAACGAGGTGGACGACCTGATGGGTCTGCTTCGCATGTACCTGCGCAGCGAAATCGCCGAGTTGCACCGCAACGGAATCCGGTTGCGCGTGATCGGCGACCGCAGCCGGCTGGCGAAAGACATCGTCACGCTCATCGAGAATGCGGAAGAGCAGACGCGCGCCAATACCGCGCTCAACCTGACGGTTGCCCTCAGTTACGGCGCGCGCGACGAGATTACCCAGGCGGCACGGCGCGTCGCCGCCGATGTCGCGGCCGGGCGCATCCGCCCCGAAGACATCGGCGAGGAGAGCTTCGCGAGATACCTTGCGACCTCCGGTATTCCCGATCCGGACCTCGTGATTCGCACCAGCGGCGAGAAGCGCCTCAGCAATTTCCTGCTGTGGCAGTCGGCCTATGCCGAGCTGGTGTTCACGGACAAGCTGTGGCCGGATTTCACCAAACAGGACCTGGAAGATGCGATCGGCGAGTTTCATCGGCGCGAACGCCGTTACGGCGCGGCCCGTGGCTGACGCTTTGGGCGTGGAGGTTGCCCCGCGCATCATTTCCGCCGCCGTCCTCGCCCCGGCGGCACTCGTCGCGGCCTATGCGGGCGGGATCTATTTCGCCGGCCTGATCGTCGCCTTCGCCTGCGTCATGACATGGGAATGGGCGCGGCTCGTGGGCGATGGGCGCTTCGGCGGCGAAGGCGCGGTGTTGATGGCGGTCGTCGTGGCGGCGCTTGGCGCAGGTGTGGCGCTTGGGGCCAAATGGGGTTTGGCCGCGGCAATATTGGGCGCGATTGCGGCGGCGGCGGCACTGCGCGCCATGGGTGCCGCTCGTCCGCGCTGGGCGGGGGCCGGCGTCCTTTACATCGCGGTTCCCGCGTTGGCACTCGTCTGGCTGCGCGCCGGTCCGGAATGGGGCCGGGCGTGCGTGCTTCTGCTTTTTGCCATCGTCTGGGCGACCGATATCGGCGCCTATTTCGGCGGGCGGCGGTTTGGCGGGCCGCTGCTGGCGCCGGCGACCAGCCCGCATAAGACCTGGTCGGGCGCTCTCGGCGGACTCGTTGCCGCGGTCGCGGTCAGCCTTGCCGCCGCGCCCCTCGCGGCGCCGGCGCATCCCGGCACGCTTGTGCTGTTCGGCGCGGTGCTGAGCGTCGCCGCGCAGTTCGGCGATTTGTTCGAATCGGCGATCAAGCGTCATTTCCACGTCAAGGATACGAGCCAGGTCATTCCCGGCCACGGCGGCGTCCTGGATCGCGTCGACGGGCTGCTTGCCGCGGCGCCGCTGGCCGCCGCACTGGTATGGAGCGGAGTTCTCTCGCCATGGCCGTAACCGCGCCCGGTATCGCCCCGGCCGTCGAGCCGCGCAGCGTCACGATCCTGGGCTCCACCGGATCGGTCGGGTGCAGCACGATTGACCTGATCGAGCGCAATCCGGACCGGTTCGTGGTCGAGGCGCTCTCCGCCCACAACAACGTGCAACTTCTGGCCGGGCAGGCGCGCAAGCTGCGCCCGCGGCTCGCCGTCGTCGCCGATGAAAGCCGCTACGGCGCGCTCAAGGACGCGCTCTCCGGCACCGGAATCGAGGTTGCGGCGGGAAGATCGGGATTGATCGCGGCGGCCGAGCGGCCCGCCGACTGGGTGATGGCGGCAATCGTCGGCGCGGCGGGGCTCGAGTCGACTTTGGCGGCGGTGCGCAGAGGCGCCATCGTCGCGCTCGCCAACAAGGAGTCGCTGGTGTGCGCCGGCGGCCTGGTCACCGCCGAAGTGGCGAAAAGCGGCGCCCGCCTTCTCCCCGTCGATTCGGAGCACAGCGCGATCTTCCAGGTGTTCGACTTCGACCGCGCCGAGTGGATCGAGCGGATCATCCTCACCGCGTCGGGCGGCCCGTTCCGGACTTTCAGCCTGGAGCAGATGGAGAAGGTGACGCCGGAACAGGCGGTGGCGCATCCCAACTGGGACATGGGCGCAAAGATCTCCGTCGATTCGGCCACCATGATGAACAAGGGCCTCGAGGTGATCGAGGCTCATTACTTGTTCGGGCTGCCGGCGGAGCGGATCGACGTCCTGGTTCATCCCCAGTCCGTGATCCACAGTTGCGTCGCCTATGTCGACGGATCGGTCCTGGCGCAGATGGGCTCGCCCGACATGCGGACCCCGATCGCCTACGCACTCGCCTGGCCGCAACGCATGGATGCCCCGGTCGAGCGCCTGGATCTGGCAAAGCTGCGGCAGCTCACCTTCGAAGCCCCTGATCTGTCACGATTCCCGGCGCTGCACCTGGCCCGGGAGGCCTTGAAAGCGGGGGCTGCGGCCCCTACAATCCTTAACGCCGCGAATGAAGTCGCGGTAGCGGCGTTCTTGGCCGGGCGCATCCGCTTTCTCGAAATCGCTGCCGTCGTCGAGGCGGCGCTTGGGGTCGTACCCAACCGGCCGATTGCGACAATCGCCGACGTGCTCGAAATCGACGCTTTCGCCCGGAACGTCGCCGGTGCGGAAATCAAGAAACGCGAAGCGTCCTAACTCACTGCTGCGGATCATTCGATATGGAATTTCTTTCGGGGACTTGGACCTATGTGGTTCCCTTCCTCTTCATCCTCACGATTCTCGTATTCGTGCATGAGCTTGGCCATTACCTCGTGGCCCGGCGCTGCGGCGTAAGAGTCGAGACCTTCTCGATCGGCTTCGGACCGGAGCTGTTCGGCTGGACGGACCGCGCCGGCACCCGTTGGAAGGTCAGCGCGGTGCCGCTCGGCGGCTACGTCAAGATGTTCGGCGAGAACGACGTCGATGACGAATTGGCGGGAACGCCGAAAATGAGCGCGTCGGAGCGCGCGGTTTCGTTCCATTACAAGCCGCTTGGCGCTCGCGCCGCCGTGGTCTCCGCCGGGCCGATCGCGAATTTCGTATTTGCCATCGTCGTGCTGACGGGGCTGTTTGCCACTGCGGGCGAGCCCTTTACGCCGCCGGTGGTGGGAGGCGTCCAGCCGGACAGCGCCGCCGCGCTCGGCGGCATCCAGCCCGGCGACCGTTTCGTCAGCGT
>DATDPM010000028.1:0-10213 GCA_035292745.1 Alphaproteobacteria bacterium | reverse complement strand
ATGGTATCTCTTGGTGCCGCCGCCGCCGTTTTGGCGATGGCTCTCCTCTCCCTCGCTCTCCGCTGAAACCGCGCCAGACGGCGCCTCGCCGCACCCCGGCGCAACGCAGCCGATTCGAACCGACAAGATCACGCTCTAAGGGCTTGCCAGGACGCGGCGGCCCTGTCAAAAATCCGCCCGGCCCCCGGGGCTGCGGAACATCAGGAGGGACGGTTGGCGATGCGAATTGGGACGGCGGCAGGCACATTTCTTTTGTTCGGCTGCGTTCTTGCCGGCGCGGGCGCGGCACGGGCGGACGACTCCTGCGTCAACCCCACGCGCGCCGTCGAAAAAATGAACGGCAACTACGGCACCGTCGAATTGCTGTCGCAGGCGGAGGTCGAGGGCCTTGGCAAGGCCTATGCCGCCGCCAACGGCGGCAGGCAGATGGCGGCGGCCGACGCGGCGCTGGTATTTCATCGCCCCGATAATCCCCTGATCGCCTGGGTCATTCTGTTCGCGAAGGGTTGCGCCATCGGTCAGGATCCCATGGAGGAAGCGACGGTCCGCAAAGGGCTTGCGCAAGCCGCGCCGGCGGACTCGAAATCGGAAGCCGCTCCCAAGCCCGATCCCGGCGCCGCAAAATAACGGCACGCGGCCCGCGACACGGGCGCCTCATTCACCGGAATGTGATGGAACGCACCACTCGCGGCGCTTGGCCGTGGCTGCGGCGCGCCCCATTTTTGTCGTGTCCCTGATCTGATTTGCGAGGAACGCGATGGAAAAAGCCACATTCGCCGCGGGTTGCTTCTGGGGAGTCGAGGCACGCTTTCGCGAAATCCCGGGCGTGATCGATGCCGCGGTCGGTTACACCGGCGGCAGCCTCGCCGAACCGACCTATCGCGACGTCTGCTCGGGCGCGACCGGCCATGCCGAAGCCGTCGAAGTCACCTTTGACCCCGGGCGCGTCAGCTATGACGAGCTGCTGAACGCCTTCTGGACGCTCCACGACCCGACGACGCCGAACCGCCAAGGCCCCGATGTCGGCGAGCAATACCGCTCGTCGATCTTCATCCACGGCCCCGAGCAGGAGCGGCTTGCGCGCGAGTCGAAGGCAAGGCTCGAGGCCTCGGGCCGTTTCAAGCGGCCGGTCGTGACCGAAATCGTCCCCGGCGGCCGGTTCTGGCGCGCCGAGGAATACCACCAGCGCTATCTCGAAAAGCGCGGCGTCGCCGCCTGCGGCATCTCACACTAGGGCGGTGGGCGCCTCGGCCAGGGGGCGCACTTCGACGGGCACCGCCTTCAGCTTCGCGAAGACGGCGCAGCTGCGCCGAAGCGGCCACCATCCGTAAAGAAAGATATCGAGCGGGCGCCACATCGCCACCCATCCCGAGATTAAAAGACCTTCGGCGATGATCTCCTGCAACATGCCGGGCGGGAACGAAGACACGATCTGGCGCAGGCCGATGCAGGCGAATAGAAAAGCGAGGCCGATGATAAGCGTGATTCGCCCGTCCCGGCGCTGATGGCGGAGCTGGCGCTGCGCGCCCCGCAGGCGGTAATCGAAGTAATTGTGAATGGCGTCGCCGAGCCCGATGGTCTCGGTGAGCGCGCGTTGATCGGGCGGCAGATAGAATACGAGCTTGATCGGCTCGCCGATCGAGATGTCTTCCGCCGAGCCGATGATGTAAGCCTCCGCCTCGTCGTCGAGGCTGCGCTCGGGGAAGGGCGCGGGGTCGAAGGAATCGAACAGCTGGTGCACGTTGGACAGGCGCAGCTCGATGAGGGTCGCGCCGCCTTCCCGCCGATAAAGCGCGCGATCCGTCGCCATGTTCATCGTGCCTCGGTCATCGCGGCGATCATGCGGGGTTTCACCGGCAGCTCATGCGCGGCGGATCGCCCGGATCCTCGATCACGCCGGTTTTCTTGTCGAAGGGAAAGGTGATCGTGCAGGTCTGAATCTCATCCGGGAGATTGGCCGAGAGCGTCACCGCGGTATCTTCATAGCGGCACAGCAGATGCAGCGGGTGATCGCGGTAATCCGAAAGCTTCCAGACCTGCGTGAGATGACGCCCTTTCTCGGTCTCGTCGTCGGGATGGAGCGAATAATCCTCTTCCCCTTGCGGCCCGTTGACGACGGTGATCCCGGCGAAGGAATGCGAAAGCCTGGGTGCCGAGGTGGTCCAGCCCGCGATCTGATCGCCGGATTCGGAAACGGTGATGCTGTCCGGACACACGATCGGTTGGGCGGCTGCGGCCGGAAGCGCCCAGCACCAGGCGGCGGCCACGAACGACAATCTCATGATTTTCACGCGAACACCCCTGACGGCCAACTCGGCCGCCTCAGCGTATTCCGGCGAAAAGCTTCCTGCTAGGCACATTGAAGCGGGAATGAAGCCGGTTCGAGCCAAAGAAATGGGCGCCGGGAGATTGCCGGCGGCGCCCCCGCCCGCGCCCGCCGGCCATGCCGCGCAATCGGTGGCCGAGTCGAAGCGCATCGGTCCCGACGCCGCGATCCCGATGCATTGCAGCGGCATGAGCTTCGTCGCCGCGATGCGCGAACAGATGCCCGGCCGCCCCCTCATCTCCACGACGGGCAACCGCTTCACTTTCGGCGTTTGATGTGCTGCGCGACCGCGGACACGAAAAACCCCGCGGGCCGGAGCCTGCGGGGTTCCTCGGAGCCGCGATGGTTTTTCCGGTCAGAAGTGGGTCCCGATGCCGATGCCGACGATGATGGGGTCGATATCGACCGTCGCGGTGCGTACCGTGTTGCCCGTCGTGAGCGTCACGTCGGTGGACATGCTCACGTATTTCACGTCGAAGTTGAGGAAGATGTCGGGCGTGATGTCGATATCGACGCCCACCTGTCCCGCCGGCCCGAAGCTGTCGCCGAGACGGATCTTGGTCGGGCCGCCGAGCGCGGTGTTCAGGCTGGCGCTCGCATCCTCGGCGAAAAAGACCGTGTAATTGACGCCGACGCCGACATACGGGCGAATCCAGCTCTTGGGCAGGAAGTGGTATTGCGCGGTCAGGACCGGCGGCAGGAGATAGGTGTCGCCGATCTTGCCGAGGGCCGAGATCGCGCCTTCGCCCTGCAGGTCATGGACCGGGACGGCAAGGATCAGCTCCGTGCCGATGTTTTCGGTGAACATGTAAGTGAAGTCGAGCTCGCCGGTAGGCGCGCTGTCGACGCCGATTCTCGCATTGGGAAGATCGGGGCTGATGCCGCTGCTGCTGTCGATGGGCGCGACCCAAATTCCCCGTACCCGGGCAAGCACGTCGCCCTCGTCCAATGCCAGGACAGGCGATGCACCGATGGCAATGAATGCGGCGCCCGCCGCGGCCAGCGCCGCGTGGAAAATCTTGCTCATGTCGCTATTCCCCAAAGTCGGCACGGACAAGTGCCTAATAACCATAAATACTTAACGGTCATTTATCACAGGGAGCCGCCCACGGTTGTGCGTCAAATCGTAGCACCGGCGGCAGCCAAAAAGAAAAGCCCCGCGGACCAAAGCCCGCGGGGCGTCAAGTTGGGGGAGGAAGACGTAATTACCGATGGTCGTGAAACGCTTAGCCTTTCTCTTCGCCGGTGACGGCGTCGATGATCAGGAGCTTCGGGCTCCCGTCCTTTGCGGTGTAAAGAACCTCGTAAGTGCGGGCCGCCCGGTTGTAGTGGATCGCCGAATAGGCGGCGTAATCGTCCCGCGCCTCGACCCGCTTCACCACATTCGTGACACTCTCGATGGGCCGGTCCACCCGCGCCGCCAGTTCTTCGGCGGAAGCAGCGGCGGAGACGGCCAGGACGGCCGCAGCCGTCAGCAGAGCTTTGAATTTCGTCATAGGTGCCTCCATTCGCTTCCGCCCCAGGGGCTTGTGGGATCCCGGGGCTTTGGTCCGTGCCGCGGCGGCCAAAGGCCACCGCATCGTCTTGCATCTTATTTACCAATTGGGCAGAATTAATCAAATTGATACTTATTATGGACTAGATCACTGCCATGAATTTAGCTGGGATCGATCTCAACCTCCTGGTCGTGTTCGACGCCCTGATGGAGGAGCGCAGCGTGACGCGGGCGGGGCGCCGCATCGGCATGACCCAGCCGGCGGTCAGCAACGCGTTGAACCGTCTGCGCCACCTGCTGAAGGACGACCTGTTCTTGCGCGGCCCCAAGGGCATGCGCCCCACCCCCCGGGCGGTCGAGCTGGCGCGGCCCGTGCGCCAGGCGCTGTCGCAAATCGATCTGGCGCTGCGCCCGGTCGAGTTCGATCCCGGCCGCGCCGCCAACACCTTCCGCCTCGCCATGGCGGACTACGCCGCCTCGCTGATCCTGCCGCCCTTGGCCCACCGGCTCGAGCGCGAGGCGCCGGGCGTGAACATCCGTGTGCGCATCAACGACAACGTGAGCGCGCCCGGGCTGCTCGACCGCAACGAGATCGACTTCGCCATCGGCTATCACAGCGAATGGCCGGAACGCTTCGGCGGCCAGGTTCTGTTCACCGAAACCTATGTGTGCGTCATGCGGCGCGGCCACCCCTTGGCGCGCGACCGGATCACGCTGGAGGAATTCGCCTCCGCCCGTCATCTGCTCGTCACGCTCACCGGCGAGGCGACGGGCTTCGTCGATCGGCTTCTCAAGAAGCGCGGGCTCGAGCGCCGGGTGGCGATGACCGCGAATCAGTTTCTGGTCGCGCCGCTCATCATCCAGAACTCGGACATGATCATGACGCTGGCCTTGCGCACCGCCGAGCGTTTCGCCGAAGTCAACAAGCTCCACATCGTTCCGGTGCCGCTCGAGCCGGACCCGATCGACCTGACGCTGCTGTGGCACAAGGAGCTGATCCGCCACCCGGCCCATGAATGGATGCGCGCGCTGCTGGTCGAGATCTGCCGCACGGTGTGAAGCGGCGGGGAAGGGACCACGGGCTTACTTCCGGGCCGCGCCGGACTCCGAGCCGTCCATCATGCCGCCCACGACCGGGGCCGCGCGCCCCAGCTTTGCCGCCACGGCCTTGCGGTCCACCGCCTTGGGGTCCTGGAGGACCTGGCCCAGCGGCCGGTTGTCGAGCTTGACGTCGGCGAGCAGCTCGGCGCGCGTGAGTTTTCCCGTGCCCGAAACATTGAGGCTGGCGAACAGCTTATCCAGCCCGATCACGTCGAGCACGATGAGGCCGAGGGTGACGTTGGTGCGCTCCCGGGCCGGGATCGCGTCGCCCTTCCACGTCAGCCAGTTCTGCAGCGCCGCGCGCACGGTCTTGATCTCGGCCAGCGACAGGGTTCCGTCACGGTTGGCATCGGCGAAGTGCCAGCCCACGTCCACGCAGCGCGCGGACGGTTCGTTCAGGCATGTCGGAGAGCTTGCGGCGATGAAGCGGTCGAAAGCCAGCACGCCGGGCGGCGCGGCTTCCGGTCGCGCGGGCACCGCCGCCTCGGCGGCGACGGCCACGCGCGCGCCGAGCATGAGCCCGAACGCAACCGTCAGCGCGCCGAGCAACGCGGCGCGCGGCAAGGCCCGGTCATGCCGCCCGGTTTTCAATGCGCGCCCGCTCCCACGCGCAGATTCGGATGCCGGCGGTCGCCGCGCGCGTTGCGCTTGCGCACATATGTGATTGCCGCCTTCGGGTTCTCGTGCTTGACCCGGAGCGCCGCGATCAGCGCGTCTTCGGCTTCCACCGTCACGTGATCCGATTTGCCGTCGGCGCGCAGCCCCACGGTGTATTGCAGCGTCATCGTGTCACCTGTCTCTTCAAAAATCCCGTTTCGTCATATTAGCACGGCGCGGCGCCGCTCAGCTCCGCATGTTGACGAATTGCAACGGCTGCTCGATCTTGAGGGCGCGGACGCGCGCGATCGCCGCTTGCAGATCGTCGAGCTTCTTGCCCGAGATGCGCAGCTCGTCGCCCTGGATCGCCGCCTGGACCTTGAGCTTGCTGTCCTTGATTTCCTTGACGATGCGCTTGGAGAGATCCTGGGCGATCCCTTGGCGGATATCGACGGTCTGGCGGAACGCGTTTCCCGAGGCGCGCTCGGGGGTTTGAAACTCCAGCGCGCCGGCGTCCAGCTTGCGCCGCGTCATATAGACGCGCAACAGCTCCTGCATCTGCTTCAGCTTCATCTCGTCGTCGGCCAGGATCGTGATCGCGTTGTCGGCGCGCGCGATCGTGCATTTCGACCCCTTGAAGTCGAAGCGCGTGCCGATCTCGCGGGCGACGCCGGCAATCGCGTTGTCCACCTCGTGGACGTCGGTCTTGGAAACGATGTCGAAAGAGGGCATGGCCGGCCTTGTCGCTGGGGGTCTTGACTATATCAGCAATTGTGTCGATCCGGAGGCGCGCCGGAAGCGGCCGGACTCCGCCCGGCGGCGGCCATGGCGTCAAGCCCGGCTGGGGTGGTACATTCGCCGCCTCGATCATAAATTATAACTCCGGCGGGCGGTGAAGGCCCGCGGTCATGAAGGCAAGGCGATGAACGTCAGAGACGACCGGATGCTGTTCGCGAAGAAATGGCTGCGCGACCCGTTGCGCATCGGCGCCCTGGTGCCGAGCGGAGCGGCGCTGGCCCGCGCCATGGCGGCGGCGGTGGACCGCACCCGGCCGGGCGCCGTGCTGGAGCTGGGCGGCGGCACCGGCGCGGTGACGCGCGCGCTGCTGCGCTCCGGGATCGCCCCGCGCGACTTGATCATCATCGAGCGCGACGAGGGGCTGTACCGCATTTTGACACAGCGCTTTCCCGATTCGCGGGTGATCCACGGCGACGCCACAAGGGCCAAGGATCTGCTGGCCGCGGCCGGCGTCGGCGCCGTGAAGGCGGTGGTTTCCAGCCTGCCGTTGCTGGCCATGTCGCCGCGCAATCAGAAGCTTTTGCTGCATCAGTGTTTCGACCTCATGGGCGCGGACGGGCTTTTGGTCCAGTTCACCTACGGCCCGGCCTCGCCGGTTTCCGAGCGCCGCCTGGCCCGCCTCGGGCTCGAGGCGAAGCTCGCCGACCGCGTGTGGCTCAACGTGCCGCCCGCAACCGTGTGGCGCTTCACCCGGCGCCCGAAGGCGGCCTTGGCCGTGCCGCGAAATACGCTCGGCCCGCGGGACGCGCCGCGCGATGCGGGCGAGGCGCTCGACGCCTAGGCGCAAGCGAAAGCGCGGACTTCGGCCGCCGCCCTATTGCGGCGCCGGGGCCGGTTCGGCCGGCGGCTGCGTCGCCGCCTGCACCGGGCAGGGCAGGATGTCGTGGTCGAGCACGTAAGGCCGCGACGCGGCGAAGTTGGCGAGCTGCGACGCATCCAGCGCGAGCAGGCTGTTGAACACCGAATCCTCGCTCGGGCAATAGAACGGCCCGAGCGCCCAGCTGCGCATCACGGCGATGTTGGCGAGCTTTGTCACCATCTCGTCCATCACCTGTTCGCCGTAGGGTCCGTAGAGGCGGTTGAAGTAGTTGCGGAACGCCACGCCGCTGGCCACGAGTTGCGGCTGGAACCTCTGGACGAAGGCGTTGTATTGGCTGCTCTCGTGGCAATTGAGCGCGGCCACCACCAGCTCGCTTTGCAGGACCCTGGTGTTGAGCGCCATCATCTCGTCCTGCAACGCGCAGCTTCCGGCCCAGGCCGGGCCCGAGAGCGCCGATACGGCGGCGACCGCCGCGGCGCGGATCGCGAATTTCGGTATGTTTGGCATCGGTCCCCCCTCCGCCAGTCCGGGGCCCGTGGCATTAACCATCGGGCCGCGCGAAGCCGGCATTTTACTCCAATCCCGGCAGGGGCGGAACCGCCCACGCCGGTACCGCGCCCCGCGCCCCGGCAATCCCCGGAAAGGCGCCGGTTTTCGGCGCTTGCCGCAACCGCGAAGCGACCTATATAACAAGGGCGCGCGGCCGGCTCCCCGGCCGCGTCTTATTAGGGAAGGGCTCAGGCCCCCATGGGACTTCGCAACATCGCCATCATCGCCCACGTCGACCACGGCAAGACGACGCTGGTTGACTGTCTGCTGCGCCAAAGCGGGGCGTTCCGCGAGAAGCAGCAGGTGGCGGAGCGCGCGATGGATTCCAACGACATCGAGCGCGAGCGCGGCATCACCATCCTGGCCAAATGCACCTCCGTGCTGTGGCACGGCACGCGCATCAACATCGTCGACACCCCCGGCCACGCCGATTTCGGCGGCGAGGTGGAGCGCATCCTCAGCATGGTGGACGGCGCGCTCATCCTGGTGGACGCGGCCGAAGGGCCGATGCCCCAGACCAAATTCGTGCTCGGCAAGGCGCTGCGCATGGGTCTTCGCCCCATCGTCGTGATCAACAAGGTGGACCGGCCGGACCAGCGCGCGGATTTCGTTCATGACGCGATGTTCGATCTGTTCGCGGCGCTCGACGCCGACGAGGACCAGCTCGATTTCCCCACCATCTTCGCCTCCGCCAAGGAAGGCTGGGCGGCGGACAGCCTGGAGGCCCCGCGCAAGGACATGGCGGCGCTGTTCAACGCCATCATCCGCCGCGTGCCGGTGCCCAAGGCGAACCCCGAGGGCGCATTCGCCATGCTGGTCACCACGCTCGAAGCCGATCCGTATCTGGGGCGCGTGCTGACGGGCCGCATCGAATCGGGAACCGTACGCCCCAACATGGCGATCAAGGCGCTGTCGCGCGAAGGCGCCGTTCTCGAACAGGGGCGCATCAGCAAGGTGCTGGCCTTCCGCGGGCTGGAGCGCGTCGCCATCGAGGAAGCCGAGGCCGGCGACATCGTCGCCATCGCCGGCATGAGCAAGTCGACGGTCGCCGACACGCTGTGCGCGCCCGAGGTGGCCGCGGCCCTTCCGGCGCAGCCGATCGACCCTTCCACTCTGGCCATGACGTTCTCCATCAACAACTCGCCGCTCGCCGGGCAGGACGGCGACAAGCTGACCTCCCGCGTTCTCGGCGCGCGCCTCATGCGCGAGGCCGAAGGCAATGTCGCCATCAAGGTGACGGCCTCCGACGAAAGCAGCGCCTTCGAGGTTTCCGGGCGGGGCGAGCTGCAGCTGGCCGTGCTGATCGAGACCATGCGCCGCGAGGGATTCGAGATGTCCATCAGCCGGCCGCGGGTTCTGTTCCGCGCCGATCCCGAAACCGGCGAGACTCTGGAGCCGGTCGAGGAAGTGACCATCGACGTGGACGAGGAATATTCCGGCGTGGTCGTGGACAAGGTTTCGCAGCGCAAGGGCGAGCTGCGCGACATCCGCCCCACGGGCGGCGCCAAGCAGCGCCTGGTGTTCCTCGCGCCCTCGCGCGGCCTGATCGGCTATCACGGCGAGTTCCTCAGCGACACGCGCGGCACGGGCGTCATGAACCGGCTGTTCCATTCCTTCGCGCCCTTCAAGGGACCGATCCCCGCGCGGCGCACCGGCGCCCTGGTTTCGACCGAGCAGGGGGCGGCGGTTGCGTTCGCCTTGTGGAACATCGAGGAGCGCGGGCCCTTGTTCATCGAGCCGGGCGAGAAGGTCTATCCCGGCATGATCATCGGCGAGCACGCGCGCGGCGCCGACCTCGACGTGAACCCGACCAAGGGCAAGCAGCTCACCAACATCCGCGCCGCCGGCAAGGACGACGCCGTGACCCTGACGACGCCGATCCGCATGACGCTGGAGAAGGCGATCGCCTATATCGCCGACGACGAGCTGGTGGAGGTCACGCCCAAATCGGTGCGCCTGCGCAAGCGCATCCTGGAAAAAGGCCTGCGCCGCCGCGAAACCAAACGCGCCAGCGCGGCTTAAGCGGCGCGCTCCCTCTCCCGCTTGCGGGGAGCTTGCGTAGAGAAAACGCGCCGCGGGTGCGTTTTTAGCAAGCTCGATGGGGCGAGGGCCGCTTAACACCACCTCCCACCTGCCGATTCGATTCCGGCCCGACGCGGCGCCCGCCGCGCGACTGCCGCTTTGCGCCGTTTTGCCGCGAAATGAAGCGGAAAAGCGGCGGTTTGCATCCCTTTTGTTGACGCGATGCGGTCCGGCTCTTGAACCGCCGGGCGGCGCTTTTCCGCGCCTTTCCGCCGCTTTGCATGCGCGCGTACGCACCGGACGCCAGGATTCCTATGGGAATGTCGGCAAATGTAAACAGGGGCAGATTCGATGATTCTAGGCAGCATCCGCTTTCTTGTTGGCTTTTGGGCTCAACGTTCTGGCCCTCGCGTTTTCAAGCGCAGCAAGACCGGTCAACGTGACCGGCGGCCGGTCGGGAAACTTTGCGATCAGGCTCAAACGACCGCCCATGGCCTCGACGAAT
>DATDPM010000027.1:0-23454 GCA_035292745.1 Alphaproteobacteria bacterium | reverse complement strand
AGGCGTAGGGTGGCGGAGGGGATAGGATTCGAACCTACGATAAGGCTTTTGGGCCCTATAACGGTTTAGCAAACCGCCGCCTTCGACCTCTCGGCCACCCCTCCGCATGCAGCGCGTTCTACCGACCGCTTGGGTGCCCTGTCAATGTTGCCCGGCCGGGGGATCGTAGCCCGACCCGGCGGAGGCCGCACAAATTCAAGGAAAGGCCCGCGTGGCGCCCGCGATCCGGTCTAGGTGAGGCTCCAGCTGCGGAACGCCTCTTTCATCTCTTCGAGGGCTTCGCCCACCTCTTCCGGGTCGAAGCGGGCGTCGGCGGTCGCCGTGCGATAACGGTCGCGGGCATCCACGAAGCGGGTCCAGCGTTCGGCGTCCTGAAGCGCGGCGTTCTGCCGCTTGATCCCGAGCCCCCGAACCTTGCGCTCCACCTCTTCGAGGATGGATTTGAGCTGCCGCGCGATGTCGCGCTCGCCCACGCCATAGGCATGGTTGAGCGCGGCCAGGATCTTGTCGCTCAGGCGCCGGCCGTATTCCGGCACGCCGTAGTTCTGGTCGATGGCCCCCAAAAAGGCCTGATCGGTGACGTGGTCTTGCTTCATCGCTCCCCTCCAACCCGCGGGATTCCGGCAAGGAACGACAGGCTAAACGGCTTTCTTTAAAATCCCCTAAACGCGCCCGGGGTGGCGCCAACCCGGTGAGACTTACGCCCCGAGCTTCTTCTTCAGAACCTCGTTCACCAGGCCCGGGTTGGCCTTGCCCCCGGTCGCCTTCATCACCTGGCCGACGAAGAAGCCGAACAGCTTGTCTTTTCCACCCCGGTATTCCGCCACTTTTTCGGCGTTTTCCACCAGCACCTGGTCGATGGCGGCGGCGATCGCCCCTTGGTCCGAAACCTGGCGCAGGCCCTTTTCCGCGACGATCTCGGCCGCGCCCTTGCCCGTCTCGAACATGATCTCGAAGACCTCCTTCGCGATCCGTCCCGAAATCGTGCCGTCGGCAATGAGGTCGACGAGACCCCCCAAGGCGGGAGCCGTTACCGGGGAATCGGAGATGCTCTTGCCCGAGCGGTTGAGCGCGGCGAACAGATCGCCGATCACCCAGTTGGCCGCGAGCTTGGGATCGCGTTTGCCCGCGGCGGTCGCCACCGCCTCGTAATAAGCCGCGATCTCCTGCTCGGCCACCAGCACGCCGGCGTCGTAGGGCGACAAGCCGAAGTCGCGCATGAACCGCTCCTTCTTGTCGTCGGGAAGCTCGGGCAGCGTCTTGCGGATGTGCTCGACCCAATCGGGATCGAGGGTCAGCGGCAACAGGTCCGGATCGGGGAAATAGCGATAGTCGTGGGCGAATTCCTTGCTGCGCATCGGCCGCGTCTCGCCCTTGCCGGAATCGAACAGCCGCGTCTCCTGCGCCACCCTGCCGCCGCTTTCGACCAGTTCGACCTGGCGGCGCGCCTCGTAATCGATCGCCTGCATGACGAAGCGCACCGAATTCACGTTCTTGATCTCGCAGCGCGTGCCCAGCGCATCGCCCACGCGCCGCACCGACACATTGGCGTCGCAGCGCATGGAACCTTCTTCCATATTGCCGTCGCAGGTGCCGAGATAGCGCAGGATCGAGCGCAGCTTGCGCAAATACGCCCCGGCCTCCTCGGACGAGCGCAGATCGGGTTCCGACACGATCTCCATCAGCGCGATGCCGGCACGGTTGAGATCGATGTAGGACAGGGTCGGGTGCTGGTCGTGCAGGCTTTTTCCCGCGTCCTGTTCGAGATGCAGGCGCGTGATGCCCACGCTTCGCGACGCGCCATCGGGCAGATCGAGGACGATCGTTCCCTTGCCCACGACCGGCTGCAGGTATTGCGAGATCTGATAGCCCGCCGGCAGGTCGGGGTAGAAATAATTCTTGCGGTCGAACACGGACGTCAGATTGATCTCGGCCTTCAAGCCCAGCCCGGTGCGCACCGCCTGCTCGACGCAGACCTCGTTGATGACCGGGAGCATCCCCGGCATCGCCGCATCGACGAAGGAGACCTGCGAATTGGGCTCCGCGCCGAAATCGGTGGCGGCGCCGGAGAACAGCTTGGCCTTGGAGACGATCTGGGCATGGACCTCGAGCCCGATCACGACTTCCCACTCGCCGGTTTCGCCTTTGATCAGGGTCATGGCGCGATCCCGTTTCCGGGGCGATGCTTGAATTGCGCCGCCTGTTCCAGCACGCCGCCCACTTTCAGCACCGTCTCTTCGTCGAAGGCGCGCCCGATGAGCTGAAGGCCCAAGGGCAGCCCGTCCGACGAAAGCCCGGCCGGCAGCGACATGGCCGGCAGCCCCGCCAGGCTCGCCGGAACCGTGAACACGTCGTTCAAATACATGGCGATGGGGTCGTCCATCTTCTCGCCGATGGCGAAGGCGGGCGTCGGCGCCGTGGGGGCGAGCAAAACGTCCACCTGGTCGAAGGCTCGTTTGAAGTCGCGGACGATCAAGGAACGCACCCGCTGCGCCTTCTTATAATAGGCATCGTAATAGCCGGCGGAGAGCACGTAGGTGCCGATGAGGATGCGGCGCTTGACCTCGGCGCCGAAGCCCTCGCCCCTTGTGTTCTCGTACATCTCGGCCAGGTTCCCGCCGGGAACCCGCAAGCCAAAGCGCACGCCGTCGTAGCGCGCGAGGTTGGACGAGGCCTCGGCCGGCGCGATGATGTAATAGACCGCCAAGGCATATTTGGTGTGGGGCAGCGAGACTTCGCGGACCTCCGCTCCTCCCGCGCGCAGCCATTCCAGGCCGCGCTCCCACAGCGCCGCGATATCCGGCGACATGCCGTCCACGCGGTACTCCTTCGGCACGCCCACCTTGAGGCCGCGGATGTTGCCGGTCAGCGCCGCTTCGAAATCGGGCACCGGGCGCGGGGCCGAGGTCGAATCCTTCGGGTCATGCCCGGCCATGGCGCGCAGCATGATCGCGGCGTCGCGCACGCTGCGCGTCATCGGCCCCGCCTGATCGAGCGACGAGGCGAAGGCGACGATGCCCCAGCGCGAGCAGCGCCCGTAGGTCGGCTTGATGCCGACGATGCCGCAGAACGCCGCCGGCTGGCGGATCGAGCCGCCGGTATCGGTGCCGGTTGCGCCCATGGCGATGCGCGCCGAGACCGCCGCGGCCGAGCCGCCCGAAGAGCCGCCGGGGACGAGCGGCCGGTTGTCGCCCCGCCGCCGCCACGGATTCTCGACGGCGCCGTAGTAGCTGGTGATGTTGGACGAGCCCATGGCGAACTCGTCCAGATTGGCCTTGCCCAGCATCACGGCGCCCGCCTTCCACAAGTTTGCGGAGACGGTCGATTCGTAGCGCGGCTTGAAGCCGTCCAGGATGTGCGAGGCGGCGGTGGTGAGCACGCCCTTGGTGCAGAACAGATCCTTCATGGCGATGGGGATGCCGTCCATCGCCCCCGCCTCGCCCTTGGCGCGGCGCGCGTCGGAGGCTTTCGCTTGGTCGAGGGCCAGCTCCGGCGTTTCGGTGATGAAGGCGTTGAGCTGCCGCGCCGCTTCCACCGCCCGAACGTGGGCTTCCGTCAGCTCGCGCGCGCTGAACTCTTTGGCCGCGAGGCCGTCGCGGGCGGCGGCGATGGAAAGATCGGTCAGCCCGGTCATGCGCCGGCGCCCATCATTCGACGACCTTGGGCACGGTGAAGAATCCGTGGGCGGGCGACGGGGCGTTGGCGATCACGTCCGCGGCCTGGTTCCCGTCCGTCACCACGTCCTGGCGAAGCGGCAGTTTGGTGTCGACGACGCTCGCCAGCGGCTCCACGTCGTCCGCCGCAACTTCGTTCAACTGCTCGATCCAGGTGAGGATGTGCGTCAGCTCGCCCGCGATCCGTTCAAGGTCTTCGTCTTGAACCTTGATGCGCGCCAGCGCCGCGATATGCGCCACGGTGGCTTTGTCGAGCGACATGATGTTAAGTGACTCCCGAACCGCCGCCCAAGGGCGTCCCGGGCGCGGGATTTGGGGAAAAGCTACTCAAGGCCGGCGAAGGTAACACCCGTCATGGCGATCCGCAACCCCACGGAATTGAAGGCGATCCTTCGTCCGGGCCAGCGAATCCTGGGGCTGGATGTGGGGACCAAGACGGTCGGCGTCGCCATCTCCGACGGCTCGCTCACCGTCGCCTCGCCGCTCGAGACGCTGCGCCGCCGGGGGCTGGCCGAGGATGCCGCCGCCCTGCAGCGCATCATCGCCGCGCGCAACGTCGGCGCGCTCGTCATCGGCTTGCCGGTCGAGATGAGCGGGCGCGAGGGGCCGCGCTGCCAGTCGGTGCGCCAGTTCGCCGCCAACCTGCTCGGCAAGTTCGACATCGAGATCGCCTTCTGGGACGAGCGGCTTTCCACCATGGCGGTGGAGCGGGACATGATCGCGGCCGATCTCTCGCGCAAGCGCCGCGCCGCCCTCGTGGACAAGGCCGCCGCCGCCTATATCCTCCAGGGCGCCCTGGAGCGAATCCGCGCGGCCGAGTCCGCGTAACCGCGATGCCGCCGATGACCCCCCTGCGCCCGCCCAGCCGTATTGCGGCACGTCCGGCGCTCCTTTATAAAACGGCGGCGGCCCGGCACCTTTGGGATGCGACGAAACCATGACCTCGCCCCTTTCGGGTGTGCGCGTTTTCGATATGACGCGGGTGCTGGCGGGCCCCAGCGCCACCCAGATCCTGGGCGACCTCGGGGCCGACGTCATCAAGATCGAGCGCCCCGGTTGGGGCGATGATTCCCGCGGCCTCGGCCCCCCTTACCTCACAGACGCCTCCGGCAAAGAGACCGGCGAAAGCGCCTATTTCCTCAGCGCCAACCGCAACAAGCGCTCGGTGACGCTGAACCTCACCAACCCCGAAGGGCAGGAGCTGGCGCGCTCGTTGATCGCGCAATGCGACGTGGTGTTGGAAAACTTTCGAACCGGGAGCCTCGCCCAGTACGGACTCGCCTACGGCCAGATCAAAGACCGGTTTCCGCGCCTCGTCTATTGCTCCATCACCGGCTTCGGGCAGACCGGGCCTTACGCCAAGCGCGCCGGATACGACTATCTCGTCCAGGGCATGGGCGGGATCATGAGCGTCACCGGCGAGCCGGACGGCCCGCCGGAAAAAGTCGGCGTCGGCATCGCCGATCTCATGACCGGCATGTATTCCGTGGTCGCGATCCTGGCGGCGCTGCGCCACCGCGATGCGACCGGTTCCGGCCAATACATCGACATGGCGCTCTTGGATACCCAGGTCGCCTGGCTGTCCTATGTCGGACAGAATTATCTCACCTCGGGGGAGGTGCCGCGGCGGCGCGGCAACCAGCACCCGAACATCATGCCCTATCAGGTGTTCGGCGCGGCGGACGGTCTCCTGATACTGGCGGTGGGCAACGACGCGCAGTTCGAGCGCTTCTGCACCTTTTGCGGCAGGCCGGAGATCGCCCGCGATGCGCGCTTCGCCACCAACTCCCAGCGCCTCAAGCACCGCGACACGCTGACGCCCATCATCGCCGACCTGATCGCCGCCCACCCGATTCGCTATTGGGTCGAAGGGCTCACGGCGGTAAACGTGCCCTGCGGCCCGATCAACGCCATCGACCAGGTGTTCACCGATCCCCAGGTCGAGGCCCGGGGGTTGAAGATCGCCATGCCGCACGGCGCCGTGGGCGGCCGGAACGTCGATCTCATCGGCAGCCCCATCAAGATGTCCGCCACCCCCGTCTCCTACCGCCTTCCGCCGCCCAGCTTGGGCGAGCACACCGACGAGGTGCTGCGCCAGTTCTTGGGGCTCGGCGACGCCGACATTGCCGGTTTGCGCGCCCGCGGCGTGATCTGAGGCCCGCGCCGGACCCGGCCGGCCACGGTTTTCCGCCGCGCCGCGCGGCTTGCCCAGTTCGCGATGCCCGCGTATGATGCCGCTTTAATGACCGCGCCCCTCAGCAACACCGGATTTCCGCACCGGCACCTGCTAGGAATCGAGGGACTTTCCCCGGACGAGATCACCGTCATCCTCGATCTCGCCGATTCCTACGTCGATCAGAATCGCCGCACCGACAAGAAGCTCACCACGCTTCGCGGGCGGACCCTCATCAACCTCTTCTTCGAAAGTTCGACCCGCACCCGCACTTCGTTCGAGCTGGCGGGAAAGCGGCTCGGCGCCGACGTCATCAACATGGCGGTGGCCGTAAGCTCGATCAAAAAAGGCGAGACGCTGATCGACACGGCGATGACGCTGAACGCCATGCATCCCGACGTGCTGGTGGTGCGCCATCCGGAATCGGGCGCGGTGAAACTCCTGTCCGAAAAGGTCAACTGCGTCGTCATCAACGGCGGCGACGGCAGCCACGAGCATCCGACCCAGGCGCTGCTCGATGCGCTCACCATCCGCCGGCGCAAGGGCAAGCTGAGCGGGCTCACGGTGGCGATCTGCGGCGATATCCTTCATTCGCGCGTCGCCCGTTCCAATATCCAGCTTCTCAACATCATGGGCGCGCGGGTGCGTGTCGTGGCGCCCCCCACCCTGCTTCCCGCCGCGATCGAGCGGCTGGGCGTCGAGGTCTATCACGACATGGCGAACGGGCTTCGCGACTGCGACATCGTGATGATGCTCCGCCTCCAGACCGAGCGCATGCACGGCAGCTTCGTGCCCTCCGTGCGCGAATACTTCCATTTCTTCGGCCTCGATTACGAAAAGCTCGCGGTGGCCAAGCCCGACGCCCTCATCATGCACCCCGGCCCGATGAACCGCGGCGTCGAGATCGACAGCGAACTCGCCGACGACATCGACCGCAGCGTCATCCGCGAACAGGTGGAGATGGGCGTCGCCGTGCGCATGGCTTGCCTCGACGTGCTGACCCGCGTTCTGCCCGAAGCCGCCGGAGACGCATGATGGCCGCACGCAAGAAACCGCAACCGGGAAACGGCGCGATGGGGCGCATCGCTTACGTCAACGCGAGGCTTATTGATCCCGCGTCGCGCCTGGAGGCCAAGGGCGCGCTGCTGATCGAAGGCGGGATGATCGCGGATTTCGGCCCGAAGCTCTTTTCCGGCGGCGTGCCGGACGGGATCGAAGTCGTGGACTGCAAGGGGCTGGTGCTGGCCCCCGGCCTGGTCGACATGCGGGTCCAGCTGCGCGAGCCGGGCCAGGAACATAAGGAGACTCTGGCCACCGCCAGCGCCGCCGCCGCAGCGGGCGGGGTCACCACCATGGCGTGCCTGCCCAACACCATTCCCGTTCTCGACGAAATTTCCCTGATCGAATTCGTCCAGCGCCGCGCGCGCGATGTCGGCGTCGTCAACATCTACCCGTATGCCGCCGCCACCAAAGGGATGAACGGCAAGGACCTGACCGAAATGGGGCTGCTCGCCGCCGCGGGCGCGGTCGGATTCACGGATGCGACCAGGACGCTCGCCGATTCCGTGGTGATGCGCCGCGCGCTCAGCTATGGGTCGTCGATGGGCCTTCTCATCGTCCAGCATGCGGAAGACCCGGCACTCGCCGAGGGAGGCGCCATGAACGAGAGCGAGTTGAGCACGCGCCTCGGCCTTGCCGGGATTCCGGCGGCGGCCGAAGCGATCATCCTCGATCGGGATCTGCGCCTCGTGGCGCTCACCGGCGGCCGGTACCACGCGGCGCATATTTCCACCACCGCCGCGGTGGATGCGATCCGCCGCGCGAAGGCGCAGGGGTTGAACGTCACTTGCGATACCGCGCCCCCTTATTTCGCGCTGAACGAGCTCGCCGTCGGCGACTACCGAACCTTCGCCAAGGTTTCGCCGCCGCTCCGCTCCGAGGAAGACCGGCAGGGCATCGTCGAGGGGCTCAAGGACGGCACGATCGACGCCATTGCCAGCGATCATTCGCCTCACGATCAAGACAGCAAGCGGCTGCCTTTTGGCCAGGCCGAATTCGGCATCATCGGCCTCGAGACTCTTCTTCCCATATCGCTGGAGCTCTATCACAACGGCCATCTGCCGCTTTCGGCCGTGATCGGCCTTCTGACCTACCGTCCGGCCGACGTGCTTGCGCTCCCCGCGGGCCGGCTCAAAACCGGGGCGCCCGCCGACCTCGTGCTGATCGATGTGGATCAGCCGTGGCGGATCGAGGCCGCCGCCTTCCGCAGCAAGTCGAAGAACACGCCTTTCGACGAACGGCCCGCGCAGGGCCGCGCCGTGCGCACCGTCGTGTCCGGGCGCACCGTTTTCGAAATCGCGGCGTGAGTCCCGAGCTTTCGAACGTGCCGGCTGCCGCCTGGGCCCTCGCGGCCGCGCTCGGTTATCTTTTGGGCTCGATCCCGTTCGGCTGGATTCTCGCGCTGCTTTCGGGTGCGGGCGACATCCGCAAAGTCGGTTCCGGCAACATCGGCGCGACCAACGTGCTGCGAACCGGGCGCAAGGGGGTCGCCGCCCTCACCCTGCTGTGCGATGCCGGAAAGGGCGCGCTCGCCGTAATCCTCTCGGCGTGGTTGTTCGGCGGAACCGCGATGTTCGTTGCGGGTATCGCCGCCGTCCTCGGCCATCTCTTTCCCGCCTGGCTCGGATTCAAGGGCGGCAAGGGTGTCGCCACCGGCTGTGGCGTATTGCTGGCCGCGTCGCCGATGGCCGGCGTTCTCGCTTGCGGCACCTGGCTCGTGGTCGCGGCCGCATTCCGGTTCTCGTCCTTGGCCGCGCTCATCGCCTTCGCATTGGCGCCGTTCTACGCTTGGGCGATTTCCGGCAAACCATTTGCGTTTTTCGCCGCGCTGGTATCCGCGGCGGTGATCCTGCGCCATCGCGACAACATTGCCCGCCTGCGCGCCGGAACCGAGCCCCGAATCGGCGAAAACGGCTGATCCCAATCCGCCGCGAAGGCCTTGGTGCCGCAGGGCCGATTTTCGCCTCGGTTGACGCCCGCGCAATCCATAACGCATTGTCGCGCCATGCTTTCGGTGGTCCCACGCGCCCTGTCGGCGGCGGAAAGGCTGGACTGGCTGCGGCTGATCCGCAGCGAGAACGTAGGGCCGATCACCTTCTTCCAACTGCTGCAGCGCTTTGGCGATGCCGGCGTCGCGCTCGCCGCCTTGCCCGAGCTGGCGCGCCGCGGCGGCCGCCTCAAGTCGATCCGCATCCATGACAAGGCCGCGGCCGAGCGCGAGATCGAGGGCCTTGCCAAAATCGGCGCGCGCCTTCTTGCCCTCGGCGAAGACGAATACCCGCCGCCCCTTGCCGCCATCGACGACCCGCCGCCGCTGATTGCCGTGCTCGGGCATCCCCATCTGCTGAAGCGGCCGATGATCGGCGTCGTGGGGGCCCGCAATGCCTCGGCCAATGGCCGCCGCTTCGCGCAATCCATCGCCCGCGATCTCGGCAAGGCCGGGATGGTGGTCGCCTCGGGCCTCGCGCGCGGGATCGATACTGCCGCCCATGAAGGCGCGCTGGAAACGGGGACGGCCGCGGTGGTCGCGGGCGGCATCGATGTCGTCTATCCCCAGGAGAACGCCGCCCTCTATGAAAAGATCGCGGCCCAGGGCGTGGCGCTGGCCGAGGAGCCGCTGGGAACCACGCCGCAGGCGCGCCACTTTCCCAAGCGCAACCGCCTCATTTCGGGCGTCGCGCTCGGAGTCCTGGTGGTCGAGGCGGCGCACCGCTCCGGCTCTCTCATCACCGCGCGGCTGGCCCTCGAGCAGGGCCGCGAGGTGTTTGCCGTTCCCGGCTCTCCGTTGGATCCCCGCTGCCAGGGCGCCAACGATCTCATACGCCGCGGCGCGACCCTCACCGAAACCGCGGACGACGTGCTGGAGCAGATCGAGCCCATGTTGCGCCCTCCCGTTGCGGAACGGTCGCGCCCCGAATACGCCGGTCCGGCCCCGGTTTTGAGCGAGCGCGAGCTGGAGATTGCGCGCGCCAAAGTCGTGGAAAGTCTGGGCCCCACGCCGGTTCAGGTTGACGAAATCGTCCGTCAGTGCCAATTGTCACCGGCCATCGTGGCCGCCGTCCTGCTTGAGCTGGAACTGGCCGGCCGTCTGGACCGCCACCCCGGGCATCAGTTTTCTTTGGTGGGAAGCGAGGGTCACTAGGCCCGAGCAGACACGGATGGGTAATTTCTGGAGCGCCAGTCTTTTGGGAACGATCGCAAGTCACGGAGATCGCCGTTCATGAAAGTCGTCGTCGTCGAATCGCCGGCCAAGGCAAAGACGATCAATAAATATCTGGGCGATGACTTCCGGGTTCTGGCCAGCTACGGCCATATCCGCGATCTGCCCTCGAAGGACGGGTCGGTAAAGCCCGACCAGGACTTCGCGATGGAATGGGAAATCGATTCCAAGGCGGAGCGCCACGTCGCCGAGATCGCGAAGGCGCTGAAGCATGCCGACCACCTCTATCTTGCCACCGACCCCGACCGCGAGGGCGAGGCGATCTCCTGGCACGTTCAGGAGGTGTTGAAAGACCGCAAGGCGCTGGAGGGCGTCGAGGTCGCCCGCGTCGTCTTCAACGAGGTCACGAAGGACGCGGTGCTGGAGGCCATGCGCAACCCGCGGCCCGTCAACCGCGAGCTCGTGGACGCGTATCTCGCGCGGCGCGCGTTGGATTACCTGGTCGGATTCACGCTTTCGCCGGTGCTGTGGCGGAAACTCCCGGGCGCGCGTTCCGCAGGCCGCGTGCAATCCGTGGCGCTGCGCCTGATTTGCGAGCGCGAGGCGGAGGTCGAGGTGTTCCGTCCGCGCGAATACTGGACCGTCGATGTCGAGATGCGCACCGCCGCCGGCACGCCTTTCACGGCGCGCCTCGTGCGTTTGGGGCGCGAGAAGCTCGACAAATTTGCGCTGCCCGACCGCCAGTCGGCGGAAAACGCGCGGGACCGCATCGCCGCCCAGCCGTTCCGCGTCGCCAAGATCGAGCGCAAGCAGGTCAAGCGCAATCCCTTCCCGCCTTTCACCACCTCCACGCTCCAGCAGGAAGGCTCGCGCAAGCTGGGGCTCGGCGCCGCGCGCACCATGCGGATTGCGCAGCGCCTGTATGAAGGCGTCGATATCGGCGGCGAGACCGTCGGCCTGATCACCTACATGCGAACCGACAGCGTTCATTTGTCGCGCGAGGCGATGACCGCGGCCCGCGCCTTCATCGCCCGCGATTTCGGCGAAACATACGTTCCCGAGCATCCGCGCCAGTTCCGCGCCACCGCAAAGAACGCGCAGGAAGCCCACGAGGCGATCCGCCCCACCGACATCGCCAGACGGCCCGAAGACATCGCGCGGCACCTCGATCACGAGCATCTGCGCCTTTACGAACTGATCTGGAAGCGCGCGGTGGCGAGCCAGATGGAAAGCGCCACCCTCGAGCAGGTTGCGGTGGACATCGCCCCGAAGGACGACGGCGTGGGCTTGCGGGCGAACGGCCAGATGATCCTGTTCGACGGCTTCTTGCGCCTGTACCGCGAGGACCGCGACGAACCCGCCGACGAAGAAGAAGGCGAAGGTATCCTGCCGAAGATGGCCGAAGGCGAGGACGTCGCGCGCGACGCGATCAAGCCCGATCAGCATTTCACCCAGCCGCCGCCGCGCTATTCCGAAGCGAGCTTGGTCAAGAAACTCGAGGAGCTCGGCATCGGCCGCCCGTCCACTTACGCCAGCATCATTCAGGTCCTGCAGGACCGGAAATACGTGCGCCTCGAAAAGAAGCGATTCATTCCCGAGGACCGCGGCCGCGTCGTCATCGCTTTCCTCGCCAATTTCTTCGAGCGCTACGTCCAGTACGATTTCACGGCCGATCTCGAAAACCGGCTCGACGAAATCTCCAACGGCCGCATCGAGTGGAAAACGGTGCTGACCGACTTCTGGCGCGACTTCATCGTCGCGGTGAACAACACGAAGCATCTCACCATCCGTCAGGTTCTGGACACGCTGGACCAAGAATTGGGGCCGCATTTCTTCCCCGAATCCGAATCCGGCAAGGACCCCCGCCTGTGTCCCGCCTGCGGCGAGGGGAGACTGGGATTGAAGCTCGGCAAATACGGCGCCTTCCTCGGGTGCTCGCGCTATCCCGATTGCACCTTTACCCGCCCGCTCGCGGTCGCGGGCGAGGGCAACGGCGCGGCCGGCGACACGATGGCCTTCCCCAAGGAGCTTGGCACCGATTCGGCAACCGGCGCGAAAGTCAGTCTGCGCAAGGGCCCATACGGCTGTTACGTTCAGCTGGGCGAGGCGACCAAGACGGAAAAGCCCAAGCGCGCCTCGCTGCCGAAGGGCGTGAAACCGGAAGACGTCACGCTGGAAGACGCGCTCAGATTTCTTTCGCTTCCCCGCGAAGTCGGCGCGCACCCCGAGACCGGCAAGTCGATCACGGCCGGGCTGGGGCGTTTCGGGCCCTATCTCAAGCACGACGACGCCTATCAGTCGCTCGGCGCCGACGACGACGTGCTGACCATCGGCCTCAACCGCGCGGTCGCGGTGCTGAAGGACGCCAAACCCAAGACTCGGCACAAGGGCCGCGAGCTCGGCAAGCATCCCGAAGACAACAAGCCGGTGACGATCCATTCGGGCAAGTACGGCCCTTACGTCGCCCACAATAAATTGCGGGCGAGCCTGCCGAAGGACGCGGCGCCCGATTCCTACAGCCTGGACGAGGCGATCGCCTTGCTTGCCGCCCGCGCGGAAGCAATGGGAAGCGGCAAGCCCAAGAAACCCGCCGGCCCGGCGAAGGCCAAGAAGCCGGCGAAATCCGGCGGCGGCAAGCCCAAGAAGAAGGCCAAATCCGCCGCGGCCGCGCCGCGCGACGACGCGGGCGGCGGCGAGTAGGCAAGGCCCTTGCCGAAACCGCCGAAAGTTCCCGCCCCCTTTCCCACCAAGGAAGAGGTTTTGACCTTCATCCGCGAAAGCCCGCGGCCCGTGGGCGCGCGCGAGATCGCGCGCGCTTTCCACATCCGGGGCTCGGAAACGCGCATCGCCTTCAAGCGGCTGCTCAAGGAAATCCATGGCGAAGGCGCGGTGGACAGGCACAAGGGGCGGAAACTGTCGGGGCGCGGCGGCCTGCCCGCGGTCGCGGTGATCGAGGTCAGCGATATCGACGAGGATGGCGAGCTGCTGGCGCGGCCCGTCGTCTGGCACGGCGAAGAGGCGCCCCCCACGATTTATGTCGCGCCCGAGCGCCACGGAACGCCCGCGATCGAGATCGGAACCCGGCTGCTGGCGCGGCTCAAGCGCAGCGCCGACGGCGCCTACGAGGCCCTTCCCATCCGCGTCATCGCCGGGCGGCCGCAGGAGATCATCGGCATCTTCACCGCCGCCCCCCGCGGCGGCACGGTGCGTTCCACCGACCGGCGCCACAAGAGCGACTTCTTCATCGCCGCCGATGACGCGTTGGGGGCGCGGACCGGCGACCTGGTGCGCGCCGAGGTCGCGGCGCCGCACGAACGCGGCCAGGTCCGCGCCAAGATCGTGCAGCGGCTCGGCCACGCCGAGGATCCCGACGCCATCAGCCTCATCGCCATTCACAGCCACGACATTCCCGTGGAATTTCCGCAAGCCGCGCTCGCCGAGGCCGCGGCCGCCGGTCCCTGCCCGCTCGGCACGCGCAGCGATCTGCGAACGCTTCCGTTGGTGACCATCGACGGCCCGGATGCCCGCGACTTCGACGACGCCGTGTTCGCGGAGCCAGATCCGGCGTCTGACAACCGCGGCGGCTGGCACATGGTGGTGGCGATCGCCGACGTCGGTCATTACGTGCGCGCGGGCGCGGCGCTCGATACCGCGGCCTACGACCGCGGCAACTCCGTCTATTTCCCCGACCGGGTGGTGCCGATGCTGCCCGAGGCGCTGTCGAACGGCCTGTGCTCGCTCAAGCCCGGCGAGGAGCGTGCCTGCCTCGCGGTGCGCATGACCATCGACCGCGATGGCAACAAGCGCTCGCACCGTTTCGAGCGCGGCCTCATGCGCTCGGCCGCCCGGCTCACCTACGAACAGGTCGAGGCCGCGCGATACCGCGCCACCGATGATATCCCCGAGACGATCGCGAAAAACGTGATCGCGCCGCTTTACGGCGCCTATGACGCATTGCTTGCGGCACGCCGCCGGCGCGGCACCCTCGATCTCGATCTGCCGGAGCCCAAGGTCGAATTCTCCGCGCCGGGCAAGATCGCGCGCATCCAGCCCGCGCTGCGATTCGACAGCCATCGCCTGATCGAGGAATTCATGATCGCCGCCAACGTCGCCGCCGCGGAATCGTTGGAGGCCGCGGGCGAGCCGGCGATGTACCGCATCCACGACCGTCCCGATCCGGAAAAGGTCGAGGCGCTGCGGGATTTCCTGGACGGCATTGGCTACCGTCTTCCCAAGGGACAGGTGATTCAGCCCAAGAGCTTCACCGGAATCCTCGATCAGGCGCGCCAGCACGGCCATACGCATCTCGTGAGCGAGCTCGTGCTGCGCACCCAGGCGCAAGCCCAATACGCGCCCGAGAACATCGGACACTTCGGCCTGGCGCTGCGGCGCTACTGCCACTTCACCTCGCCGATCCGCCGCTATGCCGATCTTCTCGTCCACCGCGCGCTGATTCGCGGCTTGCGTCTCGGCCCCGACGGGCTGCGCCCGGATGACGCCGCGCGCTTTCCCGAATGGGGCGAGCACATTTCGACGACCGAGCGCCGCGCGGTTGCCGCCGAGCGCGACGCGATGGACCGCTACACCGTCGCCTTCATGGAAGACAAGGTGGGAACCATCTTCCCCGGACGCATCACCGGCGTCACACGCTTCGGCCTGTTCGTCCGCATCGAAGAAACCGGGGCGCAAGGCCTCATCCCCATGCGCAGCCTCGGCGACGACTTTTATATTCACGACGAGGCGCATCACTGCCTGGTGGGCCGGCGCACCGGCCGGCAGTTCACCCTGGGCGACGCGGCGGCGGTAAGGTTAATCGAGGCCGAGGCCGTCACCGGCGGCCTCCTGTTCGAAATCGCGGAATTTGCCGAGGAAGCCGTCGAAACCGGCGCGCCGCGCCCGATGCACCCCAAAACCCGGCGTTTCGGCCCGGTCCGGCGCGGCCGGAAAGACCGGTCGCGGACGTCCAAACGGCGCCGCTAGGCCCGAACCGGCATCCCCGCCGGCCCCGGGCGGGACGCGCCTTTACCTCCAAAGCGGCGGATTTCCTCGTTAAGACGAAGTTTTAAGGGGAGTTCGGGAACAATTGGGTTGGCGTCACGCGCCCAGCTTCGCTACAAATTCCTGGTAGCAAGGCAGGGCGCCTTACGAAGCGCCCGGCGCGGCAAATAAAAAAGAGACAACGTTCGAGGGGAGCGGGGACCCGCGTGACAGCTTTCAATCCGATGGGGTGGCCATATCTTGCCAGTCCCCGACGGGGATCGCCGCACCGCCGATTCGCGGCGGCGGCCGGGCTTGGGGCCGCGGCGCTGCTTGGCGCCTGCGTTGCCGCCCAGCAAACGGGCAACGACGGCTTTTCCGCGGAGCGCGCCGACCAGGTGTTCGCCGCCGGCTACGAATCGATCTTCACCCGCTATGTGGACCAGGTCGCGATCGGGCCCGTCGCGCTCGATGGGCTGGAAGGACTGTCGGAACTCGATGCCGAGATTCACGTGGACCGCTCCGGCGACAAGGTGGAGCTGAAGCGCGGCGGCGCGGTCGTCGCCGGCTTTCCCGTGCCCGCCGCGGACGATGCGGACGCATGGGCCGATCTTACGGTCAAAGTCTTGAGAGCGAGCCGTTCGGCTTCTCCCCGCCTGATGAGCGCCTCGACCGAAGAGATGTATCAGGTCGTCTTCGACAAGGCTCTCACGGACCTCGATGAATTCTCGCGTTACGCCGGAAGGGATCTCGCCACCAGTCACCGCGCATTGCGCGACGGTTTCGGCGGTATCGGTTTCGAATTCACGCTGACCCCGGACCAGGCGCTGAAAGTGACCATGATCGTTCCCGACACGCCGGCGGATCGCAACGGCTTGCAAACCGGAGACGTGATCACGGACATCGACGGCCGGCCGGTCGCGGGACTCGACCGCGACGAAATCAGCCACCGCCTGCGCGGGCGCGTCAACACGCCGGTCTCCGTCACCGTGCGCCGCGCGGGAACGGACGGCGCCGTCAAACTTACCTTCGACCGCGCCCTCATCGTGCCGCCCACCGTGACGGCGCGGATCGAGGACGGCATCGCCTATCTGGCAATTTCCAGCTTCAACCAGAAGACCGCGGAAAGCCTCGCCGCCTCTTACGAACAGATCAAGGGACAAGGCCCGATCAAGGGTGTCGTCCTCGACCTGCGCAACAATCCGGGTGGGCTTCTCGACCAGGCGATCGCGGTCTCCGATCTTTTTCTCGACGGCGGGGAAATCGTCGCGACCCACGGCCGCCATCCCGACAGCAATCAGCGTTTCGAGGCCTCCGGCAACGACGTCGCCAAGGGCCTGCCGATGGTCGTGCTGATCAACGGCGATTCCGCTTCGGCCGCCGAAATCGTCGCGGCCGCCTTGCAAGACCAGAAGCGGGCCGTGTTGGTCGGGTCGAATTCCTTCGGCAAGGGAACCGTGCAGAACGTCATCCACCTTCCCAACGACGGCGAACTCACTTTGACCTGGTCGCGGATCGAGGCGCCGTCGGGTTACGCGTTCCACCGTCTCGGCATCATGCCGACGCTGTGCACGTCGAAATCCTCGCTCAGCGTCCACGACCTGGTCGCGGATCTTCGCGGCGGACGCATCACCACCGGGACGCTGCTCGCCGCCTGGCGTACCGAACACGATGGCGACGACAAGGAAACCGACGAGCTTCGGGCCTCCTGCCCGCCGCGGCACGATCTGTCGGCGGCCGATCTCGAGGTCGCCCGCGACGTGCTTGAGGATTCCGAGCTTTACGCCCGGGCCTTGAATCTGTCCGGCCCGGCGGTCGCGGCCAAGCCTGGCGCCGCCCCCGCCACCGGCTCCGTCGCCACCCGTTGAGGTTTCAGGGCTTTCCCGCGCTTTTCCCGTGGCTTCCTGACCCGGGCGCCGGCCGGGGTTGACAGAAAGCCGCGGACAAGTAATGTGGCGGCCCGATTAAGGCGACCCAAACCGGAGATACTGCGCCATGGCCAAGCCCGCCAGCATCCAGATCAAAATGGTGAGCTCCGCCGGAACCGGATTCTACTACGTTACGAAGAAGAATCCGCGGACGATGACCGAGAAGCTCGAGTTGAAGAAATACGATCCGGTGGCGCGCAAGCACGTCGCCTTCAAGGAAGGCAAGATTAAGTAAAGACCGCCGGCCTCAGGCTCCACGCCGGGCGTGCCGGCGCTCCGCCCCTAATAGAAAACCGATCGCGGCGCCCGCCCCTGCGGCGCCGAGAAATCCGCGACCACCCGATCCTTTCCCTGCCGCTTGGCCTGATAGAGCGCCTCATCCGCCCGCTTGAGCAGAGCGGCGGCGGTTTCGCCCGCCTCGATGGCGATCGCGGCCCCCACGCTCACGGTCACCCGAATGGCGCGGCCTGCGCTCATGATCGGGAACGGCATCTCCGCGGTGGCGCCGCGCAAGCGTTCGGCCACGCCCGAGACGATCTCGGCGTTTGCGTCGGCCAGCACGACGAGAAACTCCTCGCCGCCGAGCCGGGCGACCGTGTCGAAGCTGCGCACGCTGTTCATCAAACGGTCGGCCATGAGACGCAGCACTTCGTCGCCGGCGCCGTGGCCATATTCGTCGTTGATAGCCTTGAAATTGTCGATGTCCACCATCAAGACGCCGACCGGCTTTCCGCCTTCGGCCAGGCGCTGCAGCATGGTGTCGAGATGGACGTTGACGTAACGGTGGTTGTAAAGGCTCGTCAGGCTGTCGGTGAGCGCCAGCGAGAGGCTGCGTTCATAATTGGAGCGTAGCCGTTCCTGATACCTCTTCCAGCGGATCTGGGTTCTCGATCGCGCGATGAATTCGTTGGTGTCGATCGGCTTGACCACGTAATCGTTGATCCCGAGTTCCAGGGCCTTGACGAGCATCCGCATCTCGTCCTCCTCGACGAGAAGGAGGACCGGGATGTACCGCGCCTCGACCCCGGCGCGAAGCTGCGAACATAGGCGAAGCGCGTCGCCTCCCGCCTCGCCGGGAATGGCGCCGACGACGAAAAGGTCGAAATTCCCCTCTTTGGCCATATTCATGGCCTGTTCGGGATCGCCCGCGCACACGATCTCGGCGTTGTCCGTATCCATGATGGATGCGATTCTTCGGCACAGTGCTTCGCTCTTTTCGACCAGCAGGATTCGGCCGTGCGCCGCATCCTCGTCGAGCGGTACCGGCGAGCGCGGCATCAGACCGAACTGATCGCAGGTTTCTTCCCGCCGCCGCCATTCGTCGCGGATCAGCTTGAGACGCGCCAGGGATTTGATGCGCGCAAACAGCGCCACGTCGTTCACGGGCTTGGTCAGGAAATCGTCCGCGCCGGACTCGAGGCCGTGCACCCTGTCCGATATTTCGCTCAAGGCCGTCACCATGATGACGGGAATGTGCATCGTGGCGGGGTCGGTCTTGAGGTGGCGGCACACCTCGAACCCGTCCATGCCGGGCATCATGACGTCGAGAAGAATGACGTCGGGGGATTTGGTCTGAGCCGCCTTGATGGCCGATGGCCCGTCGCACGCGGTCACGACATCGAAATACTCCGCCGATAATTTGGCTTCGAGGAGTTTGACGTTGGGCGGAAGATCGTCAACCACGAGGACGCGTGCGGACATTGCCGATCAACCTATGAACTTTTCCACGGTCTCCAGGAAATTCGCCACGGAAATGGGCTTCGCCAGATACGCCTCGCATCCGCCCTCGCGAATCTTCTCTTCGTCCCCCTTCATCGCGAAGGCGGTTACCGCAATCACGGGAATGTTTTTGAGCGTCTCGTCCTCCTTGATCCATTTGGTGACCTCGAGTCCGGAGATCTCGGGCAACTGGATATCCATGAGGATAAGGTCGGGCCGGTGCTCGCGCGCCAGCTTCAGCGCCTCGCGGCCGTCCTTCGTTTCCAGCGTGTTGTAGCCGTGCGCTTCCAGAAGATCATGGAAGAGCTTCATGTTGAGCTCATTGTCCTCGACGATGAGAACGGTCTTGGCCATACGCCCGGTCCCTTATCGGCGCCGTCGGGCGCCGTGCGGCGCCCCTGGTTCGGCCCTGTCACCTTGTCCCGAACGGCGCTGGCGCGCCGCCGGCCCTGGGTCGTCCTCGACCGTCACGGAAGGCCGCCGGACAACCCTCTCCACCCCACAACAACCATATGACGCCCGGTACGGTTAATGAATGGTAACTTTGGGCGCGGCCCAAACCCCACTATCCCCGGCCGAAGGCCGAAAACGCATGATTTGGTTGCAGAATATCACGCCCGAGCCGGACGGCCAAAGTCCCTTTACCCGGACGCGCCGGGCCGCCTCAGCATTTGGGCTTTTCCAGGATCTCGATCCGCTCCAGCTTGGCGCCGATGACCGAGTCGCCGTAATCGAGCAGCAAACTGCGGGCAATACCGTTGTCCATGAGGTTCACCGACAGCTCGTAGAACGGCGTCATCTCGTCGCTGCCCAGCTTAAAGAACGCGAGACGCATCGGCCGGTAGGCCTGGTTGACCGCCTTGGGAACGATCGGATCGTTCGCAACCGCCTTCTTCAAGGGGCCGATCACGGCATTGACCTCGAACGGGCCCTCATCGCTGGTTCCATCGAAGACGGTCCGTGACACAATTTTGTCACCGGCCACCGCGCGGTCGATGAGATCGATCATGTGCCGCACCGGAAAGACCGTGCCGGCGGGCAGCTCCATCTTCATCGGGTCGCGGCCGATGAACTCGGCCTGGCCGGCAAGGCCCTGGCCTTGGAGCGTCGCCTTGCCGTTGAGCTGCTTGTCGGGGGTCTTATCGTGCGTGCTCTCGACGGAGAAACGATAGCTCAGCCCGTCGCGCGATTCCCAGCTCGCGAACCGCGAATCGACTTCCACGGCGGCTTTCGCCGAATCGTAGAAGCGAAGTTGCAGCCGCTGCGACGAACTCCATCCTTCGCAACTTTCCACCCAGTCGATGTACATGGCGCCTTTGACGTCGCTCAGCGTGCTGCCCGGGCTCGTGCGATTGAGCTGGAGCGTATAGAAGGCCTCATGCGGCACCAGGTCGGCGGCCGCGGCAAGGCCGATGCCGGCGGCGCTTGCGCCGAGAACGGCAACCAAGGCGGCCGCGGTCCGCGCCGTGCCGGCCGTCATGACGGCCCGCACTTTCTTTCCGAACCCGGCCGACGCATCGCCGACGCGCGCCACCGGCGTCACGTGCCGGACGCCCGGCCCGCGCCCGGCGCCGCCGGCTCCTCGGACTTGATTTGGGGCGGAAGCTGGATGCGAATGTGAAGCTCGCGCAGGCGTTCGGGCGGCACCTCGGCGGGAGCCTGCATCAAAAGATCCTCGGCCTTCTGGTTCATGGGGAAGGCGATCACCTCGCGGATATTGGGCTCGTCCGCCAGCAGCATGACGATGCGGTCGATGCCCGGCGCCGTGCCGCCGTGGGGCGGCGCGCCGAACCGCAGCGCGTTGAGCAATCCGCCGAATTGCTCCTCCACCCGGCGCCTCGTGTAGCCCGCGATCTCGAAGGCCTTGTACATCACCGCCGGCAAATGGTTGCGGATGGCGCCGCTCGAAAGTTCCACGCCGTTGCAAACGATATCGTATTGGAACGCCTTGATCTCGAGCGGGTCCTTCGATTCGAGCGCGTCCAGTCCGCCCTGCGGCATCGAGAACGGGTTGTGACTGAATTCGATCTTGCCCGTCGTCTCGTCCTGCTCGAACATCGGGAAATCGACGATCCAGCAAAACCGGTACGAATCCTTTTCCAGAAGATCGAGTTCCGTGCAAATCCGCGTGCGCACGGTCCCTGCGAATTTCGCCGCCGCCACCGGCTTGTCGCAGACGAAGAACACCGCGTCGCCCTCGCCCGCTCCCGCGGCATCGCGAATTTTCGCGATCCGCTCCGGTTCCAGGTTCTTACCGATCGGACCCTTGGCCTCGCCCTCGGCGAACACGATGTAGCCCAAGCCCCCTGCGCCCTGCTCGCGCGCCCATTCGTTCAGCTTGTCGAAGAAACTGCGGGGCCGCGCGGCGGCTTTGGGGGCGGGAATGGCCCGCACCACGCCGCCCGAGGCAACCGCGCGCGCAAACAGCCCGAAGCCGGAATCGCGGAACGCTTCGGTCACGTCGGAAACGAGAAGCGGGTTGCGCAGATCCGGCTTGTCGGAGCCGTACTTCAGCATCACCTCGTCGAAGGGAATGCGCGGAAACGGCGGCTTGGTCACGGCGCGTCCGCCCGCGAATTCCTCGAACACCCCGGCCATGACCGGTTCGATCGCGGCGAACACGTCCTCTTGGGTGACGAACGACATCTCGACGTCGAGCTGATAGAACTCGCCGGGGCTGCGGTCGGCGCGGCTGTCCTCGTCGCGGAAGCAAGGCGCGATCTGGAAATAGCGGTCGAATCCCGCAATCATGAGAAGCTGCTTGAACTGCTGCGGCGCCTGCGGCAGCGCATAGAACTTTCCGGGATGAAGCCGGCTGGGAACCAGAAAATCCCGCGCGCCTTCGGGCGAGCTGGCGGTCAAGATCGGCGTCTGGAACTCGGTGAACCCGCTTTCGATCATGCGCCGCCTGATGCTCGAGATGATTCGCGAGCGCAGCAGGATATTGCGGTGAATCTTTTCGCGCCGCAGATCGAGAAAGCGGTAGCGCAGCCTGATCTCCTCGCCGGAGTCCGCGTCCGCATTGACCTGAAGCGGAAGCTGCTCGGCCTCGGCGCCCAGAACGAATTCCTCGATCCGGAGCTCCACTTCGCCGGTCGGAAGGTTCGGATTGACGGTCTCGGGCGAGCGCGCCACCACGGTGCCCGTCACCGTGATCACGGATTCGTGCCGCGTCGGCTCGACCTTCGGAAACAGCGGGCTCGAGACGTCGATCACGCATTGCGTGAGCCCGTAATGGTCGCGAAGATCGATGAACAGAAGATTGCCGTGGTCGCGCTTGCGGTGGACCCACCCCGAAAGCCGCACGCGCTTGCCGGTATGGGCCGGGCGCGGCTCGCCGCAGTTATGGGTCCTGTAGGGATGCATCAATTTCCCCTCTCTCGCGCCGTGAGCCCCGCCGTTTGCCCGCGAAAAAGCGCACGGATGAGGCTCGGTTGTCAAGGTCGGGACCGGCGGCGGAAGGCCGGCCCGGAAGCCCCGATTCCGGCTGGAATCAAGGCTTAAGCGCGCTATGCCGGGGCCCCGTTTCCGTGTATACGCTCGGCCATGACGCTGATCACCGAAAGCGCCGCGGTCGCCGCCTTCTGCCGGCAAATCGCGAGCAATGCCTTCGTCGCGGTGGATACCGAATTCATCCGCGAGCGCACCTTCTGGCCGAAGCTCTGCCTGGTCCAGATCGCGGGCGAAGGCGAGGCGGCCGCGATCGACGCCGTGGCGGACGGCATCGATCTTTCCCCGGTCTTCAAGCTGATGGCCAACCCCAAGGTGCTCAAGGTGTTCCACGCCGGGCGGCAGGACATCGAAATCTTCCACCATCTGGGCGGCGAGATTCCATCGCCGATCTTCGATACCCAGGTGGCGGCCATGGTGTGCGGCTTCGGCGAATCGGCGTCTTACGAAACGCTGGTCGCCCAGATCGCCAAGACCCAGATCGACAAATCCTCGCGCTTCACCGATTGGGCCCACCGCCCGCTTTCGCGGCGCCAGATCGACTATGCCCTGTCGGACGTCGTGCATCTGCGCACCGTCTATGAGGAGCTCGCCCGCCGCCTGGAGAAGAACGGCCGCGTTTCCTGGCTCGTCGAAGAGATGGCGGTGCTGACCGACCCCGAAACCTATCGCATGGACCCGCGCGAGGCGTGGCGCCGGCTCAAGACCCGCAGCCACAGCCGCCGCCACCTCGCGGTGCTGCGCGAGGTCGCTGCCTGGCGCGAGACCGAGGCCCAGGCCCGCGACGTTCCGCGCAACCGGGTGCTGCGCGACGAAGGGCTGCTCGAGATCGCCTCCCACACGCCGCGCACCAAGGCCGAGCTGGCACGCTCGCGCAGCCTCTCCAAAGGCATGGCCGAGGGATCGGCAGGCTCGGCGATCCTGAAGGCGGTCGCCGATGGGCTCGACGTGCCCGAGACGGAATTGCCGGAGCTTCCGCCGCGCCTGGAGTCGGCGCCGGGCATCAAGCCGCTGGTCGAGCTGCTCAAGGTCCTGCTCAAGATGAAATGCGAGGAGCACGGCGTGGCGCAGAAGCTGGTGGCGACCACCCCGGACCTCGAGGCGATCGCGGCCGACGATGCCGCTCCGGTTCCGGCGCTTCAGGGATGGCGGCGCAAAGTCTTCGGCGAGGATGCGCTGGCCCTGAAATACGGCAAGCTTGCCCTCACGGTGCGCGACAAATCGGTCTTTCTGGTGCCGCCGGGCGCCTAGATGTGGAGCCTCAACAGGTTGTCCTCGGCGATCCCGAGGCGGCTGATGGGTGTTTCGGATTTT
>DATDPM010000026.1:0-18468 GCA_035292745.1 Alphaproteobacteria bacterium | reverse complement strand
CCAGCGCGGCGAGGGCCTGGCAGGTGCCGGGCTTGCGCAAGGACGGCACGCGTCCGCCCCAGATCAGCTGCTGGGTTTGGGCGAAGAATTCGATCTCGCGGATGCCGCCGCGGCCCAGCTTCAAGTTGTGGCCGAGCAGCTTGATCGTGCCGCCGCCGTAGTAAGCGTGGATCTGCCGCTTGATCGAATGGATGTCGTCGATCGCGGCGAAATCGAGGTGCTTGCGCCAGACATAGGGCACGAGGGTTTTCAGGAAATCCGCCGCCGCCGCCTTGTCGCCGGCGACGACCCGCGCCTTGATCATCGCCGCGCGTTCCCAGTTCTGGCCCATGGACTCGTAATAGGTCTCGGCCGCTCCCACCGAAACCGCCAGCGGCGTCGCGCCCGGATCGGGGCGCAGGCGCAGGTCGCAGCGGAACACGTAGCCGTCGCGGGTGCGCTCCTCGATGATCCGCACCAACTCGCGGGTGGTCTGCACCATCAACTCCTGGAGCGAGCGCGACCCGGCATATTCGACGCGCTCGGGGTCGAACAGGACGATGAGGTCGATGTCGCTCGAGTAATTGAGCTCGCGCGCCCCCAGCTTGCCCATGGCGAGAGCGAAATATCCGGCAACCGGATCGCCATGCCGGGCGGCAACGTCGCCTTTGGCCGCAGCCTGGGCCATGAGGTGACGCACGGCGATGGTGAGGGCGGTTTGCGCGAAGTCGCTCAAGGCGCCGGTCACCGACTCGAGCCCCCAGACGCCGGCGATGTCGGAAAGCGCGGTCGTGAGCGCCACGCGCTTCTTGGCGATGCGAAGCCCGCGCATCAGCCGGGCGCGGTCGGCCTCGGCCCCGCATTCCGCCTCCAATCCCACCAGCAGCTCGGGGAACACGGCGTCCGGCCCGCGCTCGATGAGGCTGCGCGCGAACGCCGTCTCGGAGAGCAGAAGCTGCGACAGATACGGGCTATTGCCGAAAACCGAGTCGAGCAGGGCGCGGCCCGCCGGTTCGGATTCAAGCGTCCGGGCGAATCGGGCAAGCTCCGGCTCGGCGGCCGTAGCCTCGCGCCAGCGCTCGATCCCGATCCGGGCGGCCTCGCGGTCGCCTGCCTCTGGCAACGCCGCCGATTTTGTCAGAAAATGCATGGCAGTCCCGAGCGCGCAGGAAAACACCGGGTGGCAACGTGGAAAATGCTACACGAGCGCGTGAATCCCATAGAGAATAGAGCGTGAAAACCAACGTGACGACCGGCCCCGAGGCTTGCATGCGGTCGGGCAAGGGCCATCTGGCCTATCGGCCGCGACACCATCCTACTGCAAACTGCGCAATCGTCCGGCTTCGGTCAAGGAATCGGTAAACGTGGTCCTGAAATCCGTCAGGCTCATCATCGAGTTTGCGATCGGCGCCGTAATCGGCGTCGCGCTTCTCTCCGGGCTCATCGTCTGGCGCATTTCCGGCCAGCCGGTTTCGCTCACGTTCCTGACGCCCTATCTCGAGCGGGCGCTTTCCGCCGAGGACGGGTCCTTCACGACGAAGCTCGACGACACGCTCCTGACTTGGGAAGGCTGGGAGCGGACCCTCGACATCCGGCTGCGCGGCGTGCGCGCCATAGGCCCCGACGGGCAGGTCCTCGCCTCCGTGCCGGACATGGCGGTCGCCTTGAGTCTGAACGGCCTGCTCCACGGCGTGATCGCGCCGACCAGCCTGGAAATCTTCCATCCCAGGGTTCGCGTGGTGCGCGGCGCCGCCGGCAATTTCAACCTGGGGATCGAAGACGCGGGACCCGGCGCCGGCGATCTCATGACCGGGCTCGTCACCGATCTGGTGGCGCCGCCCAATCCCGCCCACGCGCTGGGCTATCTGTTGTCGGTGCGGGTCACCTCGGCCGATCTCACGCTGGTCGACGAAAAGCTCGGCACCACCTGGCATGCGCCCGAAGCCGACATGACGCTGCGGCGCGACGCCAAGGGCGTGGACGGACAAGCCGCGCTCGGGGTCGATCTCGACGGCGAACGCGCGGAAATCGACGCCTACGTGAGTTACGACCGCGACGCGCGCAAATTCGACGTCGGGCTTACCTTCGGCAACATCAGCCCGGCGCGGATCGCGGCCAAGCAGAAACTGGTCGAGGGGCTGGACGGATTCGCGATGCCGCTCAGCGGCACGGTGACGGCAAGCCTCGATATCGACGGCAACGTCGAGGTGTTGGGCTTCGACATCACCGGCGGGCCGGGCAAGGTGGCGATGCCGAAGTCGTTCGCCGAGCCGATGCCGGTCGAGAAGATCGCGCTCCACGGCAGGGCCGAAGACAATCTGAGCCGCTGGACGGTGGACCGGTTTCATGCCGAGCTCGGCGGCCCCAATCTCGACATGACGGGCCGCGTGTTCCGCACCGGCACCGATTTGGCCGCCCAGGGCGAGGTCATCGTCAACAACATGCCGGTCGATTCCCTGATGCGCTATTGGCCGGCGACGGTCGCCAATGACGCGCGGACCTGGATCAAGGATCACATTTCCAAGGGCAGCGTGCCCGAGACCCGGGCGGTGTTCGCGGTGCAGGCGCCCAAGGGCGACCTCAACGCCATTCGCCTCGATTCGATCGCCGGCACCTTCAATACGCAAGGGCTGACGGTGGACTATCTGCCGCCCATGCCGCCGGTCGAAAACGTGGGCGGCCGCGCCACCTTCACCTCCCGCGAGCTCGACGTGGCCATCACCGGCGGCACGCTGCGCGGCATCAAATTGAACGAAGGCAAGGTCGCCATCACCGGACTCGACGTCGAGGATCAGGACGCAGCGATCGAGATCGTCCTGCAAGGGCCGCTGCGCGACGTCATGGAGGTTCTCGATTCCGAGCCGGTCAAGGCCGCCGCCTTCCTCGATGTGACGCCGGCCGAGATCGGCGGCCAGGCCGCGGTGCGGGCCGATTTCCGCTTCCCGCTCCTGAAAGACCTGAAGTTTTCCCAAGTCGATCTCAGCGCCGCCGCGAATATCCGGGGCGCCAGCATCAAACAGGCGGCGTTGCACCAGGACCTCGACAACGGCACGCTCGCCGTCAAAGTGAACAAGACGAGCGTGCAGGCCGACGGCACGATGCGGTTCGGCGGAATCCCGGCGTCGCTCGCGGCGACGCTCAATTTTGCCGATGTCGCCGCGGCGCCCTATCGCACCCGCTATGTGGTGACGGCCAGGCCCGACGATGCCGACCTCGCGCGGCTCGGCTTTTCCGTGGCGCCCTATATCACCGGCCAGATTCCGCTGAGCCTGGCCTACGCGGAAGGGGCGGGCGGCGTCGCCGATCTCCAGGTTTCGGCCGATCTCAGCCAGGCGGCGATGGACATCAAGGAGCTGGACTGGGCGAAGCCGAAGGGCACGGAGGGGAAGGGCAGCTTCGCCCTGACGCTGGTCAACGACCAGCCCAGCGAACTTCGCGAATTTTCGCTCGCCGCCGGATCCCTGACCGCGAGCGGCAACGGCGCCTTCGCTCCCGCCAAAGAGGGAAGCGGGAAGGCCGCGAGGCTGCAGCGCGTCGATTTGACGCGGCTCGCCTACGGGCGCACGGACGTGGCAGGGCGAGTGACCTTGCGCGAGGACGGCGGCTACGGCGTCGAGCTTCGCGGGCCTCAGATCGACGCGTCCCGATATTTCTCGGTCAAGGACGCGATGAAGCCGGAAGAAAAAAAGAAGAATCAGCCGCCGCTCGCCGTCAGCGCGGTCGCCGATACGCTGTGGACCGGGCCCGATACCAAGGTGCTGAACGCAAACCTCATGCTGGACGCGGCGGACGACCGCTGGCGTTCGCTCGATTTTCAGGCGGCGTTGCGGAACCCGGCGCCGAACGCCACGGAAAACCCCACGTTCCGCGTCACCATCTCCGAATTGAAAGCAGGCCAGGGGCGGCGCGTCGTGGTGGCGACCGGCGACGCCGGTCTGTTCCTGCATACCTTCGGCCTGTTCGACGACATGCTGGGCGGCGCGCTCAACCTGGACGGAACCATCGACGATTCCCAGGCCGACCATCCCTTCTCCGGCCGGCTCCTGGTCAAGGACTACCGGATCATCCGGGCGCCGTTCCTGGCCAAGCTGCTCACCGTCGCCTCGCTCACCGGCATCCTCAACCTGATGTCGGGCGACGGGATCGGCTTCACCGATCTCAAGGCGCCGCTCACGCTGCGCAAAGAGGTGCTCACCGTCACGGATGCGCGCGCCTTCGGCACCGACATCGGCCTCACCATGAAGGGAACGCTCAACATCCAGACCAATATCGCCGACATGGAGGGCACCGTGGTGCCGGCCTACGCGCTCAACTCGGTGCTGGGAAACATCCCGATTCTCGGCGACATCCTGACCGGCGGCAAGGGAAGCGGCGTGTTCGCGGCGACCTACAAGCTGACCGGGCCGATCGGCGATCCCAATGTCGAGGTGAATCCGCTGGCCGCGCTCACGCCCGGCGTGCTGCGCAACATCTTCGACATTTTCCAAGGCAACGGCTCATCGGAGGCCAAGCCGCCGCCGCCCGATACCCAGGGGCCGCAATGGGAGAGTCAGTGACGGGCCTAGACCGCGCCGGTCAAACCGCGCGAATCAGGGCGTGGCGCTTCTTTCCCGCCGAGAGCTTGATGATCCCGTCCGGCTCCTGGAGATCGTCGGTGCCGACCAATGCGGCTTCGTCTTCCACGAGCACGTCGTTGACGCGCGCGCCGCCGCCGCGGATCAGCCGCCGGCTTTCGCTGTTGCTCGCGGCCAATCCGGCCTGACGCAGAATCTCGAAGACGGGAATGCCCTTGGCGAGTTCCGCTTTCGCCACCGTGATGGTCGGAAGCGCATCGCCGGCCCCGCCCTTCTCGAAGGTCTCGGCCGCGGTTTTCGCGGCCTCATGCGCGGCTTTTTCGCCATGGACCAGGGCGGTCGCCTGATTCGCGAGCGTTTTCTTCGCTTCGTTGAGCTCGGCGCCCCGAAGCCGCTCCAGCTTCTCGATTTCGGCGACCGGCAGGTCGGTGAACAGGCGTAGGAATCTTCCCGTGTCCGCGTCCGCCGTGTTGCGCCAGAACTGCCAATAATCGTAGGGGCTCAGTTTCGCCGCATCGAGCCACACCGCGCCCTTCGCGGTCTTGCCCATCTTTTCGCCGCTCGCGGTCGTGATCAGCGGCGCGGTCAGCCCGAACACGGTCTTTTCCTCGATGCGGCGCACCAGCTCGACGCCGCTGACGATGTTGCCCCATTGGTCGGAGCCGCCCATCTGCAGAACGCAATCGAACCGGCGGGCCAGCTCGAGGAAATCGTAGGCCTGGAGCACCATGTAGTTGAACTCGAGGAAGGACAGCGGCTGCTCGCGGTCGAGCCTCAGTTTCACCGATTCGAACCCGAGCATCCGGTTGACCGAGAAATGGCGGCCGACGTCGCGCAAGAACGGGATGTATCCGAGGCCGTCCAGCCAATCGGCGTTGTCCACGAACAGGGCGTCGGCCGGCCCCTTGCCGAATGTCAGGAACCGCTCGAAAACCTTCCGGATGCCCGCCTTGTTGCGGGCGATCTCGTCGTCGGACAGGAGCTTTCGCGATTCGTCCTTGCCGGAGGGATCGCCGACCTTGGTGGTGCCGCCGCCCAGCAAGACGATGGGCTTGTGGCCCGCGCGCTGCAGCAGGCGCAGCAGCATGATCTGCACCAGGCTGCCGACATGAAGGCTGTCGGCGGTGCAATCGAATCCGATATAGGCGGCGAGGGGCTTGCCGCAGGCCAGCGCATCGAGGGCGGCCTGATCGGTGCACTGATGCAGGAACCCGCGCGAAACGACGGCGCGAAGGAAGTCGGAGCGGGGTTCTGCCATGACCGGTCCTGACTGGCGCGGGCGGCAAGGCGCGCTTGCCGGAAGGCCCGGTGATTTAGCACACTGACGGCCCTGCCACAACGCGCGGTGCGCCGCGCCAAGGAAACGAGCCAATGCCGGCCTCGGGACTCTTCACGGCGGTGGGATTGATGAGCGGCACCTCCCAGGACGGGGTGGACGCCGCTCTCGTCACCACCGATGGCCGATTCAAGGTCAATTGCGGCCCGGCGTTGACGGTCCCTTACGCCGAGCCCTTGCGCGCGCGGCTGCGCTCGATTTTGGGCTGCGCTCCGGGGGAGCGGGAGTCCGAGGTCAACGAGGTCGCGGCCGAGATCACCCGCGTCCACGCCGAGGCCGTGCGGCGACTGCTGCGCGAAAGCGTCACGCCCGCGCGGGCCGTGGACGTGATCGGCTTCCACGGCCACACCATCCTGCACCGCCCGCACCAGGGCCTGACGGTCCAGATCGGCGACGGCGCCATGCTCGCCGCGCTCACCGGCATCGACGTGGTGGACGATTTCCGCAGCCGCGACATCGCCGAGGGCGGGGAGGGCGCGCCGCTGGTGCCGCTGTTCCATGTGGCGCTTTCGGAGAAGCTCGAGCGGCCGCTCGCGATCCTGAATCTGGGCGGGGTCGCCAACGTCACCTGGATCGGGGCGGCGGCGGACCCCATCGCCTTCGATACCGGCCCGGGCAACGCGCTGCTCGACGACTGGGTGCTCCAGCACACCGGCCGGGCGTTCGATGCCGAGGGAGCGCTGGCCGCATCGGGGCGCGCGGATTTGCGCGTGTTGGCGCGCCTCCTCGTTCACCCCTATTTCGACCACCGCCCGCCGAAGTCTTTGGATCGCGGCGATTTCGGGCTGGACGAGCTTGCCGGCCTATCGGCGGCCGACGGCGCGGCGACGCTTACGGCTTTCACCGCCGAAGCGGTGGCGCGCGCCTTCGAGCATTTTCCCGAAGCGCCGCAACGCGTCTTGGTTTCGGGCGGGGGAAGGCGCAACCGCGCGCTCATGGCGGCGCTCGGCCGTACGCTGCCCTGTCCGGTCATGGCCGTCGAAGAGGTGGGCTGGAACGGCGATGCGCTGGAGGCGCAGGCCTTCGGCTACCTTGCCGTGCGGTCGCTTCTGGATCTTCCCTTGAGCCTGCCGTCCACGACCGGCGCGCGGCGCGCCGTGCCGGGCGGAAGGCTGCATCGCATCCGCGTCGCGTAACGCGCTCAGGCGGTAACGGTCTTCTTTTCCCGGCCCTTGCTTGGGGCCGCCTCCAGCCCCGCTTCGCTGGCGCGCGCGCTGGTCAGATAATCCTCGATCAGCGGCGTCAGCTCCTCGAAGCCGGCATGGAACACGTGATTGGCGGCCTCGATGACGCGCAGATCCACCGTGATGTTGCGCTGGGAGTTGAGCTTGTCGGCGAGCTTCTTGACCGATTCGTAGGTCACCAGCTCGTCGGCGCCGCCGTGCACGACGAGTCCCGAGGCCGGGCACGGCGCCAGGAAGGTGAAGTCGTAGAAATTCGCCGGCGGCGCCACCGAAATGAATCGGCCGATTTCCGGCCGCCGCATCAACAGCTGCATCCCGATCCACGCGCCGAAGGAATAGCCGGCGATCCAGCAGCTGGACGCATTCGGATTGTAGGTCTGCAGCCAATCGAGGGCCGCGGCGGCGTCGCTCAATTCCCCTTCGCCGCGGTCGTACGAGCCTTGGCTGCGCCCGACGCCGCGGAAGTTGAAGCGCAGCGCCGAAAACCCCTGGCGCACGAAGCAGTGGTAGAGGGCGTAGATGACCTTGTTGTTCATGTTGCCCCCGTGCTCGGGATGGGGGTGCAGGAACAGCGCAACCGGGGCGCCCGGTTCCTTGCTGTGGTGGTACCGGCCCTCGAGCCGCCCCTCCGGGCCGTTCATGATCACTTCAGGCATGTTTCCAGTTTGTCCTTTGACGGCTGCTCGGGCCAGTTCCGCCCCGCCCTGAAGGCCATGGCGGCACAAGGGTGGGGCAGGACCCGAAAAATCTATGGCTTAGAAGGCAAATCTTGACTAATTTACTCGGGTACCCTATATGCCTTGTAACCTTGGGCTAATGTCCGAAACGCCAGGATTTTCCAGCATCGGCGCGACGGGCAACGGATCATATCATGGTGGCCGGAAAGATGTTCAAGACGCTTCGCGAAGATATCGATGCCGCCATGGCGCGCGACCCGGCGGCCCGCTCCTGGATCGAAATTATGCTGTGTTATCCGGGACTTCACGCCCTGATCCTGCATCGGGCGGCCCATGCCCTGTGGCGGCGCGACTTCCGGTTGCTGGCGCGCTGGCTGTCCCAGGTGGCCCGGTTTTTTACCGGCATCGAGATTCACCCAGGCGCCCGGATCGGCCGCCGCTTCTTCATCGACCACGGTATGGGGGTGGTGATCGGCGAAACCGCGGAGATCGGCAACGACGTGACGCTGTATCACGGCGTCACGCTGGGGGGCATCGCGCCTTCGGTCGAATCGCGCGCCCAGAGCCAGCAGAAACGCCACCCGACGCTGAAAGACGGCGCGATCATCGGCTCGGGCGCGCAGATTCTGGGGCCGGTCACGATCGGAGAAAAGGCGCGGGTTGGCGCCAATGCGGTGGTGGTGAAGGATGTTCCCGCCGGGGCCACGGCGGTCGGCATCCCGGCCCGGCTGTGCGCCACGCGCGTCGCCAAGGATTCGGACGATTTCGTCGCCTACGGCACGCCGACCTCGGATCTGTCCGATCCGCTGGTGCGCGCCATGGATGGATTGATCGAGCGGGTCGGCGCCCTGCAGGCGCGGGTCGAGGCGCTCGAAAAGGAAAAACAGGCGGTTGGACAGAAGCCCGGTCAGACGGCTGAGGAAAACGAAGCCGAGCCGGCCCGCGTCACGAAGATGTGACGGAGCGAGCAGGCGTATGACCGGAAAGATGGGAGACGTCAGGTGAGACTGAGCACAAAAGGGCGGTACGCCGTGATGGCGATGGTCGATCTCGCGTGCCGCAGCGACGGAAAGCCGGTGGCGCTCGCCGATATCGCCGAGCGCCAGGAGATTTCGCTCTCCTATCTCGAACAGCTCTTCGCCAAGCTGCGCAGGGGCGGGCTGGTCAAGAGCGTGCGCGGGCCCGGCGGCGGCTACATGCTGGCCCATTCCGCCGAGGTGACGCGGATTTCCGACATCATTCTCGCGGTGGACGAACCGATCCGCGCCACGCGCTGCCCGTCGGGCTCGCCCGAGGGTTGCCGCAGCAACAAGAGCCGCTGTCTCACCCACGATCTGTGGGAGGAGCTCGGCCATCAGATTCATCTGTATCTAAGCGCCGTGTCGCTCGCCGATGTGCGCGAACGCCGCATTCTCGGCACCAGCGGCATTCGCCATGATGGCGAGGACGCCGACGGCCAGCATGCCGGCGATGCCGTGGCGCATGTGGCCGCCGCCCAGTAGGGCGCCAAGGATTTATGTCGCGGATTGAGACGATGGATCGAGCCGTTTACATGGACTTCAACGCCACCGCGCCGGTCAGGCCCGAGGCGATCGAGGCCGTGACGGCGGCGCTGCGCGGTTTCGGCAATCCGTCGTCGGTGCATCGCTTCGGGCGGTTGGCGCGCCGGGCGCTGGAAGATGCCCGCGAGGAAGTGGCGCGCCTCGTCAATGCCGCGCCTTCGACCATCGTCTTCACCAGCGGCGGCACGGAATCGAATGCGCTGGCCTTGCGCGGAACGAACCGCGCGCGCGTGATCGCATCGAGCATCGAGCACGATTCGGTGCTGCGCAATGTCGACGCGGAGATCGTCTCCGTCACGCGCGACGGGGTCGTCGATCTGGCCGCTCTCGAAAATATGTTGGCCCAAGACCGTCGCCCCGCGCTGGTCGCCGTGATGCTCGCCAACAACGAAACCGGCATCATTCAGCCGGTGGCGGAGGCCGCCGAAATCGCCCACCGCTACGGCGCGCTGCTGTTGTGCGATGCGGTTCAGGCGGCGGGAAAGATCGAGGTCGATGCGCCGGCGCTGGGCGCCGATCTCCTGTCGCTGTCCGCCCACAAGCTGGGCGGGCCCAAGGGTGTCGGCGCGCTCTACGTCGCACCCCATGTCGAACTCAAGCCGATCCTGAGCGGCGGCGGGCAGGAGCGGAAGCTTCGCGCCGGAACCGAGAATGTGCCCGGGATCGCCGGCTTTGCCGCGGCGGCACGGGCCGCGCGCGAAGGGCTTGTCCAATTCGCCGCTGTGGCGCGGTTGCGCGATGCGCTCGAATCGCGGGTTGCGCGCCTCGCCCCGGACGCGCGTGTTTTCGGCGCGCATCTGCCGAGGCTCGCCAACACCTCTTGCCTCGCCATGCCGGGGGTTTCGAGCGAAACGCAGGTGATCGCCTTCGATCTCGCCGGAATCGCCGTGAGCGCGGGCGCCGCCTGCTCTTCGGGCAAGGTCGAGCCCTCGCGCGTGCTGCGCGCCATGGGCGTGGACGACGGAACCGCCAATTCGGCAATCCGCGTGAGCCTGGGTTGGACGAGCGGCGCGCAAGACATAGATCGATTCATCGAGGCCTGGGGCGGGCTTTATGCGGCGCGAAGCCGCGCCGCTTCGGCCCCGGCGGCATGACGAACGTATAACAAAGGGATTGCAGGGATCATGACGACCAACATTGCCATCGCGACGCCGGGCAACCGCAAGATGCCGGTCTATCTCGACTATCAGGCGACGACGCCGACCGATCCGCGCGTGGTCGAGGCGATGATGCCCTATTTCACCGAGATGTACGGGAACCCCCATTCGCGCAGCCACCTCTACGGCTGGCAGGCGGAAGAGGCGGTGGAGAAGGCGCGCGGCCAGGTGGCGTCCATCATCGGCGCCGACCCGAAGGAGATCATCTTCACGTCGGGCGCCACCGAATCGAACAATCTCGCGATCAAGGGCGTTGCGCACTTCTACAAGGAGCGCAAGAACCACATCGTCACCTGCGTGACCGAACATAAGTGCGTGCTCGAATCCTGCCGCCACCTGCAGCAGGAGGGCTTCGACGTCACCTATCTCCCGGTCCAGAAGAACGGGATCATCCGTCTCGAAGACCTCGAGAACGCGATCACCGACAAGACCGTCCTGGTCTCGATCATGGCGGTCAACAACGAGATCGGCGTCATCCAGCCGATCAAGGAGATCGGCGCCCTGTGCCGCTCTCGCTCCGTGTTCTTCCATTCCGATTGCGCGCAGGCCGTGGGCAAGATCCCGCTTGACGTGAACGCGATGAACATCGACCTCATGAGCATCTCCGGCCACAAGTTGTACGGGCCGAAGGGCATCGGCGCCCTGTTCGTGCGCCGCAAGCCGCGCGTGCGCCTTCAGGCGCTGATGAGCGGCGGCGGCCAGGAGCGCGGCATGCGCTCCGGCACGCTCGCGACCCCGTTGTGCGTCGGGCTGGGCGCCGCCTGCGAGATCGCGCAAAAGGAAATGGCCGCGGAAAGCGAGCGGCTGCACTATCTGCGCGACCGCTTCTACAAGAAGATCATGGAGCAGCTCCCCGAAGTGTATCTGAATGGCGACCTCGAGCAGCGCATCCCCGGGAACCTGAATTTGTCGTTCGCCTATGTCGAGGGCGAGTCGCTCATGATGGGCATCAAGAATCTGTCGGTGTCGTCGGGCTCGGCCTGCACCTCGGCCTCGCTCGAGCCGTCCTATGTCTTGCGCGCGCTCGGCGTGACCGAGGATCTGGCGCACACCTCCTTGCGCATCGGCTTGGGCCGGTTCACGAGCGAAGAGGACGTGGACTACGCCGTCTCCGAGATCGTCTCGCATGTGAAGCGGCTCAGGGAGATGAGCCCGCTGTGGGAAATGGCGCAGGAAGGAATCGACATCAAGTCAGTCAAATGGGCCGCGCATTGACGGCGGTGGAGGAATCGCGTGTCCGCGCGAGGAATTCCGTGAAGGGAGTACCGGTATGGCTTACAGCAACAAGTTGATCGACCACTACGAGCATCCGCGCAACATCGGGTCGCTCGACAAGGACGCGGCGGATGTCGGCACCGGCCTGGTGGGCGCGCCGGCCTGCGGCGACGTCATGAAGCTGCAGATCAAGGTGGGCCCGGACGGGCTGATCGAGGACGCCAAGTTCAAGACCTTCGGCTGCGGCTCGGCCATTGCGTCGAGCTCGCTCATCACCGAATGGGTGAAGGGCAAGTCGCTGGACGAGGCGGAGACCATCAAGAACACCGAGATCGCCCGGCATCTGGCGCTGCCGCCGGTGAAAATCCATTGCTCGGTCCTGGCCGAAGATGCGATCAAGGCGGCGGTCCGCGACTACCGCGAGAAGCGGGGCATGACGGCGCCGGCCGAAGCCGCGGAAGCCGCGGGGGCCAAGCCCCAGGCCGCGGAATAAGGCGGCGGAACAAGGCGGCGCAATGACGGCGCTGACCCGGAGAACGACGACCATGGCCGGACAGATACTGGCAATCACCGACGCCGCCGCCGAGCGGGTCAGGCAGCTCCTCGCCGGCCGCGGGAAGCCGGCCGCCGGCGTGCGCGTCGGCATCCGCAGCAAGGGATGCTCCGGCCTGTCCTATACGCTGGAATACGCGGACGAGAAGGGCGCGCACGACGAAGTGGTCGAGGACAAGGGCGTCACCGTGTTCATCGACCCCAAGGCCACGCTGTTCATCATCGGCACGCTGATGGACTACGTGGACGACAAGCTGCAATCGGGATTCGTCTTCACCAACCCGAACGAGAAGGGGCGGTGCGGCTGCGGCGAATCCTTCCATGTCTGAGGCCCGGCCTTCGGCATGGGGCGCGCCTAAGCCGAGCCGATAATCCCTGATTCCGAAGCGAGTTTATCCCGGCTTGGGGAAGGCAGGCGCGGGGACCCGAGGCATATGCAACGAACATGGGCGTGATGGCTGAACCGCAAATCATCGGCAACAAGGAGCAACTCTCCCCGTGCTGGTCCTGCAAGGGGCCGGTCGCGCGCGCGTCCCTGTTCTGCGAAACCTGCGGCGCCATCCAGCCGCCCGGCGCGGCCGATCATTTCCAGCGGCTGGGTCTCGCCCGCGATTTCGCCCTCGACGGCGACGAACTCTCGCGGCGCTATTTGGCGCTGCAATCGCGGCTCCACCCCGACCGTTTCGCGAGTAAGACGGCCAAAGAGCGCGCGGCGTCGCTCGCCCAGGCGACCGCCTTGAACGACGCCTACCGCACGCTGCGCGATCCCGTGACGCGCGCGGCCTGTCTGCTGCAGCTTGCGGGCGCCACCGCGCCAACCGAAGAGTCCGGCACGGTGAGCGATCCCGAGCTGCTGATGGAATCGCTGGAACGGCGCGAAGAGCTTTCGTCGGCCGAATCGCCCGCGGAAGTTCAGAACATCGCGGCCCGGGCCGAATCGGACGCCAAGAATTGCGTCACGGCGCTTGCGGCTGCCTTCGCCGCCAACGATTTGGCGGAGGCCGCGCGCCTCGCCACGCGGCTTAAATACCTCGGCAAGCTCGGCGAAGAGTGCCGCGCCCGCCTCGCCAGGATTCGCGAGAGCGCGCCATGCTGATCCAGATTCACGAGCCCGGCGCAACGCCGGTTCCCCACGAAGGCGACAAGCGTTTGGCCGTCGGCATCGATTTGGGAACCACCAATTCGGTGGTGGCGATCTCCGCCGGCAACAAGCCGGAGGTGATCCGCGACGGCCAGGGCCGCGCGCTCATCCCGTCGGTGGTCGCCTACGCGCCCGACGGCACGGTGACGGTGGGCGAAGAGGCGCGGCGCGAGCGTCTCGATAATCCCGAGCGCGTGGTGTCCTCCGTCAAGCGCCTCATGGGCCGCGGCGTGGCGGACGTGAAAAAGCTCGCCGGCACGCTGCCCTTCGAAGTCGCCCCGCCAGAATCCGGCGAGTCGGCGATGGTGCGCCTCAAGGTTTCGGGCCGGCGCCTGACGCCGGTCGAAATCTCCGCCGAGATTCTGAAGTCCCTCAAGCATCAGGCCGAAGCGGCGCTGGGCCACGAAGTTTCGCGGGCCGTGGTCACGGTGCCCGCCTATTTCGACGACGCGGCGCGCGGCGCCACCAAGGATGCGGCGCGCCTGGCGGGGCTCGAGGTCTTGCGTCTGGTCAACGAGCCGACGGCGGCCGCGCTGGCCTATGGGTTGGATCGCGGGGCGGAGGGGCTTTACGCCGTCTACGACCTGGGCGGCGGAACCTTCGACGTGTCGTTGCTGCGCCTCGAGAAAGGCGTATTCCAGGTGCTGGCCACGGGCGGCGATTCGGCGCTGGGCGGCGACGATTTCGACCACGCCGTGGCCGAACGGTTTTTGGCCGAGCGCGCCGGGGTTCTGGGCATGCAGACGCTGTCGCCGGCCGAGGTCGCCTCCGCCCTGGTCACCGCCCGCCTCGCCAAGGAGTGTCTCTCGACCCAGCACAAGGACGGCGAGTGGCGCATCGAGGTGGCGGGCGAAGGCTCGCGCCACAGGCTCGACCGCGCGGGACTCGAAAATCTCATCGCGCCTTTCGTCGATCGCACCATCGCCATCTGCCGCGGCGTGCTGGAAGACGCGGCGCTGTCGCCCGCCGAAATAACAGGCGTCGTGCTGGTCGGCGGCTCGACCCGCATCCCGCTGGTGCGCCGCAAGGTGGCCGAGCTTTTCGGCCATGAGCCGCTTGCCGATATCGACCCCGACGAAGTGGTGGCGTTGGGCGCGGCGCTTCAGGCCGAGGCCTTGACCGCCGGTTCCGACACGCTGCTCCTCGACGTCATCCCGCTCAGCCTCGGCATCGAAACCATGGGCGGGATCGTGGAAAAGATCATCCCGCGCAACACGCCGATCCCGGTCTCCAAGGCCCAGGAATTCACCACCTATCAGGACGGCCAAGCGGCGATGATGATCCATGTGGTGCAGGGCGAGCGCGAGCTGGCCGACGAGAATCGCTCGCTGGCGCGGTTCGAGCTTCACGGCATCCCGCCCATGACGGCGGGCGCCGCGCGCATCCGCGTCACCTTCGCCATCGACGCCGACGGTTTGCTCACCGTCTCGGCGGACGAGAAGACGACCGGGGTCGCCCAGCGCGTCGAAGTCAAGCCCTCTTACGGCTTGAGCGAGGACGACATGGCCCGCATGCTCCGCGACAGTTTGGAGCACGCCCAAGACGACATGCTGCGCCGGCTGCTGATCGAATCCCGGGTCGATGCCAAGCGCGCGGTCAACGCGGTTCAATCCGCGCTCAAGGCCGACGGCGATTTGCTGGATTCGTCGGAGCGCGCCGCCGTCACGGGCGCGGTCGCCAAGGTCGAGGCGGCGATGAAGGGCGAGGACCGCGAGGCGATCGAGCAGGCCGTGGAATCGCTCGAGCACGCGACGCTTTCCTTCGCCGAGCGGCGCATGGACCGCGGCATCCGCAAGGCGCTGGCGGGCCATAAGCTCGCCGAGTTCGAAGAGCCGGGCGGCGAAGACGCAACCAAGGACCGCGCCGCGCGCTAAGCCCGGCGGATAAGAGGATACCAGCCGAGAATGCCCAAGATGACCTTCATTCTTCCCGACGGGACGCGCCAAGAGGTGGAGGCGCCGGTCGGCCTGTCCGTGCTCGAGATCGCGCACCGCAACCACATCGATTTGGAAGGCGCGTGCGAAGGCTCGCTCGCCTGCTCCACCTGCCACGTGATCGTGGATTCGGAAGATTTCGAGCGGCTCAAGGATGCGACCGAAGACGAGGAAGACATGCTCGATCTCGCCTGGGGCCTGACCGAGACCTCCCGCTTGGGATGCCAGATCATCATGACCGACGAGCTCGACGGCCTCACCGTCAAGCTCCCCGCCGCCACGCGCAACATGATGGTGGACACGTAAGGGGGGATGGGACCTTGCGTTGGACCGACGTGCAAGACATCGCCATCGCGCTCGAAGAGCGCCACCCGGACGCCGACAACGTGAACCTGCGCTTCACAGACCTTCACCGCTGGGTCATGGAATTGCCGGATTTCGCCGACGATCCCAACCACTCGAACGAGAAGATACTCGAGGCCATCCAGATGGCCTGGATCGACGAACGCGGCTGATTTCCGCGGCATAGCGCCGCTTTTCCCCGTTCCCGAACCGGCCTATAGTCCGCCCCCATGACCGCCCCCGTTAACTCCCTTGGGCTCGCCAAGAGCCCCGCAGACACGCGCGTTGTGGTCGCCATGTCGGGCGGCGTGGACAGCTCCGTCGTCGCGGCGCTGCTGGCCGAGCAGGGCTACGACGTGGTCGGCGTCACCTTGCAGCTTTACGATCACGGAAAGGCCGTGGGGCGTCCCGGCTCGTGCTGCGCGGGCGCCGATATCTACGACGCGCGCCGCGTCGCCGATAGCCTCGGCATTCCCCATTACGTGCTCGACTACGAGGCGCGTTTCAGACAGGCGGTGGTGGACGATTTCGCCGACACGTATCTGGAAGGCAGAACGCCCATCCCCTGCGTCCGCTGCAACCAGAAGATCAAGTTCCGCGATCTCCTCGATACCGCCCGCGATTTGGGCGCGGATGCGCTGGCCACCGGCCATTACGCCCGGCAGGTGATGGGCCCGTCGGGCCCCGAGCTTCACCGGGCGCGGGACGCGTCGCGCGACCAGAGCTATTTCCTGTTCGCCACCACCCGCGAGCAGCTTTCTTTCCTGCGCTTTCCCCTGGGCGCGATGGAAAAGTCGCAAGTCCGCCGGGAGGCCGCGCGGCTCTCCTTGCCGGTGGCGGAGAAGCCCGATTCCCAGGACATCTGCTTCGTGCCCGACGGTGACTACGCCCGCGTGGTGGAAAAGCTCCGCCCCGGCGCCTGCGTTCCCGGCGACATCGTCCATGTGGACGGGCGCGTGCTGGGGAGCCACGGCGGCGTCATCCATTTCACCGTCGGCCAGCGCCGGGGCTTGAAGCTGGGCGGCGAATCCGAGCCCCTCTATGTCGTGCGGATCGAGCCGGAAACGGCGCGAGTCGTGGTCGGGCCCCGCGCGGCGCTCTCCGGCACCAGGGTCCTGGTTTCCGAGCTCAACTGGCTGGCGGTCGGCGGAGAAAGCGAGGGGGTCCCGGTATCGGTCAAGCTGCGCTCGACGCAGCCGCCCGCCGGCGCTACTCTCGTGCGGCGCGCCGGCACCACGGCCGAGGCGGTTCTTCACGAGCCGCAAGAGGCGATTGCCCCCGGCCAGGCCTGCGTTTTCTACGACGGCGACCGCGTGCTCGGCGGCGGCATCATCATGCGGCACAGCGTCCGCGCTGCGGCCTAAGGGAAATCGATAGCCTGCGTGGGCAGGCTTTGTCCTGCATCCGACAATCCCGGCCGGCGGTATCGGGGCCGCCACCTATCAGGAGGTTATTTATGTTCAGACTCTTTGCGACCGTGCTTATCGCCGTGCTGACGCTGATGGGTGCCGCCGCCAATGCCGCCGATGCCCCGAAAGGCGCCGATGCGCCGAAAGCCGCTCCCGCGGCAAGCGCCGAGTGGTTTCCTCATTTCATGGAGCTGTGCAAGCAGCGTGGGCTGGCCGACGCCGATTGCCAGAAGCGCTACGAAGAGCGCAAGGCGGCGGTCCTCGATATCTGCAAGAACCAGGGCGTCAGCGGCGAAGAGAATTGCCGCAAGTGGATGCAGGAGCGCATGGCGGAACAGGCGGCGCAGCGGCGCGCGGTGTGCAAGCAGAACGGCATCGAAGGCGACGAGGCCTGCGCCAAATGGATCGAGCAGAAGCGCGCCGAGGCCATGGATAACTTCCAGCAGCGCTGCCGGCAGGACGGCCTCAACGAGGACCAGTGCCAGGAGCGCTACAACGAGATGATCCGCAAATGGCAGGCCGAGAACCAGAAGTTCATGCAGGACTGCCTGGCGAAGGGCACGAACAAAGACGAATGCTTGAAGCAGCTGCGCGAGATGCGCCGCGCCGAAGCCGCCAAGGAAGGCGGCGCCGGCGGCCCGGCGGGCAATGCGCCCGCGGGCAACGCGGCTCCCGGCAATGCGCCGGCGGCCGATGCGCCGCCCGCGGACAAGCCGGGCAAGATGGGCGGCGACAAGGGCACCGCGCTCCCGCCGCCGCAATAGGCGCCGGGGTTTTCTCCACGGTCGGCCGCGGTGGGGCTCTCACCGCGGCCGATTGCGCGTTTCGGGGCGAATGCTTGACAGTTTCCGGGCCCAGGCCTTATAGCCGCCAACCGGCCCAGCATTTATAATCGCGCCGGAAAATGACCGGGGCCGCACCACACGGCCCCTCTCGCTTGGGGCGGCGTAGCTCAGGTGGTAGAGCAGCGGAATCATAATCCGCGTGTCGGGGGTTCAAGTCCCTCCGCCGCTACCAAATCCGTCGCGTGTTATCGTGCGCGCTTGCCCAATTCGAAAAAACGAACAGCAGTCACGCTGCGCCGGTGCCCCCGATATCCCGCACGCGCTTGCCGTTGATCCGCGCCCAGACCTCGTTGCTGCAAATAGATCTGGAACTGTCCGGCTCCATGGATACGATGCCGGAACCGGGGAAGCCCGGTCCAAACCGAGCAATAATATGCGGCCGTTCCGGTCAGCGGGAATGAGAAATAGCGCCCGACCGTGCCGTCGACGTCGGCATGTCGTCGCTGAGCTCGCGACAGGCGTCACGGCTCCGCCCGCGCATCTTGCCCCAAAGCTTCCGTCAGTTTGGTATCGTCGATGTTGGCATTCTGACCTCCTTCTTTCCAAGTCGATTCTCTCCAT
>DATDPM010000025.1:0-3431 GCA_035292745.1 Alphaproteobacteria bacterium | reverse complement strand
CCGCGGGCGCCCGCCACGGCGCAACCCGCAGGGCCGGGGTCTTTTGCGCCGCGGGTTCGTCGCAAGGCTCGCCCGTAGTCCCCGCTACGCGCTTCGCCCTTACTCCTGCCCGCAGCGCAAAATACCTCCGGCGCAGCCGCTTCCAACCGACAAGATCATGCTCTAGTGCGCGATGCTCAAGCCCTTCATATTGTCGACGAAGCGCAAGGCCCCCGGGCCGATAAGAACGACGAACAGCGGCGGGAGCACGAACAGGATCATCGGCACGGTGAGAATGGCGGGGAGCCGCGCCGCTTTCTCCTCGGCTTTGAGCAGACGCTCGTTCCGGTACTCGGCCGAAAGCACGCGGAGCGACTGCGCGAGCGGCGTGCCGTAACGTTCGCTTTGGAGCAGCGTGTTGACGACGCCGCGCACGCCCGGAAGGTCGCAGCGCCGCATCAGATTCCTCAAGGCCTGGACGCGGTCGGGCAGAAACCCGATTTCGACCGACGTCAAACCGAATTCGTCGGCGATCTCGGTGTTCGAGAGGGCCATTTCCTTGGCCACGCGCTTGAGCGCCGCATCGAGAGAAAGCCCCGCCTCGGCGCAGATCACCATGAGATCCAGCGCGTCGGGAAGACCCTTGCGGATACTTTCGCGCCGCTTGTCGGTGATGTTCTTGAGGTAAACGTCGGGGGCGAACAGGCTGCCCACCATGCACCCCATCACCACCAGCAGGCGCGTCATGGGCTGAAGCGCATACGCCTCGAGCCCGTAAAACAGAAACGCGGTGACCGCGCCGACCGCCGCGGGCAGGCACAGTTTGAGAAAAAGATAGGCAACGAGCGCGTCACGCGAACGGAAGCCGGCCTTTGCCAGCTTGTCGGCCACGGCGCGCGCCTGATCGCTGCGCAGCAATTTCATCTTCGAGACGACCCGGTGCATGAAACCCAGGCCCTTCGAGCGCGCGTGATGGCGGCCGGGAATCTTGAGGTCGGCCATCAGCGCATCGCGGCGCCGCGCCAGCTCCTTGATGCGGGCGGCGGTGGGGTCGCGCACCAAAAGCCCGTGCCACACTGCGATCACGGTGAGCACCGCGGCCAAGGCCGCGGTCATGAGCACCGCGTCTTCGACGCTCATCCCCGAGGGCAGATATTTGACGAAATCGGCGAAGCTCATATTTCGAACCGCACCATTTTCGCCATGACCCCGGCGCCGATCGAGAGCCAGGCGAGGCCGACGGCGACCATCAACCGGCCGCGCGGATCGGTGAACAGCTGCGAGGCGTATTCCGGGTTGAGGACGTAGATGATCGTGCCCAGGATGAACGGCAGTGCGCCGATGATGTAGGCGCTGGCCCGCGCCTCGGACGACATGGCGCGAATCTTCATCTTCATCTGCTGGCGGCGGCGCAGCAGGTTGGAGAGATTCTCCAGCGTCTCCGTCAAATTGCCGCCCGTCTCCTTCTGCACCGAGAGACTGATGACGAAGAACTGGAAATCGGTGAGCGGGATGCGCCCCGCCGCCTCGGCGAGCGCCGTCTCCAGCGGCTGGCCCAGCTTCATGCTGTCGGTGACGTGGCGGAATTCGCTCCCCACGGGATCGAGAATCTCCTGACCCACGAGCGTGATCGATTCGGTGGCCGGCAGCCCCGACTTGAGGCCGCGCACGATGAGATCGATGGCGTCGGGAAAAAGCTTGAGGAAACGGGTCATGCGGGTCGCGGCCATCCGCCCGATCGCCAGATAGGGCAGCCCGACTCCGACGGCGATGCCGACCAGAAGCGCGACGGCGGGCGGGGCCGAGGCGAACAGCCAAACGGCGGTGGCGACCGCCGCCCCCACCAGCAGGTTGGTCAGCAGATATTCGCCGAGCGAGATGCGCTTGCCCGTTCGCGCCAGCCGGCGGCGGAGCTGGGCCGTGGTCGGCACCATCTTCTTGATGAGTTTATCGAGACTCGGGATCGCCGAATCCTGGAAGCTGCGCCGCAGTTGCGCCACCTCGGCGTCGCCGCCCTTGGCGATGGCCCGCGCCCGGATCTTGCCCAGACGGCCGCGGATGCGGCGGCCGTCGGAATTGGCCGTGCCGAAAGCCGCCACCGCCAGCGCGGCGACGGCGATGAAGGCGCCGGCGAAGATGAGGATGGTGACGAGATTGACCGTCCCGAACAGGGTGCCGACTGCGACGTCCATCACACCGCCTCGAGCAGCGCGCGGTCGAGGCCGAAGTATTCCGCCTTGGGCGTGAAGTGCGGGCGCAAGCCGCTGGACTTGAACGATCCGCGCAACATCCCATCCTGCCCTTCGCCCTCGAATTCGTAACTGAAGAGCTCTTGCGTCGTGATGATGTCGCCTTCCATGCCGACGATTTCCATGATGTTGGTGATGCGGCGGATGCCGTCGCGCATGCGCGCTATCTGAACGATCATGTCGATCGCGGCGGCGATCTGGGTGCGCACCGCCTTGGCCGGCAGATTGATTCCCGCAAGCCCGATCATGTTCTCGAGACGCGTCAGCGCCTCGCGCGGGCGGTTGGCGTGGATGGTGCCGAGCGAACCCTCGTGGCCGGTGTTCATGGCCTGAAGCATGTCCACCGCCTCGGAGCCGCGGACCTCGCCCAGGATGATGCGGTCGGGCCGCATACGCAGCGCGTTCTTCACCAGATCGCGCATGTTGATTTCGCCGTCGCCTTCGAGATTGGAGGGACGGGTTTCGAGGCGCACGACATGCGGCTGTTGAAGTTGCAACTCCGCCGCGTCCTCGATGGTGACGATGCGGTCGCCTGGATCGATCGTCTGTGACATGGCGTTGAGCAACGTCGTCTTGCCCGAGCCGGTGCCGCCGGAGATCAGAATGTTCAGCTTCGAGCGCGCGGCGATCTTGAGCACGGTCGCCATTTGCTCGGAGATGTTCCCCTGGCGCGCCATGATGTCGAGGGTGATGCTTTTCTTCGAAAATTTGCGGATCGAGATCGAAGGTCCGTCGATGGCGAGCGGCGGGATGATGATGTTGACGCGGCTGCCGTCCATGAGGCGCGCGTCCACCAGCGGGCTCGATTCATCGACGCGCCGCCCGATGGCGGTGACGATGCGGGTCGCCACGTTCATCACATGGGAGTCGTCGCGGAACACGACGTCGGTGAGCTCGAGCTTGCCGCGGCGCTCGACATAAACCTGCTTGGCGCCGTTGACCATGATGTCGGTGACGGTCTCATCCGCCAAAAGCGCTTCCAGCGGTCCCAGCCCCAACATCTCGTTCAGGATCAGGGTGACGAGATCGCGTTGCTCGATCGCGTTGAGTTGGATCTTCTGCTCCGCCAAGATTTCCGCCACCACGCCCTGGATCTGTTGCGCGATTTCCTCGCGCGGCAGGCGCGATGCGGCGGCGACGTCGATGCGGTCCATGATGACCGCCTGAATGCGCAGCGCCGCATCGTCTACGCTGGCCCGGCTC
>DATDPM010000024.1:0-12560 GCA_035292745.1 Alphaproteobacteria bacterium | reverse complement strand
AGGCGCGGCCGAGGGCGCGGGGTGGAGGTCACGCTGGTGCGAGGCGGCGGCCCGCGCGGGATAGACCGGGGCATACCCAGCCGCTATAGTCCGCCTCCGATTTTCGAACCCGGCACCGGCGAGGGAGACAGGCCATGGAATCGAATGCCGAAATGGAAGCGCTGCGGGGCTATTACCTCGACGAGCTTTCGGTCGGCCAGCAGGCGGTCTTCGCCAAGACCGTGACCGAGGCCGATATCCTCGCCTATGCCGGCGTCTCGGGCGACATGAACCCGGTCCATATCAACGAGGAATTCGCCAAGACCACGATGTTCAAGACCCGCATCGCCCACGGCATGTTGTCGGCCGGCTTCATCTCGGCGGTGCTGGGGACCAAGCTTCCCGGTCCGGGCTGCATCTACCTCAGCCAGACGCTCAAATTCATGGCGCCGGTCAAGATCGGCGACACGGTCCTGGCGCGCGCCACCGTCACCGAAATCGTGCCCGAGAAGAAGCGGGTGGTGCTGAAGACCGAATGCCTCATTGCCGGCAAGGTGGTGTTGGACGGCGAGGCGACCGTCATGGTGCCGGTTCGAGGCTAAGTCCGGGGATAAGCGCGCGGATAACGGCAACGCGGCCCGGCGCCCGGGCCCGGCCATCGCCGCGGGATAAGATACCGCTTGTCGGCTATAATCCCGCCCGCTATCACGCCCCAGTGGATCACGCCCCAGTGGATCACGCCCTTGTGGACCGGCCTGTTATGCGCATCTTCCGCCACACTTCCCAAGTGCCCGCCGAGGCGCGCGGCGCGGTCGCGGTCGTCGGCAATTTCGACGGCGTGCACCGCGGCCATCAGGCGGTGATCACGCAAGCCGGATCGATCGCAGCCAGGCTCGGCCGCCCCCGGGCGCTCATCACCTTCGAGCCGCATCCGCGCTCCTTCTTCTTTCCCGAGCGGCCGCCGTTCCGCCTCACGCCGTTGCGCATCAAGGCCCATTGCATCGAGGCGCTGGGGGTCGAGAACCTGTTCGTGCTCCATTTCGACCGCAAGCTCGCCTCGCTCTCGCCCGAGGAATTCGTGTCGGAGGTTCTGGTGGAAGGGATCGGCGCCGCGCATGTCGTGGTCGGCTACAATTTCGTGTTCGGCAAGGGCCGGGCAGGGAGTTCGGCGACGCTGGCCGGGCTGGCGCGCAAATACGGCTTCGGCTTCACCGAGATCTTGCCGGTCATGGGCGACGGGAGCGAGCCGTTCTCCTCCACCCGCATCCGCGAGCATTTGACGCAAGGCCGCCCGGCCGATGCGGCAAGGCTCCTGGGGCGCTGTTGGGAGATCGAGGGCCGCGTGGTCGCCGGCGATGCGCGCGGGCGGGATCTCGGCATCCCCACCGCCAACATCGATTTCGAGGATTTCCTGCGCCCCGCCCACGGCATCTATGCGGTGCGCGCCGGCACGGACCACGGCGCCGACACGCGCTGGCACGATGCGGTGGCGAGCTTCGGCACGCGCCCGGCGGTGGGCGGCGGCGCGGAAGTGTTCGAGGTCCATCTCCTCGATTTCACCGGCGATCTTTACGGCCGGCATCTGCGCGTGGCGCTGGTCGAATATCTGCGCCCCGAACGCGACTTCGACGGGCTGGAGGCTTTGACCAGGCAGATGGTCGCGGATTGCGAACAAGCGCGGCGGATACTGGCCGAGCGCCGCGATTCGATTCGCGTCGCCGAGCGCCCCGCGGCCGATCCCGCCCTTCTTGCGCGCAACGGAACCGGCTCGTGAGCGTCGATTACAAGGCGACGGTTTTTCTCCCCTCGACCTCCTTCCCGATGAAGGCGGAGTTGCCCAAGCGCGAGCCGGAATGGCTGGCGCAGTGGGAGAAATCCGGGCTCTACGCCAAGCTGCGCGAGGCAGCAAAGGGCCGCGAGAAATTCATCCTCCACGACGGCCCGCCTTACGCCAACGGCCATCTCCACATCGGCCATGCCCTCAACAAGATCCTCAAGGACATGGTCAACCGCTCGCGGCAGATGCAGGGCTTCGACGCCCATTACGTTCCGGGCTGGGATTGCCACGGCCTTCCCATCGAATGGAAGATCGAAGAGGCCTACCGCGCCAAGAAGCGGAACAAGGACGAAGTCCCGGTCCTCGAATTCCGCCGCGAATGCCGCGACTTCGCCGCCCATTGGGTGGCTGTCCAGGCACAAGAGTTCAAGCGCCTCGGCGTGATGGGCGATTGGGACAATCCCTACACCACCATGAAATTTTCCGCCGAGGCGCAGATCGTGCGCGAGCTGGGCAAGTTCCTGATGAACGGCGGGCTCTACCGCGGCGCCAAGCCGGTGCTTTGGTCGGTGGTGGAAAAGACCGCGCTGGCCGAGGCCGAGGTCGAATATCACGACCATACCTCGACCGCGATCTATGTGCGGTTTCCGATCGTTCGGTCCGCCTGGAACCCGCCAGGCGTAAATCTGGAGAAGGAGAAGGCGAGCGTCGTCATCTGGACCACGACGCCCTGGACCATCCCCGGCAACCACGCCGTGGCCTACGGGGACGACATCGACTATGCCGTGATCGAGGTCAACGATGTCGTGGAAGGAAGCATGGCGCGACGTGGCGAACTATTGGTCATCAGTCGTGAACTCGCGCTACGGGAGCAAGTAACAAGAAATTTTTTTGGTATTACGAGCGGATGGGTGCGGGGCCTTTTCAAAGGCAGCGAGCTCAAGGGCACAAACTGCGCCCATCCCTTGCGCGGCAAAGGCTACGACTTCGACGTGCCGCTTCTTCCCGGCCATCACGTCACCACCGAGGCCGGCACCGGCTTCGTCCACATCGCGCCCGGCCACGGCGAAGAGGATTTCGAGATCGGCCGGAAATTCGGCCTTCCCGTCCCCGAAACGGTCGGGCCCGACGGCGCCTTCCTCGATCGCGTCCCGCTGTTCGCGGGCAAGCGGATTCTGAAACCTAGTGGCAAGACCGGCGACGCCGATGCCGCCGTGGTGGCCGCGCTGGAAGAGGCGGGGATGCTGCTGGCGAAATCCACGCTGGTCCACTCCTATCCCCATTCCTGGCGGTCCAAGGCGCCGCTCATCTTCCGCACCACGCCGCAATGGTTCATCTCCATGGAGACCAACGATCTCCGGCAGAAAGCCGTGCGGGCCATCGCCGCCACCCGCTTCATTCCGCCCCAGGGCCGCAATCGCATCGGCGCCATGGTGGCGGAGCGGCCCGACTGGTGCGTGTCGCGCCAGCGCGCCTGGGGCGTCCCCATCGCCGTGTTCGTCCACAGGAAAACCGGCGAGGTGCTGCGCGACCAGAAGGTTCTGGATCGCATCGTCGCCGCGGTGGAGAAGGAGGGCGCCGACGTGTGGTTCGCGGGCGACCCGCGGCGCTTCCTCGCCCCCGACCACAAGCCGGAAGATTTCAATCCCGTCGCCGACATCCTCGACGTCTGGTTCGATTCCGGCTGCACCCACGCCTTCGTGCTGGAGGCCGATCCCGCGCTCAATTGGCCGGCCTCGCTCTATTTGGAGGGCTCGGACCAGCACCGCGGCTGGTTCCAGTCCTCGCTTCTGGAATCCTGCGGCACCCGCGGCCGCGCGCCTTATGACGCCGTGCTCACCCACGGCTTCGTGCTGGACGAGCAGGGGCGCAAGATGTCGAAGTCGCTGGGCAATGTGGTCGCGCCCCAGGAAGTGGTGGAAAAGCTCGGCGCCGACATCCTGCGCCTGTGGGTCGCGTCCTCCGATTATTCCGACGATCTGCGCATCGGCCCCGAGATCCTGAAAACCCAGACCGACGTTTACCGGCGCCTGCGCAACACCCTGCGCTATCTCCTGGGCGCGCTCGCCGGTTTCGGCGAATCCGAGCGCGTCGAGGCGGAAAAAATGCCGGAGCTCGAGCGCTACATCCTCCATCTCGTGTCCGATCTCGACGGACTCAGGCGCAAGAGCCTGGAGGATTTCAACTTCCACGGTTTCTTCGCCGCCCTGCATAATTTCTGCGCGGTCGATCTCTCCGCCTTTTATTTCGACGTGCGCAAGGATTCGCTCTACTGCGACGCGGCCGATGTCCCGCGCCGCCGCGCCGCGCGCACGGTGCTGGACGATCTCTTCTCCTGCCTCACCTCCTGGCTCGCGCCGGCGTTGTGCTTCACCGCGGAAGAAGCCTGGCTCACCCGTTTCCCCGGCGCGGAGAGCGTTCATCTGCGCACCTATCCCGAAATTCCTTCCGATTGGCGCGACGATGCGCTCGCGGCGAAATGGGAGAAGATTCGCGAGTTTCGCCGCGCCGTCACCGGCGCCTTGGAATTGGAGCGCGCCAACAAGAAAATCGGTTCCAGCCTCCAGGCCGCGGCAACCGTGTTCGCCGACGATCGCTGGCGCGAGACCGTGGCCGATGCCGATTTGCTGGCCGAGGTCTGCATCACCTCCGGTCTCGAGGTGAAGGACTTCGCCGCTCATCTAAAGGTTCAAGACACGTTTTCGCTTGCCGATGTCCCCGGCGTCGCCGTTCATGTCGCGCTTGCCTTGGGGAACAAATGCGCGCGCTGCTGGCGCGTGCTTCCGGAAGTGAGGGACGAAGGCGGCATCTGCCGGCGCTGCACGCAAGCGGTTGCCGCGCATGAAGCGGAGCCCGCGTGATGCTCTTGCGCGGAATTCTGCTCGCCGCCGCCGTCGCGGCCGCCGATCAGTTCGCCAAATGGCTGATCCTCGCCAAGGTCATGGTGCCGCCCCGCGCCATTCCCGTCACCTTCTTCTTCGATCTCGTGCTCAGCTGGAATACCGGGATCAGCTTCGGCTTGCTCGCCGGCAATCCGGAATTGGGGCGCTGGCTGTTCGTCGCCGTCGCCGGCGCGATCACGGTCGGCCTCCTCGCGTGGCTCGCCCGGGTGGAACGCGGCATGTTGGGGCTGGCCATCGCCATCATCATCGGCGGGGCGGTGGGCAATATCATCGACCGGGTGCGCTTCGGCGCGGTCGTGGATTTCCTCTACTTTCACCTCGGCGATTACGACTTCCCTGCCTTTAATTTGGCGGATTCCGCCATCACCATAGGGGTCGCGTTAATCCTTATCGATTCCTTGTTTGGCGAAGGCCGATCGCGTAAATAGGGGCCATGATCCAGGGCATTAAGGGAAAATCGGTGCCGCGCCTGCGTGTCATGGCGGGCCTGGTCGTGGCGGCCGTCGCCCTTGCCGGCTGTCAGGACTTGCGCACCGCCATCGGCCTCGAGAAATCGCTGCCCGAGGAAAGCAAGGTGACGGAAACGCCGCCGCTTTCCATCCCGCCCGATTTCGCGCTGCGCCCGCCGCGGCCGGGCCAGCCCGGGGCGGAGCCGAATTACGCCGGCGTCGCGCCGGCTCCCGATCAGTACCCGCAGGCGCAGGGCCAACCCTATGCCCAAGGTCAGCCTTACGCCCAGGGCCAGCCCTATGCCCCGGGCCAGAATTACGGCCAGCCTTACGCCGGGCAGCCGGGCGCCTATCCCGCCAATCCTTATGCCGCCAGCCCATATGCGAATCCCCCGGCCCCGAACTATGCGGGGCAGCCGGCGGCCTACCCGCCGGGAACCACGCCGCCGCTACCCGGCTACGCCGCGACACCGTCCGGCAGCTACGGCGGCACCGACGCCTATTTCCAAAGCGCGCTGAATCAATACAGCGCGGGCCAGGGCAATTATGGCGGCTACCCCGGTTACGCCGCGCCACCCGCGCCGGCCTACGGCGCGGCTCCGGCCTATCCGGGCTATGCCGCGGCCCCGCCCGTTCCGGCCTACGGCGCGGCTCCGGCCTATCCGGGCTACGCCGCACCGGCTTATCCGGCGCCCGCCCCGCCCGCTTACAACGCGCCGGGTTACGCCGCGCCGCCCGGCTACCAGGCCCAACCCGCCTACGAGGGGCTTCCGCCCGCGCCGGCGAACCTGCCGCCCTCGCAAACGGGCATTCCGCCCGCCAAGCCCGGGCCGCAAGCGCCCCCGCCTGCGCCCACGGCCAGCGCGCCGGGAGCCGACGCGCCGACCTGCGAGCGTGGCGTCACGGTCGACGCCTGGGGCAATTACACCTGCCAATAACGGTCCCGCCCGCGCCTTGCCGCGCCGGGCCGGAAATGATGGAGAGCTGAAAGAATCGTGATCCCGATCCGCGCCCGCTTGCCCGCGTTGTTCGCCGCCCTCATCGCCTTCGTGGCGGGGCCGGCGCATGCCGCCGTTTTCGATCCCGAAACCTTCACGCTGGATAACGGCCTCCAAGTGGTGGTGATCGAGAACCACCGCGTTCCCGTCGTCACCCACATGGTCTGGTACAAGGTCGGCGCCGCCGACGAGGCGCCGGGCGAAACCGGGCTCGCCCATTTCCTCGAACATCTGATGTTCAAGGGAACGGATACCATCAAGCCGCAGGAATTTTCCAAGATCATCGCCATGAACGGCGGGCAGGACAACGCCTTCACCACCCACGACTACACCGCCTATTTCGAGAACGTCGCGCGCGACCGGCTCGATCTGGTGATGAAGATGGAAGCCGACCGCATGCAGAACCTGCGGCTCACCGACGCCGTCGTGCTGCCCGAGCGCGACGTGGTGCGGGAAGAGCGCCGCTCCCGCGTGGATAACGATCCGGGTGCGTTGCTTTCCGAGGCGATGGCCGCCGCCACCTATCTCAACCTGCCCTATCGCCGGCCGGTGATCGGCTGGGATCACGAGATCCGCGAGCTCGGCACGCGCAAGGCGATCGGCTTCTACCGCCGCCATTACGCGCCCAACAACGCGATTCTGGTCGTGGCCGGCGATGTGACGGCTGCCGAGCTGCGTCCGCTGGCCGAAAAATATTTCGGGCCCATTCCGCGGCGCGACGTCGCGCCCCGCGTCCGCCCCAAGGAGCCGCCGCATCACGCCGAAACGCGCGTCGTGCTCAAGGACGCCCGCGTCAATCAACCCGAATGGGTGCGCAACTATCTGGCGCCCAGCTACACCGAGGGCGAATCCAAATACACCGCCGCCCTTCAGGTGCTGGCGCAAATCCTGGGCGGCGATTCCAGCGGCCGCCTTTATCGCTCGCTCGTGGTTCAGGGAAAGCTCGCCGCCGGCGTCGGCGCGTACTACAACCCCGCCAGCGTGGACCTCACCGAATTCACCTTCGTGGCGAGCCCGCAGCCCGGCGTGTCGCTGGAGAAAATCGAAAGCGGGATCGATGCCGAGATCGCCAAGCTGCTGGAACAGGGCGTTTCAGGCGACGAATTGGCCCGCGCCAAGAAACAACTCGTGGCCCAGGCGACCTATGCGCGGGACAGCATGACCGTGGCGGCCCGCCTGTTCGGCGTGGCGCTCGCCACGGGCGGGACGGCCGACCAGGTCGAATCCTGGCCGGATCGCATCGCCGCCGTCACCGCCGGGCAGGTGGACGAAGCGGCCGCCGCGGTGCTGCGCAGCGAGAATTCGACCACCGGCGAGCTTCTGCCGAAACCGGCGAGCTGATGCGCGCCATGGGAAAATCCGCGATGTCCCGAACCGCCGGCCTGCGCCGCGTCGCCGGGCGCTTTGCCGTGTTCCTCCTGCTGCTGGTTGCGGCCCTCGTCGCGGCGCCCGCGGCGTCCCGCGCCGTCAATGTCGAGCGGGTCGTAAGCCCGGGCGGGATCGAGGCCTGGCTGGTGCGCGATCCCACCATTCCCGTCATCTCGGTCCATTTGGCGTTCCGCGACGGTGCCGCGCTGGACCCCGGCGGCAAGCTCGGGTTGGCGACGATGGTTTCCGGCCTGTTGGACGAGGGCGCGGGCGATCTCGATTCCGAAGCCTTCCAGGGCAGGCTCAACGATCTCGCGATCCAGCTCGGATTCGACGCCGGTCTCGATTATTTCACCGGCAGCCTCAAGACGCTGAAGGAGAACCGCGACACCGCCTTCGACATGCTGCGCCTGGCGCTCACCTCGCCCCGTTTCGACGCCGAGCCCATCGAGCGCATCCGCAATCAGGTCCTCACCATCCTCGCCCGCAACGCCGAGGATCCCGGCCGCATCGCCGCCGAGACCTGGTACCGCACCGTCTTCCCCGATCACCCCTACGGCCGGCCGGTGGACGGCACGCCCGATTCGATTCACGCCATCGCCGCGGCCGATCTGCATCGGTTCGTAAAGGAGCGGCTGGCCCGCGACAATCTGATGATCGGCGTGGTGGGCGACATCACGCCGGAAGAATTGGCGCCGCTTCTCGACAAGACTTTCGGCGCGTTGCCGGCCCACGCCGGCCCCGACACCGTCCCCGAGGTGAAGCCCAAGGGCGCGGGCGAGTTCGTCGTCATCGACCGCGACATCCCGCAATCCGTGGTCTTCTTCGGCGAGGCCGGGGTCAAGCGCGACGATCCCGATTACTACGCCGCCTATATCATGAATTATATTTTGGGCGGCGGCGGCTTCAGCTCGCGCCTCACCCAAGAGGTGCGCGAAAAGCGCGGCCTCGCCTATTCGGTCTACACCTATCTCAATCCGCTCGAGCACGCCGGGCTGATCTCCGGCGGCGTTGCCACGCGCAACGGCAAGGTCAAGGATTCGATCGAAATCATCCGCGGCGAATGGCAGCGTCTGCGCGATCGCGGTGTGACGGATGCCGAGCTCAAAGACGCGAAAAGCTATCTGACCGGCTCGTTTCCGCTGCGCCTCGACACCACCGACAAGATCGCCCAGACGCTGGTTGCCATCCAGATGGACCGTCTCGGCATCGATTATCTCGACAAGCGCAACGCGCTGATCGAAGGGGTGACGCAAAAGGATATCGAACGGGTGGCGCAACGCCTGATCGACACCCAGGCGCTCGCCTTCGTGGTGGTGGGAAAGCCGGACGGCGTTTCCTCGGCCGGCGCGCCCGCGCCCGCGCCGCCGCAGCCCCAGGGTCCGCCCGAAAATCCGATGTAAACGCAGCCGGCCGGGCTCTGGTGAGGGCCCGTCCAGTCTGTTAGGCTGCGCCCGCAGCCCGAACTCATCCGTTCATTCGAGGTGCCGTGACCGCGCTTTACACCCATGTGACCGACGCGTGCATGGAGGCCGCCATCGGCGAGATGGGCCTCAAGCCCGGCGAATACGCCGAGGTGCTGGCCGCCTGCTGGCCGGCGATGGAAGGCCTGCGGCGCGCGCATGAAACCATGCGCCTCCCGCTGCTGCGTTTGCCGGCGCGCCGCGACGACCTCGAATTGCTCGGCCCCATCGCGGTGCGCTACCGGCAGGAATTCGACGACGTCGTGCTGCTCGGCACCGGCGGCGCCAGCCTGGGCGGGCAGACCATCTCCGCGCTTGCCGACTTCGGCTTCGGCCAGCGGCCCGGCGCGCCGCGCATCTGGTTCATGGACAAGGTGGACCCGGTCAGCTTCACGGCGCTGCTGGAGAAGCTCAAGTTGGACCGCACCGGCTTCCTCGTGGTGTCGAAGTCGGGCAGCACCGCCGAGACGATCTTCCAGATGCTGGTGTGCCTGGGGCTGATGCGCGCCGGTGTGGGCGCGCGCAAGGTCGCCAAGCACTTCACCGTCATCACCGAGCCGGGCGGCAGCCCGATGCTCGAAGTGGCGAAGCGCTTCGGCCTTCCGGTGCTCGATCACGACCCCAAGCTGGGCGGGCGCTATTCGGCGCTCTCGCTGACCGGCGTACTGCCCGCCATGATCTCCGGCCTCGATCCGCTGGCCTTGCGGGAGGGTGCGCAATCGGTGATCGACGGCATGCTGCGCGCCAAGAAGCCCGAGGATTTTCCGCCCGCGGTCGGCGCCGCGATCAACGTCGGGCTCACGCGCCATCACGGCGTCACCATCACCGCGCTCATGCCTTACGCGGATCGCCTCGCCCATTTCGGCCAATGGTACCGCCAGCTCTGGGCCGAAAGCCTGGGCAAAGGCGGCAACGGCACGACGCCCGTGCGCGCCATGGGCCCGCTCGATCAGCACAGCCAGCTCCAGCTCTATCTCGACGGCCCGCGCGACAAGATGTTCACGTTGATTCAGCTGAAGGTGGCAGGCGCCGGGCATCGCGTCGATCCGGCGCTGGCCGACGATCCCGCGCTGTTTTACCTGGCGGACCGCACCATGGGCGATCTGGTGGAGGCCGAGCAGCGCGCGACCGCCGAAACCTTGGCGCGCAACGGGCGGCCGGTGCGCATCTTCCGTCTGGAAAAACTCGATGAATCGGTGATGGGCGCGCTGCTGATGCACTTCATGATCGAGACCATCATCTGCTCCAATCTCGTCGGCGTGGATCCGTTCAACCAGCCGGCGGTGGAGGAGGGCAAGGTCCTGACCCGCGACTATCTGCGCCGGCCCGATTCCCAAAGGTAGCGCGAAAGGGGGCTTCCCGTGCCCATTCGTGTGCTTCCCGAGACGCTCGTCAACCGCATCGCCGCCGGCGAGGTGGTGGAGCGCCCCGCGTCCGCCGTCAAGGAGCTGGTGGAAAACGCCATCGATGCCGGGGCCGCGCGCATCGACGTCGTGTTGCGCGACGGCGGCCGCAGCCTGATCGCGGTCAGCGACGACGGCTGCGGCATGGATGCCGCCGAAATCGCGCTCGCCGTCGAGCGCCACGCGACGTCCAAGCTGGCCGACGAAAACCTTTCCCGCATCGCCACCCTCGGCTTCCGCGGCGAGGCCTTGCCGTCCATCGCCGCGGTCAGCCGCCTCACGCTGACGAGCCGCCCGCGCGGTGCCGATGCGGCCTATGCCATCGCGGTCGAGGGCGGGGCGAAGGGCAAGCCGCAACCCGCGGCGCTTTCGCCCGGAACCCGCGTCGAGGTGCGCGACCTGTTCTTCGCCACCCCCGCGCGGCTCAAATTCCTCAAGCAGCCGCGCACCGAAACCGATCACGCGGCCGATGTCGTCTCCCGTCTCGCCATGGCGCATCCCGCCATCGAATTCACCTTCACGGCCGAGCAGCGCAACCCGCTGCGTTTCGAGGCCGCCCACGGCGATCTCTGGGACGCGCGGCTCGCGCGCCTGGCCGCCGTCATGGGCCGCGACTTCGCCGAGAACGCGCTCAAGGTCGAGGCCGAACGCGAAGGCTATCGCCTCACCGGCTACATCGGCTTGCCGACGCTGAACCGCGCCAACGCCCAAAGCCAGTATCTGTTCGTGGATGGCCGCCCGGTGCGCGACAAATTGCTGTTGGGCGCGGTGCGCGGCGCCTACCGGGATTTGCTGGCGCGCGACCGCTCCCCCCTGGTCGCCCTGTTCTTCGCGGCCGATCCGGGGCTGATCGACGTCAACGTGCACCCCGCCAAGGCCGAGGTCCGCTTCCGCGACGCCGGGCTCGTGCGCGGGCTGATCGTCGGTGCCCTCAAGCATGCCTTGGCTGCCGCCGGCCACCGCGCCAGCACCGCTTCCGCCGCCTCCGCCCTGTCGGCCTTCCGCGGCGGCGGGTCGGGGCGTTACGTTCCGCAAAGCCCCGGAATGTTCGAGGACGCCGCGCGCTTCCAGGCGCCGCTCGGCGTCGGGCTCGCGCCGCAACCGATTGCCGTGCACCCGGGCCACGCGCCCCACGAACACGCGGCGCAGGAGCCGGCGCCCGCAGCCGGTCTGCCGCTCGGCCTCGCCCGCGCCCAGCTGCACGAAACCTACATCGTCGCCGAAACTGCGGACGGCATCGTCATCGTCGATCAGCACGCCGCCCATGAGCGCCTGGTGCACGAGCGCCTCAAACAGGCGATCGATTCCGGCTCCGTCCCGCGCCAGGCGCTGCTGATCCCCGAAGTCGTGGAATTGCCCGAAGACGCCGCGGCCCGCCTTGCCGCCCGCGCGGAGGACCTGGCCAAATTCGGCCTGGCCGTCGAAGCCTTCGGCGCCGGCGCCGTGGTCGTGCGCGAGGCCCCCGCTGTGCTGGCCGGCGCCGATATCGCCGCCCTGGTCCGCGATCTCGCCGACCAGCTGGCGGAAGACAACGACCCGGCCGCGCTCCAGGAAAAATTGCTCCACGTCTGCGCGACGCGCGCCTGCCACAACAGCGTGCGGGCGGGGTGCGTGCTCAATCAGGCGGAGATGAACGCGCTGCTGCGCCAGATGGAATCGACTCCCCACGCCGGCCAGTGCAGCCACGGCCGCCCCACCTATGTCGAATTGAAGCTCGCCGACATCGAAAAGCTGTTCGGCCGCCGCTAGCGATGATTTCCAAAGGCGCTGTTCGCGATCTCGATGCCCCTCACCCCACCCCTCTCCCCGCCGGGGAGAGGGGGAATTGGCGCGGCGAAAGTTTCCCTCTCCCGCAACGTGGGAGAGGGAGGGACCCGGAGCGAAGCTACGGGGAGGGTGAGGGCCTGCAATACGATCCGCTCGCCGCCGATCCCAGCCGCGGCACCCGGTCATGAACCCGCCGCGCATCAAATCGTTGGCGCGGATCCCCCGCGGCGTCTGGGTGCTCGGCTTCGTCAGCCTGTTCATGGACACGAGCTCCGAGATCATCCACTCGATCCTGCCCATGTTCCTGGTCAGCGTCCTCGGCCTGCCGGTGGTTACCGTCGGGCTGATCGAGGGCATCGCCGAGGCCACCTCGCAAGTGACCAAGGCGTTCTCGGGCGCCGTCAGCGACCGGCTGGGCAAGCGAAAGCTGCTCGCCGTGCTCGGCTACGGGCT
>DATDPM010000023.1:0-16466 GCA_035292745.1 Alphaproteobacteria bacterium | reverse complement strand
CCGGCAAAGGCAAGGCGAGCGTCGGCGCAAGATATTTCGGGACGGGGCGAGCCGGCCGCGGCTCGGGGACAGGGAAGACTTTTGGCGGCGGCGGCGCATCGGCGGTCTTGCCCGGCGCGCGATCCGGCTCGCCGCCGGACTGGCGAGGCCGATCCGGCTGGGATTGAGGCTGCGGTTGAGGCTGGGGCTGAGGCAAGGCCTCCGCCTGGACCTTGGGCTTCGGCGCCGCCTCGGGCACGATCTCGACGGGAATCGAAGCGGTTTCCATGGGGGGCTCCGCCGCCGGCAGCTTGACGAGAAGGAGAGCCATCGCCGCGGCGTGCACGAGAAATGCGGCGGCCATCGCCGCGGCGCGGCGCCGTCTTGCCCCGGCATCGTGGGAAGCCGGCGCTCCGGTGTCGGCGCGTTGCGCCGGCGAATCGATGGACACGGTGGGGATCAGGAACCGACTCCGAGCCGATGACTATGTTTTCAAAATTGGGACCGCCAAGCCGAGGTGAGCGCCTATTACCACCGGTCAAATGTGGAAGCCAACCTCGCATGTCTCCCGATGCCGCCAATCCTTCGCTGCGAACGCGAGCGCTCGAACCCCAATCGCACGAACGATCCGGCCCGCCGCTTAAGAAGCGGAGGATGCAAAGGGCCAGCGGCCGACGGCCAGTTTTCCTTCGATCAGATCGCGCCACATGGTATCGAGGCGGTCGAGCTCTTGCGCTGCGATCTCCGAGGCCAGGGGCGCCAGCCGCGCCACGCGCCCTTCTTCGGCATGGAGCCCGACATCGACGAGCTGCGGCTCCTTGATCGGACGGCCGATCTGGCTCAGGAGAAAGCATTCCGCGCCGGCCGCCTCCGGGATCTCGGCGACGATCCGCGCCGCAATCAGGCCGGCCGCGAGGTTGTAAAGCTTGCCGACGTGGCTCACGGGGTTCTTTCCCGCCACCGATTCCATGGTCATGGGACGGAACGGCGTGATCAGGCCGTTGGCGCGGTTGCCGCGCCCCGCCTCGCCGTCATCCCCGGCCTCGGCCGAGGTGCCGGTCACCGTAAGATAGATCTGGCTTGCATCGGGCGCGTCCGCGGTGTTGACCGCGACCGCGACGTCGCAGGAGGTATGTTGCGCGGCGATGTTGCGCGCGGCGGCGGCGAGTTTCTCCTTCATGTCCAGGTAATCGTCCATGGAGTCGAGGAACCGTCCGATCATCGCGCAGGCGACGGTCAGGCGGATGTTGCGGTCCGTCCGCAGCCCCATGACCTTGATGTCCTCGCCGGCAGCCGGATGTTGCTGGCGAAATTCCGCCGCATTCAGGCCGCGCGAAACTTCGTAAACCACCGTCTCGAGCCCGCTCAACGGCGCGAAGCCGACGCCGCAGGAGGTGTCGTTGGCCAGCACCGCGCCGGCCTTGCGCGCCCGCTCGAAAAGCTCGACCAGATCGGCCGAACCGGGCCGCACGAGACAGTGCAGCAAGACGTGGCGCGAAGGATCGAGGGCGTGGAGGTTGTCGCGCAACCACGCGATGGTGCCCTCGCCCGCCACATCCTCGATGGCGATCGTCTCGCCCCGATAGGCCAGCGCGGCGCGGCCGGCCAGGAAAATCTCGATCGGCTTCAGGACCTCGCCGCCGCCGAACTTCGGTGCGGCGGCGCCGCCGACGAGCAGGGTCTTGTCCACGTTGTGGTGCAGGACGGCGCCGAACCGCTCGACGTAATGGCGGCTGAGGCGCAGCGACAGCTCCTCGGCAAGGGAATCGCAGATGCTGTCGGGGTGGCCGAGGCCTTTGCGCTCGACGATCTCGGAGGCAAGCGCACCGGGCGGCGGGTGGGCGATCGGCCGGACATTGATCATGCCCGGCCCCGCGCCCGCCCGGCCCCGACGCCCATGGCGCTAGCTTACCAGGTGATGCTTGCCTATCGGCCGCACGGTCGAGGCTTGCGGTCCTTTCTCGCCGTCCGTTTCGTCGACCACGAGACGCACCTCGCTCCCTTCCGCCAGATCGTCGAACGACCCCTCGACCACGCTGTTGCGGTGGAAGTACACGTCGCGCCCGTCGGACGCCGTGATGAACCCGTAATCCTCGGCCAGAAACAGCCGCGACACTTTACCGTGCAACGGCGTCTCGTGGGACTTCACCTCGCCGCGCTGGCGGCGCGCGTGATCCTCCAGCTGCCGCGCCGCCGCGTTGAAGGCGTCGCGGACCGCGACATAGACGTCCTCGTGGGCGTGATTCTCCGGCGCCTCCCGGTTCACCACGATTTCGCCGCCCGGGACCGTCAAGTCGATGCGGACATGATAAAGCTTGCCCTTGTGGCCGCGGCGGTTCGGGGCCTCGACCACGACGTGGCAATGCATGATCCGGTCGGCGAAGCGCTCCAGCTTGGCCGCCTTCTCGCGGATCCTGGCCTCGACCGCGGGCGAGGGATCCATGTTGCGGAAGTTTACTTGCAGGGGAAGTTGCATGGTCATTGCCTCATGTGGCTGAAAAAAAATTATCCTTTGATGCAGGCGATCGGGCGAAGCCGCGCGACCTTTCGCGCCAGCCCGGCCTTGTGGGCGGCATCCACCACCGCGCCCACATCCTTGTAGGCGCCGGGGGCCTCCTCGGCCACGCCCCGTTCGGAGGGGCTGCGCACGATCGTGCCATGGGCGGCAAGGTCGTCCATCACGGCGCGGCCGCGCCAGAGCTTGAGCGCGGCATGGCGGCTCATGGCGCGCCCCGCGCCGTGGCAGGCCGAGCTGAAGGCCCTGGTCTCGCTTTCCTTGGTGCCGGCCAGAACATAGGAGGCCGTGCCCATGCTGCCGCCGATGAGCACCGGCTGGCCGAAGTCGCGGTACTCGGGCGGAAGATCGGGATGGCCGGGGCCGAAGGCGCGGGTCGCCCCCTTGCGATGGATATACAGCTGGCGGCGCACCCCATCGACCTCATGCTCCTCGACCTTGCAGGTATTATGGGACACATCGAACAGCAGCTCCAGGCGAACCCCGGGGAACAGAATTCCCAAGACGTCGCGCGTCAATTGCCCGAGGATCTCGCGGTTGGCAAGGGCGCAATTGATCGCCGCGCGCATGGCCCCCAGGTAGCGCTGGCCGATCTCGGAGTTGATCGGGGCGCAGGCGAGCTCGCGGTCGGGCAGCGTAATTCCGTACTGGGCCGCGGCGATCACCATGTCGCGCAGGTATTCCGTGCCGATCTGGTGGCCGAGCCCGCGCGAGCCGCAGTGGATGCTGACGATGACATCGCCCGGCGCGATCCCGAATGCCGTCGCCGTGTCGCGTTCGAAAACCTCGGCAACCTCCTGCACTTCGAGATAATGGTTGCCGGAACCGAGCGTCCCCATCTCGTCGCGCTGCCGTTTCTTGGCCTTGTCCGAAACCCAATCCGGCCGCGCGCCGGAAACGCGCCCGCGCTCTTCGATCCGGTCCAAATCGGCGCGCTCGCCATAGCCTCGCGCCACCGCCCATTCCGCCCCGCCTTCGAGCATCGCATCCATTTCCTGCGCATCGAGGCGAATGCGGCCCCTGCTTCCGAGCCCGGCCGGGATCGCCGAAAACAGCGCCTGGGCGACTTCGTATTTGCGCGGCTCGACGGTCGAAGATTTCAAGCCGGTGAGCATCGCCCGGACGCCGCAGGAGATGTCGAAGCCGACACCCCCGGCCGAGACCACGCCGCCCTGGTCCGGGTCGAAGGCCGCGACCCCGCCGATGGGAAATCCATAGCCCCAATGGGCATCCGGCATGGCATAGGACGCTTTGACGATGCCGGGAAGCATGGCGACGTTCGTCACCTGCTCGAATACCTTGTCGTCCATCGCGAGGATGAGCGCCTCGTCGGCGTAGATCACCGCCGGAACCCGCATCGACCCGGTCGGGGCCACGCGGAATTCGTACTCGCCGGCACGTTCGAACAGTCCCAGGTCCATCGCTTCTTTCGCCTGCGCCTATTTTCTCAGACGTCGATGATGCATTCGGCAACCCAGAGGCCGTCCGCCTCGCGCCGGACCTTTAGCGCCGTGTAGGTCGCGCCTTTGGGCTCCGCGGCTGGCTGGTGGCGGGCGACGTCGATCGCTTCGCCCCAGGCCGTGGCGCTCAGGCGACCGTCGTCGAGCGCAACCTCGAACCGTGCGAAAAGCATGTGCCGCGTCGCCATCTCGTAAATGAGCCCATTGAGCCACTCCACCAGCAGCAGCTCCCGGTCCGGAGCGGCGCAGGAAATCGTCACGGCTTCGCGCGGTATGACCTTGGCCGGATCGGTGGCGACCGCGGTGAGCGCCATCGCCGCCTGCTCGAAGGCGGCCTCGAGCGTCGGCCCGAAACCCCGCACGCCGATGTCGGCGCCGTGGGGCAGATGTTCCCATCCCGGCCGCATCGAAGCATTGGTATTCATGGAACTGGGAAGCGGCATGGACATTCTCGCGCAAAATCGTCTTTCCCCGCGGCGCGGGACGCCGGCCGGGAACGATGTCCCGGCCCGCGGCGAAGACGGCAAGGCCCGGGAGACATAACCTCGACCGCGGCGGTACCGGCGCGGTCAGGTCAAATCTTTCTTTCTTTGGAGGAATTCCTCGCGGTCAATTTCGCCCCGGGCGTAGCGGGCCTCAAGGATCGCGAGCGCAGAGGAGTCGGACCGCCTTTCGCCCGACGATTGGCTGAACTGGCGGATGAGCGCGAATGCGACCGCCACCAGGACACCGAGGACGACCAGCCAAAACAAGGCGTGAAATCCAATCATCCAGCCACTCCCCATCATCATGCCCGGATAATTCCATGCCTGATACATCATCCCGACTCCTTCTCCCTGCGATCATACCGGCGCCAACCGCGCGGCGCCATGCCGTCCGTTCATTCCGTCTGCTGAATCCATCCGTTGCGCCGGTCGATCTTCAGGCGCTCGACGAGCGAGTCGTCAACCGTGACGATGTCGGCGACGATGCTGCCGGAGTCCGCCTCCTTCACATCGCCGAGCTTGAGCCGTTTGTTGCCCATCGCCTGAAGCCGCCACGTCAGCATGTGCCGCACATCCTCGGCCGTGAGTTCCCGGGTCGGCATCGGCAAGAAGCCGCAATTTCCCATCATCATGCCGGGGCCCATCATCCCGGGGCCCATCATCCCGTGACCCATCATCCCGTGACCCATCATCCCGTGGCCCATCATTCCGTGACCCATCATGCCCGGACCCATCATCCCGTGGCCCATCATCCCGTGGCCCATCATCCCGTGGTCCATCATGCCAGGGCCCATCATGCCCGGGCCCATCATCCCGGGGCCCATCATGCCGTCGCCCATCATGCCGTCGCCCATCATGCCCGGGCTCATCATGCCCGGGCTCATCATGCCCGGGCCGGCGCCGCCAACTTGATCGTTCGCGGCGAATCCCAGCGCTGCGGCCAGCAACACCGCCGCGGCGAGCCCGGCCGTTATCCCGAATTTCGTCATGGTTCCCTCTTCGCGGCTCCCGGTTAAACGGTCCCCGGCAATGGCAAGCCGGCGCGCCGCTCGCGATGCAACGCGCGACGCGAAAGACTCCCGGAACGCCCGCCATCGCGCGCTACCGCCCCAGCCCGGGCTTCCGGCGCAACTGGGGCGCCGGCGCCGATGCGCCGGCAGCCCCTCCCCCTTAGATCCGGCACTCAGTGGGCGCGCGTCGAGACCGCCGCCAGAACCTCGCCGGACAGATCGTGGGAGCAGCACCGCGCCAGATCGTCGAGCGAGAGGATGCCGACCAACCGCTTCTTGCGATTCAGGACCGCGAGACGCCGGATGTGCTTGTCTTCCATCATGTGGGCGGCGTCGTCGACATCCTGGTCGTCGAAGCAATAGGTAATGGCCTTCGACATCACCTTGCGGGCGCTGGTCGTGGCGGGATCGTGTCCCTCGGCGACCGCGCGGCAGACGATGTCGCGATCCGTGATCATGCCGATCAAGCGGTCGTTCTCGCCGACGGGCATGGAACCGATGTTCTCGTCCCGCATCTGCTTTGCAACATCGCGGATGGTGGCGTCGGGGTTCACCCACTCCGCTTTGCGGGTCATGATTTCATGTACTTTCATGCGTGCGTCCTCCATCAGGGTGGCCCGCGTTCGGCGCGCCGGTGGCGCGCCTCGGGCCAAGTGCCGCGGCACCTTTACCGGACTCTGCGCGAATCGGACGATCGCGCGACGGGGGCAAGACCGGATTTGCGGGCGCGACCATCGCCGCGCATTTGCGCAAAGGCGGCCCTGCGTCGCCGCTCGATCCGAAGAGTTGGCATGCGGCCGATTCGGGGGACCGGCGGACCGCGATAGTTATAAATATAGACCCGCAAATACGGCCTGTCCCGGCATTTTGTGCCGCCGCTCATATTTGTCGCACCTTCGGGCGCATGTCACTTTTGGATGCAGGTCTATCGTTCGAATGCGTATTGATCGCACATAGCTGCGCGCGCGGATTTGCGGTAAGGGTCACAACATGCGCATCACGTTCCTGGGCGGGGTCGGGACGGTCACCGGCTCGAAATATCTGGTCGAGGCCGGTTCCCGCAGGCTTCTGGTCGATTGCGGCCTGTTCCAGGGATACAAGCAGCTGCGCCTGCGCAACTGGGACCCGCCGCCCGTCGATCCGGCCACCATCGACACGGTCATCCTCACGCACGCTCATATCGATCATTCCGGCTACCTGCCGGTCCTGATCCGGAACGGGTTTTCGGGGCGGGTGCTGTGCACCGAGGCGACGCGCGATTTGTGCGCGATCCTGCTTGCCGATTGCGGCTATCTGTTCGAGCGCGACGCCGAATTCGCCAATCGTCACGGCTTCTCGAAGCACAAGCCGGCGCTTCCGCTTTTCACCCAGGCCGAGGCGGAGGCGGCGCTCGGGGCGTTTTCGCCGCTTCCTTTCGAGACCGATCCCGATCTGGGGGACGGCGTGACGCTGCGATTCATGCCGGCCGGCCATATCTTGGGCTCGGCCTTCGTGCGCCTCACCCATGGAGACCGCTCGCTTTTGTTTTCCGGCGATCTCGGGCGGCCCCATAGCGCGACCATGCTCGATCCCGCCGTGGTCAGACGCACGGATTACCTGGTCGTCGAATCGACTTATGGAAACCGCAAGCACGATCCGGCCGACCCCGAGGACGAGCTCGCCGAAATCATCGTTCGCACCGCGGGGCGCGGCGGCACTGTGCTGATCCCCGCCTTCGCGGTGGGGCGCACGCAAACCATCCTGTATCATCTGCATCGCCTCAAGGCGGGCCGCAGGATCCCCGGCCTTCCCATCTTCGTCGACAGTCCCATGGCGATCGACGCGGGCGAGGTGTTCCGCGATCACCCGCACGATCACCGTCTTTCGCCCGAGGAATGCCGCGCCATGTGCGGCGTAGCGAAGGAGGTCCGCGATGCCGAGGAATCCAAGGCCTTGGACAGGAACGGCATGCCGAAGATCATCATCTCGGCGAGCGGCATGGCGACGGGGGGACGCGTGCTGCATCATTTGAAGGTGTTCGCCCCCGATCCCCGCAACACCATTTTGTTCGCCGGGTTCCAGGCGGGCGGCACGCGCGGCGCCGATCTCGTGGCGGGCGCCCGGTCGATCAAGATACACGGGGGCTATGTTCCGGTGCGCGCCGAGGTCGCCTGCCTCGATATGCTGTCCGCCCATGCCGATGCGGACGAGATTCTCGGCTGGCTCGGCAATTTCGAAGCGCCGCCCAGGCTCAGCTTCATCACCCACGGCGAACCGGCCGCGGCCGATGCGCTGCGCCACCGCATCGAGGAGCAACTGGGCTGGCGCTGCCGGGTTCCCGACTACAAGGACGCGGCCGAGCTCGCGTGACGCGGGACGCGCCGCTCTATTCCGGCACCAGCCACGCGACGCGCCAGCCGGCGCCCGGGGCGCGGGCCAGCACGGCCGAGAGGAACGGAAACACGGTTTCGAGCGACGATTTCACGGTCCAGGGCGGATTGACGATCATGATCCCGCAGCCGGCGAAGATTTCGGGGTCGCCGGGCGTCTCGACCCACAGCTCGGCCGAAAGGATGCGGCGGATCCCCGACGCGTTGAGGGACGCGCGGAAATCCGCGACCGCGCGCATATCCTTGATCGGGTACCACAGCGCGTAAATCCCGGTGGCCCAGCGCCGGTGCGCCTGGCCCAGCCCGGTCACGAGACGGTCGAATTCGCCCAAAGCCTCGAACGGCGGATCGACGACCGCGAGCCCGCGTCTCTCCTGGGGCGGCAGCAGCGACTTGAGCGCAACATAGCCGTCCATTTGCATCACCTTCACCTGGGGGTCGCGGCGGAATTCCGCGGCAAGCTTCGCCGCGTCGTCGGGATGCAGCTCGACCGCGACCAGCCGGTCGTGCGGCCGCAGCAGGCGGCGCAACAGCAGGGGCGAGCCCGGGTACCAGCGCGGCGCGCCCTTGCTCCCGGCGTTCAGGGCGGCAACCGCGGCGAGATAGCCTTCGAGCTCCGGCGGGACGCGGGGCGCCGCCCACAGCCGGCCGATCCCGCCGTCGGCCTCGGCGGTCTTGCGCGCCTCTTCGGATGCCAGATCGTAACGGCCGATGCCGGCGTGGGTGTCGAGCACGAAGAACGGCTTGTCCTTGTGCTTGAGATGCTCAAGCAGTAACGCGAGAACCGCGTGCTTGACGACGTCGGCGAAGTTTCCGGCGTGATAGACGTGGCGATAGTTCATCGGCCCGGCGGAAGGAAGCGGCGCTGGCTGCGGCGCAGGCGGCGCCGGCCGCCGCGATTAATGGTGATGGTTGCCGTTGCGGCGGCGCTCGTCGATCAGCTCCTGAACCTTGCGCTGCTCCCAGTCGCGGTTGGTCCACGGCAACAGCTCGTAGGTGTGGGCGGCATGCAAGCCCACGAACAGCCCCCAGCCCAGCAGGACCTGGTAGAACCAGGGCGCGCCCGGCGTCGAGACGTCGACGAGAAGAAGGACGAAGTTGACGATCACGAAAATCGTCAAATGGTTGTAGAACCGCCGCAGCGACTTGATCCGGCGCCACGCCCATTGCTCCGCCTCGGCCGCGCGTGCGGCTTCGCGCACGGCGATTCCGGCGGAAAGCTGGACCGGCTCGCTTCCTTGGCCCCGCATCCTGGTATTTTCCGTCGTGTTCTCCGGCATGGCCCGTGGCAGTCCTTGCGACCGCCGGGAGCCTGCACGAGGGGCGCCTCGCGGCGCGACGGCTCAGTTTAAGCGGACCGAAGCGGGGCTGACAACCCGTGTCCTGGCGCCTGGGCGGACCCCCGCTAAGCCGCGGAAAACCTAGAGGGAAACCGATCCGGGCGCGGCGTCCCAATAGAGCAGCGACGCCGTGCCGCGTTCCTCTCTGATCTTGCCGACATGGCCGGTCCGCATCTTGAAGGGAAAGCGGGGATCGCGGCGCGCATCGGCGCCGAGCGCGGCCAGCGCGAAGTAGCGCAGGATTCCGTTGGAGCTGACCGCCAGCACTGTGTCGTCCGGACGGAAATCGTGCCGGATCATTTGTAAGAACGCCTCAACGCCGCCCCGAATCTCGGCCTCGCTACCTGTCCAGTTCGCGTCTTGCGGCCAGATCATTTCCTCGTACCACAGCCGTTGCGACTCCCCGTGACCAATCTGTTCGACCTCTTGGTTGGTGAGCCCGGCCCAATCGCCGTAATCGATCTCGGTCAGGCGCCCGTCCACCACCGGGGCTTCGCTCCGCCCCAGCCCTTCGGCCAGCAATTCCGCGTAACGGCGCGTGCGCTTGAGGGGCGCGCAAAAGATCGCAACGGGCGCAATGCGGGCGTTCCTGAGCGCAAGGGCAAGAGTACGCGCCTGCTGCTCACCCGCCTGCACCAACGGGATATCTTGATTGCGTCCGACCCAGATCACACGGTCACCGGGCGCGAAGGTGTTGCCGTGACGCGCGCAGATGATGTCCATCACACCGCGATCAATTCGCCCTCGCGGGCGATGATCGCCTCGACCTTCGCCACGTCGTCCGGCGAATCCACCGACCAGTGCGTGCGGTTGCGGTAATCGACCAAAACGACCCGGATCGGGATTCCGTTCTCCAGCGCCCGCAGCTGCTCCAGCTGCTCGGCCCGCTCCAGCGGCCCTTCGGGAAGGGCGCAGTATTTCTCCAGGGTCTCCATGCGATACCCGTAGATGCCGATATGCTGGTACACGGGCGGCGGGTCCTGGTCGCGCACGCGCAGATGCGGGATCATCGACTTCGAGAAATAAAGCGCGTCGCCGTTCCGGGCGAAGGTCACGAGCGTTCCGCTTTCCGGATTCCTGCGCTTGCTCTCCTCGATCTCCCGGACCTGCTCCTTCGCGCATTGCACGGCGAGCGTCACCATTTGCACCGCCGGGTCGGAATGCAGCGTATCCACCAAGGCTTGCAGCACCCAGGGCGGCGTCAGCGCGGCGTCGCCTTGAAGATTCACGGCCGCATCGGGGCGGACGCCGAATGAGCGCACCGCCGCCAGCACCCGTTCGGTGCCGTTGGCGCATTCGGCCGGGGTCATGACGACCTGTGCCCCGAATCCTTCCGCGTGGCTTGCGATCCGCGCGTCGTCGGTCGCCACATGGACGCCGGAAACGCCGGTCACGCTTTTGGCGATGGACCACACCCGCCGCAGCAGGCTGCGGCCGCGAATCTGGGCCAGCGGCTTTCCGGGATACCGTTTCGAGCCGTAGCGGGCCGGAATCACGATCGCGATGTTCATGGGCTCCGGCTTATCGCTCGCTCACGGGCCCCGCGGGTGGTCGGCGTGGAAATGTCGCGGCCGAAACGGAGCCTTCGGCCTCGCCACATGCTCATAGGGCCGCAACCGGTCGCGGTCAATCTCCCTGCTTCCCCGCAGCCCGTCAGAAACGCGCCGAAGATTCGCGCTTGAGGAGGACCGGCCGCGCCTATTCCGCGGGTTCGGCGCGCACCCCGGTTTCGCCCGCGGCCGCGCCCGTCGCGGTTTCGGCGGGCCTGAGCAGCCATGCGAACAGCTGGGTTGCCGCGAGCGCCCCGAGACATTGGGCGATCATGAAAGGCAGGACATGATGCGGGTCGATGCCGGTGAAGGTGCCGGTGAAGGCGCGGGCGATGGTGACCGCCGGATTGGCAAAGCTGGTCGATGCGGTGAACCAATAGCCGGCGGCGATGAACAGGCCGACGGCGGCCGGCACCGCTTCGGGGCGCCATCGCAACGCGCCGAGTATGGTCGCGACAAGGCCGAAGGTCGCGACGAATTCGGCGAACCATTGCGCGGGCCCGGCCCGCGCGGTCGTCGAGAACTGGATGACCGCTTCGCCGAACATGAGATGCGCGGCGGCAACGCCGGCAAGACCGCCCATGATCTGAACCGCGACATACAGCCCGGCAACCGGCGCCGCAATCTCGCGGCGCACGAGAAACGCGAGCGTCACGGCCGGGTTGAAATGGGCGCCCGACACCGGCCCGAATATCAGGATCAGGACGAACAGCATCGCGCCGGTGGCCGCGGTGTTCCCGAGCAGGGCGAGCGCGGCATTGCCGTCCGCGAGACGCGCGCCCATGATTCCCGAGCCGACCACGGCGGCCAGAAGCAGCGCGGTCCCCAGCGCCTCGGCGGCGAGGCGCCGGTTCAGAGCGAAATGCGCCAAGATTCAGGCCCCCGTTTCGGCCGCCGCCGGCGTGTGCCTGCCGATCTCGTCCAGCCGGCGCTGGAGGCTCAGTTTGTCCAGCGAGCGGATCGGAAGACTTAGCAAAATGCCGATGCGGTTGTTGAGCATCCGGTAGGCGTCGGCGAAGGCGAACCGGCGCTCGGCTTCGGTTCCCTCGACCGCCGCCGGGTCCGGCACGCCCCAATGCGCCGTCATCGGCTGGCCCGGCCAGACGGGGCAGATCTCGTGCGCCGCGTTGTCGCAGACGGTGAACACGAAATCCATGGCCGGCGCGCCTTCCTGCGCGAATTCGTCCCATGATTTGGAGCGCAGCGCGCCGGTCGCATAGTTGAGCCTTTCGAGCAGATCGATTGCATAGGGATGGACCGCGCCTTTGGGTTGGCTGCCCGCGCTGAATGCGCGAAACCGGCCTGTCCCGGCGCGGTTCATGATCGATTCCGCCAAAATGCTGCGTGCGGAATTTCCCGTGCACAGAAACAATACATTGAACGCCTGATTCTCGGTCATGGCCGCCCTTCCTCGGCACAGCATTGGGGGAGCACGCGCGCGATCAGCAGCGCGCAATCCTCCCGCTTCCCGCGGCAGCAGTCTTCCATGAGAAACGCCAGAAGGTCGCGGACCCCGCCGAAGTCGACCGCATAGATGATCGAACGGCCCGACCGGCGCGACGTCACCAGCCCGGCATTGGCGAGGATCGCGAGATGCGCCGACATGGTGTTGTGCGGCACGCCCAGGGTTCGGGCGATATCGCCCGCAGCCATGCCCTCCGGACCGCGGCGCACCAGCCGGCGGAACGCTTCCAACCGGCTTTCCTGGGCCAGAGCCGAAAGGGCCGAAATCGCGGAGATTGCATCCATATGTCCAGACATATAGACATTATTTGACCCGGTCAAGTCGCGGTTGAAGGTCCCGCAGGCTTGGTCCTGGCCTGCATCGCCCTCGCGTTGCTACGTTTTGATCGTGCCGCGCGATTTGCGCCGGCGGCGGTTCCGCTACATCGCCTGCTTCAACGCCGCCTCGGCATCCGCCGCGGCCTGCTTCGCGGCGGTCAGATCGTTCGACGCCAAGCCGGCGTTCGCGGCGGCCAGCGCCGCATCCAAGGCCTTCTTCTTCGCGGCATCGGCCGTATCGGCGATCGCGCCGTCCCCCATGCCCTTGCAGGGGTTCAGCTCCTTGGCATCGAACCCCGCGCCGTTCGGGCCGACGAGGCAATTCACCGTGTGGTGCAGATGCGCATGCACCGTGTTGATGACCGTGGCTTGGGCGGCATAGCCGGCGTGCTGCGCCGCGGCGCCCACTTCCTTGCCCGCGTCGCCCGCAAACGCCGCCGACACGGCGGTTAGCGCGGCCGCGCCCAACATCGCCGCGATGATTTCCCTGGAATAGATCGGCATCTTCATCATTTTGCCTCCCGCAATGGATCGCGAACCCTTGGGAACGACGTGAACGGGATCGCGCCAATCGGGATTTGGTGGCGGGCCTTTTCCTTGGCAAGTTCTTTCGTGCCCGGCACGCGCCGCGCCACGCAGGGGTCACAGCGGCATCCCCGGCGCGAATGCCGGGCGACGCATCGAGGGACGCGGGGCCGTCGGAATTTTTTCGTGAGCGCAGCCCGAAGGTCTGCGGTTCAACGGCACGAGATCATCGGCCCGCTCTGGAAGCATCTGATCTGCGACGGCTTGCCCGGATCATCCGGAACATCGTTGGACCAATCCGCCAAATCTTTCAGCAGCACCACGTAATTGGTCGGCTTCGGGCCGGAGGCGGGGCGGACACCGGTCTCCATCTTCGCGTCAGCGCCGCGGCGGCGCGTCTCTTCGGACGTGATGCGCGTCCTCAAATCGCCCATGCGCTTGTTGCATTCTTCTTCCGTCAATTCCCGCGCGTCCATCTTCTGCGCGCACGCAATCCGGTAGGCGCTGACGATCTGGAGCAAATCCATATACGGGTAATCGACCGAGATCAGGACGCGTTGCACCGCCTCGTTGATGCACTGCGCGGCCGCCCTATGGGTATTGAATTGGCGGCTGCGGCATTTCTCGACGTCCGCCTCGATCTTCACGCGGGCCTCTTGAGATACCGCGTCCTTTGCTTCCTGCGCCTCGGCGCGGCCGGCAAGCACGACGAGACCCAGGCAAATGAAAAACCACGATTTCATGGTGAAGCCCCCCGGCTGACAGACATCCGAATGTTGTCAATAGAATACCTCTAAAACGCCGCGGCCGGAAACGTTATCCGAGGCCCTCGCGGACCGGCAAAGGCAGATGCCAGCGCCAGACAACGCGCTAGGAATATTAGCAGCGGCGGCGGCACCCGCTTTGCCCGGCCGGCCGCGCAAACAAAAAGCCCGCCGGTTACGGCGGGCGTTTCCACGGCTTGGCTTGGCGCCATCGGCGCCGAGCGTTATTCCCGCGCCTGTTCGTACCAGGCCTTGCTCAGCTCTGCGTCGCTCATGTGGTGCACATCGACCCACCCGCGCATTTCGACCATGGTGACCATGCCATCGTCGTTCGTGTCGCCGTCGTCGAAATGAGCGTCCATCCACGGCGCGAAACCCGCAAATTGCTTCTCGCGCGCGGCGAATGCGTGCGCCATCTCCATGGTCAGGCCGGGGTAATCGGCCATGGCCCGCTTGATGATGTCGCTCCAAGACAAGAATTCGTCATCGGCGCGAACGGCGCCGCCGGGAACGACCGCCGCCGCCAGCAACACCGCGCCCGCGACCCGCCCCGCGTAAGTCATGTCCATCGGCGCGCGCTCCATCGGGCCGCGATCCTCTCGAACGGACGGGTGCCCAAATCGCGGCGAGCCGGGCCGCATGGCGGACGCGCGCCGCCGGCCGATCACGCGTCACCACGAGAACGCCAGGCTCGCCGTTCCGATGGTATCGGCGCCGTCCTGGCCCTCGAACTCTTCGCTGCGCCGCACCACGCTGAAGTCGAGCCGCGCCGCCGCGCACCAGAACAGCGAAAAGCCGGCCTGCAGATCGGCGACCAAGCGCTTCTTGTCGACGCCCGGGCTGCGGCGGAACGAGTTCCCGTCCAGGAAGATGTTGCGCCCGACGGCCCGTCCCTGGACGCCAGCGAAGAAATAATAGCCGAAGTCGTTGCCCGCCCGGTCGCCGGCGAAATAGTCGGTGCCGGACAGCGCCGGGCGAATCCGCACCGGGCCGTAGTCGGCCCGCAGACTGTTCCCGACCCGCAGGAGTGCGCCGGCCTGGCCGTAAGTGAGGATGTTGCCGACCGTCGCGCCCAGCGCCGGCACGACGTCCATGCCGATATCGCCGCCGCTCAGCATCGGCAATCGCCACAGGCGCTCGTAGGACAGCACCAATCCCGGCTCGTCGCCGATTTGGCTGTCCCAGCCCTTGGCCGGATCGGCACCGATGAACTGATGGTAGTCGTTCTGGACCTGATGGGCGAAGGCGGCGGGCCCGACGACGCCCAGTTGCAGCTCGAGGTTCTCGATCATGCGCGCATTGTTTTCCTGGAGCAGGCTCATGCCTGCGTACAACCAGCCGGCATAGGGCCGGTCAAGCGGATCGGGCGGGTTGCGGCGAATCTCCTTGGGCGTGAAGACGCTCTGGCCGACGAAGATCGCGTAGCGGCGCGAGATCTTGTTGTCCGCGCCCTCCGGCGCGAAGGCAGGAACGAAGCTTCCGAGAAATTGGAACGGCTCGTTCCAGTCGCTGTCCCGCCGGAGATCGGGCGCGAGATAGGACAAGCGTATGCCCTGGGTATAGTGCCGGTCGCTGTTGAAGTAGAGCGAGTCGTTTTCCTCCAAAGCACTGATGCGCTCGCGGTCGTCGGCGTGGGCGACGTGGACCGCGAGCAGGGAAATCCACCCCGCCGCAAGCAACGACGGAAGCAATCGCGCCGGTAAAACGCACCGCAATTCGAGCATTCGTTCCGCGCTCTCCAAACATGGACATACGCATCTTCCAAGAGGCAGGTACGCTTGCCCGCGGCCGATTGCAACCCCAATGAGGCGTCATGTAACCACGGAAAGATCACATGCGCGGCAAGCACGCCATCGCCGCCTCGCATGGCTCGGGCAGAATTGAGAGTGCGAACGGCGACGTATCCGTTCTCCCGGCAGTAACGCAAACGGGCCCGCATGCTGCGGCCGGGCCCGACGAAGCTCTCCCGCCCTGCCTCGGGAGCGCCTCGACCAAACAGGTTAGAGCATTAGCCTGGATTCGACGGCTTTGTGCTAACGCCGCTCGCCAGGCATCGCGTCTTCTCTCGAATCCGCGGAAGCGAGCGGGGTGATTTCGATGAAATCCGCCACTTGATAATTTTGGCTCGCCGCGAAACGCGGGGGAACATCCCTGCTCGTGAAAATGAGCGGCACATTCTCGGATAAGCGCCAGAGAACCGAATTCCCCCGAACAATCGGCCGCGGCTTCACCGCAACGAGTAGTTCGGCGTCGACTTCGTCCGCCATCACAAATCTGATCTGAATCGGATTTTGCGCCCGCAGGATGCGCACCCACGAGCGGTCGTATCGGCTGCTTTGCTGTTTCGAGCGCGGGGTATCTTCCCCTAAGCGCTCAGATCGCATTGATCAATGGCTTTTAGAAGCTGCCCGCGGGAACATCGATGATAAATCTAAGACACGAGCCCTTCGAGGCGTTCGTTTCGACCGTCCCCGATCCCTTTGTCGCCAAATGTTAAGGCGCCGTGCTCCCGTGAAGGATGGAAAAAGCACAAAAACCCCCGTATAATTAATTAGTTAATTGGTCCTAAAACGCGGATGAGGAGCTTCGGCTCCGAGCAGCAAGTCGCAGTGACCGGCGCTTTTGGAACCGGCACGAGATGCTTCTGGTTAATATTCAAAAGGGGAAGTGGCGACCATGACGATATG
>DATDPM010000022.1:0-13400 GCA_035292745.1 Alphaproteobacteria bacterium | reverse complement strand
ATCGAGGATGCGATCCAGGATCGTGCGGCCGGCGACCTCGACCAAGGGCTTGGCCAATTTGTCGGTCAGCGGGCGCAGGCGGGTGCCGCGTCCCGCCGCGAAGATCATGGCGCGCTTCGGTGCGTTGGAGCGGGGCATGTTCATGCCGCGCTCTGGCATTTCGGTACGCCGCGAAGCTCGGGCGGGATGTGGCGGGCCAGCCAATCGGCGACCGGCCGCAAGACGGGATGCGCGAGATCGGCCTCGACCAGCCGCCAGACGCGCGGGATATGGCCGAGATAGACGGGCTTGCGGTCGCGTACCGCAAGGCGCGTGAAGATGCCGATGACCTTGCAGTGACGCTGTGCCCCCAGCACGGAATAGGCCGCAAGGAAGGCGGCGCGGTCGATGGCGGGGAACGCGGCCGCGTAACGATCCATCATCTCACGGACAAGCGACGGTTTTATGTCGCGGCGCGCGTCTTCCAGAAGCGAGACGAGGTCGTAGGCGGCGGGGCCTTTGACCGCGTCCTGGAAATCCAGCAAGCCCACGCGTGCCAGCCCCCGGCGCCGGGGCAGCCACATCAGGTTGTCCACGTGGTAGTCGCGCAGCACCAGGGTCGATTTCACCGCGCGGGCGACGGGAAAGAGCTTCGTCCACAGGCCGAGATATTCGCGGCGAAGCGAATCGGCCGCCGGCTCGCCCCGCATCGCCGGCAGGTACCAATCCACGAGCAGCGCGGCCTCGGCGAGCAGTTTCTCGTCGTCGTAGCCGGGCACGCCCGCCGTGATCGCCGCTTCATCGCGACGGTGGAGATCGATCAGGAGATCGACGGCGAGAGCGTAAAGATCATGCTCGGTTGCGTCGTCGGCGTGGGCGAATATCCTGGTATAAGTGTCGTCGCCCAGATCCTCGATGAGCAGAAGACCATTGGCGACGTCTTCGGCGTAGATCTCGGGCGCACTGTAACCCAGACGCTTCAAGATGCGCGCGACCGTCACATAGGACCGCACGTTTTCTTTGGCGGGCGGCGCATCCATGAGGACGGCGGTCCTGCCGCCCTGCGTCACGCGCTCGTAATGGCGGAAGGACGCATCGCCCGCGAGCCTCAAACGCTTCGCGCCGCCCCAGCCGTGCGCCTTTAGAAAGGCTTCGATCGCGCCGTCGCGGTCAGCCATGGCGAGCCATGCCTTCGAGGCGGGCGGCCCAGTTTCCGGTTCCAACCAAACGGACCAGGCGCGCGTCGGGCCCGGCGTATTCGAAGCGGAGATCGAGACGGACCGGGGGAAGCAGCGAACCCAGACGCTCCGGCCATTCGATCAGGGAGAGAGCGACGGCGAAGGCATCTTCGATGCCCAGCTCCAGCGCCTCTTCCGGGTTTTTGAGCCGGTAGAGATCGAAGTGCCACACGGAGATTCCGGGAAAATCGTAGGTCTGGACCAGGGTGAAGGTCGGGCTCGGCACCTCCTCGCGGGGCACATGGAACCGGTCCGCGAGCGCGGCGATGAGCGCGCGGGCGAAGGTGGTCTTGCCCGATCCGAGCTCGCCCGAAAGGGCGACGACATCGCCGGGACGCACCACCGCCGCGAGCTCGGCCGCGAGCTTCGCGGTTGCGTCCAGGTCCGGCAAATTGCGGAGGTTTTCCGCCTGTTCCATCGTTTGTGCCGCCATGGGCGGGTGTTGTAGCCTTCGCCCGGCGCGGGAGCAACCGCGGGCCCATGCGGGGTTGATCGCGAAGCCGGCGGCGGTCATGTTAGGGGCGAGCCCCGCCACCACCGAACCAGCTGAAGCACGATGCCGGATTCCACGCACCACACAGATGTCGCCATCATCGGCGCCGGCCCGGTCGGGCTGTTCGCCGTGTTCGAATGCGGCATGCTGCGCATCAAATGCCATGTGGTGGATGCCCTGGACGTGGCGGGCGGGCAATGCGCCGCGCTTTATCCCGAAAAGCCGATCTACGACATACCGGGATATCCGGTGATCGAGGCTGCCGCGCTGATCGAGAAGTTGCGGGAGCAGGCGGCACCCTTCCACCCGGTCTTCCACCTCGGCCAGACGGTGGAGAAATGCGAGAGGACCGAGGGCGGGCGGTTTCTGCTTACCGCCTCGGCGGGCACCAAGATCGACAGCCGCGCCGTCGTGATCGCGGCGGGCGTCGGCGCTATCGGGCCGAACCGGCCGCCGCTCGCCGGCATCGAAACCTTCGAGAACAAGAGCGTGTTCTATTTCGTCAAGCGCCGCGACGACTTCGCCGGCAAGCGCGTGGTGATCGCGGGGGGCGGCGATTCGGCCGTGGATTGGGCGCTTTCGCTTGCGGATATCGCGGCGCGCGTCATCGTCATCCACCGCCGCCCCAAGTTCCGCGCCGCGCCCGAATCCGCGGCCAAGCTGGCCAAGCTCGCGCAGGAAGGAAAGATCGACATGGTCGTCCCCTTCCAGCTCGAAGGGCTCGAAGGCGTGCAGGGCAAGCTTTCCGCCGTCACGGTGAAGAGCCTTTCGGGCGAACAACGGCGCATTCCCGCCGACGCGTTGCTGGCCTTTTTCGGGCTCGCCATGAGCCTGGGGCCGATCGCGGAATGGGGCTTGAACCTTGAGCAAAACCGCATCGCGGTCGACCCCGCGAGCTGCGCCACCAACGTGCCGGGGCTTTTCGCGATCGGCGACATCGCCACCTATCCCGGCAAGCTCAAGCTGATACTTTCGGGATTCGCGGAAAGTGCGCTGGCGGCGCATGCCATCCATCCGCTCGTCTATCCGGACCGCGAGCTTCACTTCGAATATTCGACCACGACGGGCATCCCCGAGCTCGCGTAATCCCGCTTTGCCCGAGGCCGGGTCCGCGCCCCGCTCACGCGTGGGCGCCGGCGGAGGCCGTCTTCACGCCCGCGGCCTGGGTGGGGAGATAGCAAATCACCTCGGTTCCGACGTCGGGCGCCGAGTTCATGACGACGCTGCCGCCGTGGAGCTCGATGAAACTTTTCACCAGCGACAAGCCCAGCCCGGCGCCCGACTGGCGGATCTGCTGCGACTGGCCGCGGACGAATTTCTCGAACACGCGCTCCTGATCTTCCCGGGGGACGCCGATGCCGGTATCGGCGACCGAGAGCAGCACGGCGCCGTCCTCGCGGCGGGCCGAGACCGTGATGGTGCCGCCCTCGGGCGTGAATTTGATCGAGTTGCTGATGAGGTTGAACATGGCCTGCCGCAGCCGCCGCTGATCGGCAAAGAGCGTGCCGAAATCGGGCGGGCAAACGAATTTCAGCTTCAGGTTATGGTCGCGCGCCCGTTCGCGCGTCAGGCTCAGCACGTTGACCAGCATGGCGTGGATGTCCACCGTCTCCAACTTGAGGGCCATATAGCCGGCCTCGATGGTGGCGAGATCGATGATGTCGTTGATGAGCAGCAGCAGGGACTGGGACGCCTCGAGAATGCCTTCGCCGTATTCCTTCTGCCGCTCGTTGAGCTTGCCGAAGTATTCGTTCTTCAGGATTTCGGAGAAGCCGATGATGGTGTTGAGCGGCGTGCGCAACTCGTAAGACACATTGGCGATGAATTCCGACTTCAGCCGCGATGCGGTCTCCAGCGCCTGATTGCGCTCGCGCAGCGCTTCCTCGACGCGGTAGCGATCGGTCGCCTCGACGTAGCGCAACAGCAAATTGCCGTCCGGCAGCGGCACTGCGGCGTATTCCAGCACCGAACCGTCGCTGCGATCGAGCCGGCCGCCGCGCGAGGTGCGCGCCATGATCTGGGCGATCATGGCTTCCTTGGCGGCGGTCCATGACGGCGCCTCGTCGATTCCGTAAAAGCCGCGCGTGGCCTCGATGAGCTCGGAGACGTGGGGCTCGCCCAGGAGCTGCTGAGGGCTCAGCTTCCAGATGCGGCCGTAGGCCGGATTGCTGAGCTTGAGCCTTCCGTCGCCGCCGATGACCGCGACACCTTCGTAAAGGTTGTCGAGAGTCTCGCGCTGAACGGCAATGAGCGTGTTGTAGGAGCGCTCCAGCGCCAGCTTGTCGGTGACGTCGTCGTAGGTGAACAGCACCCCGCCGAAGGGATGCGGGATCATGCGCCGCAACAGCGTCGTGCCGTCGGGCAGGTGCAAGAGCTCCTCGTTCGGTTCGATCAGCGAGCTGAACTGGCGCAGCCTCTCTTCCTTATAGGCGCGGAAGTCGACGATCTCCGGCAGACGGCGGCGTTCGCGCTGGGCCTCCAGCACGTCGGCGAGGTCCGGGCCGGCGCGCAGCCAGTTCTCGTCCAAGCGCCACAGCAGGCGGTAGGCGGGGTTGAAGAATTTGACCTTGCGGTCGGCCCCGAACAGGACGATGGCGGTGGAAAGCTGTTCCAGCACGTTGCCGTGGGCGGCGATCTCGCGGGAGAGATCGGTCTGGACCTTTTCCAGATCGGTGAAATCCATGGCGTAGCCGGCCATCGCCGCGGGACGGCCATCGCCGGGAAGCGGAACCTCGACGAATTCGAGGAGCCGGCGCATGCCGCCGATGACCATGTGATGGCTTTCGGATTGCGCCACGCCGGTGACGCGGGCGCGTTCCGCCAGGGCGCGGCCGCGGTTGCCGATGACCGATTCGGCGATCTCGCGCCCTTCCGCCACGGCCGAATCCGCCGTCGTTTCCACCGCCCGTCCGTAGGCCATGTTGCAGAACACCAGCGAAAGATCGGGCCCGCGCAGCCAGGCCGGCAGGGGAAGCGCATTGAGCAGCGCCCGCAGCCGCCCGCCGTCGGAGGCAAACGATTCGATCTGGCCGAGAAGCCTTGCGGATTCCGCCACGAACCGGCTCATGTCGCGGAACCAGACGAGGTCGGCCAAAGGCTCGCCCGACGCGCCGGCAACCCGGACGCCGATGACGCGCAGGCTTCGCGCCGCACCGCCGGCGATGGGCGCCAAGGGAACCAGGAGATCGAAGCCGGTTCCGTCGGCGCGCAGCCGCGCCAAGGCGGCGTCGAACTCGGACCAGGAAAGCTGATCGATGCGCTCGCGCACCGTATCGACGCCGGGCGGCGCCTTCGGGTCGAGGCGCAGCAGGGTTTCGAGCCGCGGCGAGCGCGATTCGGTGCGGGAAACGAGGTCCCAGAGATAGTAGCCGTCGGGCGAGGCCGCGAGCGCCTCGCGCAGCCGCGCGGAAAGCGCGCTGGCCCGCTGAATTTCCTTGAGCGAACGATCGAGCCGCCAGGCGAAGGCGACGGTGAGCACGAGCAGCAGGACGAGGACGCCCGCGGCGGCGACCGCAGCCGGGGTCGGCAGCGCCTGCTCGACCATCTGGCGCAGCGCCTCCCCGTCCGGGAGCGAGAATCCCGGCGTCGCGTTCCCCGCCAACAGCGTGGCTGGCGGGGTCAAAATACCGGTTCCGAACACCGCGTCCCCCGACTCGGGACCATCGCGCAGATGGATGGAAACTTCGCGCGACACGAGTTTATGCGCCAACGGCTTGGCGAACAAGAAGGCCCGCGCGACAGCGCCGGCGGGCCCGCGGTCAGTACCGGTAATAGTCCGGCTTGAAGGGGCCCTTTTGCGCCACGCCCAGGTACTTCGCCTGCTCGTCGGTGAGCTTGGTCAGCTTTACGCCAAGCTTGTCCAGGTGGAGGAACGCCACCTTCTCGTCGAGGTGCTTGGGCAGGACGTAGACCTGATTTTCGTATTTGCCGCTGTTGCACCACAGCTCGATCTGGGCCAGCACCTGGTTGGTGAAAGAGGCGCTCATGACGAAGCTGGGGTGGCCGGTGGCGCAGCCCAGATTCACCAGCCGCCCCTTGGCGAGAACGATCAGGCGCTTGCCGTTGGGGAATTCGACCTCGTCCACCTGCGGCTTTACCTCGTGCCACGGGAAGTTCTTGAGGGCCGAGATCTCGATCTCGCTGTCGAAGTGGCCGATGTTGGCGACAATCGCGCGATCCTTCATCTGCCGCATGTGATCCAACGTCACGACATTCAAATTCCCCGTGGCCGTGACGAAAATATCGGCGGTGCCGGCAACCTCGTCGAGCGTGGTCACCTCGTAGCCCTCCATCGCCGCCTGAAGCGCGCAGATGGGGTCGATTTCGGTGATGATCACGCGAGCGCCCTGGCCGCGCATGCTGGCGGCGCAGCCCTTGCCCACGTCGCCGTAGCCGCAGATCACCACCGCCTTGCCCGCAATCATGACGTCGGTCGCGCGCTTCAGCCCGTCGAGCAGGCTTTCGCGGCAGCCGTAAAGGTTGTCGAACTTCGACTTGGTGACGGAATCGTTCACGTTGATGGCGGGAACCTTGAGCGCGCCGGCCTTCGCCATTTCATAAAGCCGGTGGACCCCGGTGGTGGTTTCTTCCGACAAGCCGCGCACCTCGGCCAAAAGATCCGGGTACTTGTCGTGCATCACTTTGGTGAGATCGCCGCCGTCGTCGATCAGCAAGTTGGGGCGCCAGCCGTCCGGCCCGAGAATGGTGCGCTCCACGCACCACCAATATTCGTCCTCGGTCTCGCCCTTCCAGGCGAACACCGGAACGCCGCGCGCCGCCATGGCCGCCGCGGCGTGATCCTGGGTCGAGAAAATGTTGCAGGAGCTCCAGCGCAGTTCCGCGCCCAATTCCAGCAGGGTCTCGATCAAGACCGCGGTCTGGATCGTCATATGGAGACAGCCTGCGATCCGGGCGCCCTTCAGGGGATTCTTGCCTTTGAATTCGGCGCGCAACGCCATCAGCCCGGGCATCTCGGTTTCGGCGATGGCGATTTCGCGGCGGCCCCAATCGGCCAGCGACAGATCGGCGACCTTATAGTCCGAAGCGCTCATGACGGTCTCCCGGGAGCATGGGGGTTTGGCGGGGGGCCCCCGCCGGAAGGGCGCATATTACATTTGGAAGGCCCCGGGGCAACCCCTCTGAAGGGCGTGGACGGACGTTAAAGTCGCGCCGCAGGCCGGGCCCCCCGGGGTTCAGGCGAAGGCGTTGAAATCGTCCAGAAGCGTGGCGATGCGGCCCGCGTCCGACTGCTCCATGATGACCCGGGCGCGGCGCGCGGCCTCCGTGATGTCGATGGCGCGGATGCGCTGCTTGATGCGGCCGATATTGGCGGAGGCCATGGAAAGATCGCGGGCCCCGAGCCCGAGGAGGAGCGGCGTGAAGCGGGCGTCGCCCGCGACCTCGCCGCAGATGCTGACGCCGATGCCGGCGCGAAGCCCGGCTTCGATCGAGAACTGGATGAGGCGCAGCACCGCCGGGTGGAGCGGATTGTAAAGATGGGCCACCTGCTCGTCGCCGCGGTCGATGGCGAGCGCGTACATGGTGAGATCGTTGGTGCCGATGGCGAAGAAATCCGAGACCACGGCCAGCGCATCCGCCGAGAGCGCAGCCCCCGGCGTCTCGATCATGGCGCCCAAGGGCGGCAGCGGATCGGCGATCTTGACGTGGCGGCGCTTCAGCCGGCGCGCCACGGACCCCATCATCTCGCGAACCTGGCGCACTTCGGAAGGTGTCGAGATCATCGGCAGCAGCACGCGCACGGGCCCATGGGCCCCGGCGCGCAGGATCGCCGCAAGCTGCGTCTCCAGCAGCTTCGGCAGCTTGAGCGACAGGCGGATGGCGCGAAGGCCCAATGCCGGATTGGCGCCGGTGCTCATATGCCCTTCCAGAGAATAGGCCAGCTTGTCGCAGCCCACATCGAGCGTGCGGATCGTGACCGGGCGGCCGTCCATGGCCTCGACCACTTCGCGCAGCGCCATGTATTGCTCGTCCTCGTCCGGCAGGTCTTCGCGGTTCATGAACAGGAACTCGCTGCGCAGCAGGCCGATTCCGGCCGCGCCCGCCTGGCGCACGAGATCGAGCTCGCGCGGCAGCTCGACGTTCGCATTGAGACTGATCTGAACGCCGTCGCGGGTGACGGCGGGCAACCGCCGCAGGCGCACGAGTTGCCGCTGGGCGCGGTGCAGCGACTCGCGCAAGTTGGTGTATTCGTCGAGCGTGGCGGCGCTGGGATTGATGATGACGCGGCCGCGCCGCCCGTCCACCACCACCATGGCTCCGGTGGCGACGCCTTTCAGCAGCCCCGGCGTGCCGAGCACGGCGGGCAAGCCGAGCGCGCGGGCCATGATCGCCGTGTGCCCTTCCGCGCCGCCGAGCGCGGTCGCGAAACCGGCGATGCGGCGCGGATCGAGCAGGGCGGTATCGGCCGGGCTCAGCTCTTCGGCGATCAGGATCGCGCCCGCAGGCAATGCGGTGAACGGGCGATGCTGGCTCTTGGTGAGGCTGCGGACGAGCCGGGCGCCGACTTCGCGGATGTCCTCCATGCGCGCCGAAAGATAAGCGTCGTCCATTTCGGCGAAACTCTTGGCAATCACCGAGATTTCGGCCTGCACCGCGGCCTCGGCGTTGATGTGATCTTCCTGGATGCGCCGCTCCACCCCGCGCATGAGCCGCGACCCCATGAGCATGTGCATGTGCGCATCGAGCAGATAGGTGATTTCCTCGGCCGTGGCCGGGGGGAGATCCTTCACCTTGGACATCAGCCGCTGAATCTGGCGGCGGGTACGGGCGACGGAATCGCGGAAACGGGCGAGCTCGGCCGGCACGTGTTCGGCGGTGACGCAATATTCCGGCACCTCGACCGCGCCGGACTCGCGCACATACGCCGCTCCGATCGCGATGCCGGACGACACGCCGATGCCGTCGAAGACTTTTTCTTCGTGCGCGTCTTCGCGACGTTCGAACGCGATCTTTTTCGTGCCGCGACGCAACGTACGGCGCGGTGATTTCGACTTACTCTTCATCGAACTTATTCGCAATTAGAGCATCGAGCGCCGCCAGCGCCGCCGCGGCATCCGGGCCGGCCGCGCGGATCTCGATCTTCGTGCCCGGCCCCGCCGCCAGCATCATCAGGCCCATGATCGAGAGTCCGGAGACCTCGGTCCCGTTTTTGGCGACGGTGACATTGGCGTCGAACCCGGCCGCGAGTTTGACGAAGCGGGCGGCGGCGCGCGCGTGAAGCCCGCGCTGGTTCACGACGATCACGGTCCGTTGCAGGATGGTACGCCCCGCCCGGGACGACCGGTTATTCATTACTTGTGATCCTTGAGCAGGCCGGAGGCGATGTTGATGTATTGCCGCCCGGCTTTTTGCGCGGCGTTCGCCGCCGCGGCCAAGGAGCCGCTGTCACGTACGCTTGCGAGCTTGATCAGCATCGGAAGATTGACCCCCGCGATCACTTCCACCTTGGCGGTGTCCATGATCGAAATCGCGAGATTGGACGGCGTGCCGCCGAACATGTCGGTGAGCAATGCGACTCCCTCGCCCTCGTCCACCTCGGCGACGCATTCCAGGATGTCCTTGCGGCGTTGCTCCATATCGTCGTCGGGCCCGATGCACACGGCGCGGATATTGCGCTGCGGACCGACCACGTGTTCGAGCGCCGCGATGAACTCGGCGGCGAGCCGACCGTGAGTCACAAGAACGATTCCAATCATCAGGCGGTCCTCGGAAACATTACGCGGCGACGATTCTGTTGACGTCCCGGTGGTGGAGAGTGACGCGCTGGCCGCGGTCGTGCAACCACGATCCGAGCTTTTCCGCCACGAAAACCGAGCGATGGCGGCCCCCCGTGCAGCCGATCGCGATGGTGAGGTAACTTTTACCCTCGCGCTCGAAACGCGGCAGCAGCGGCAACAGCAACGAGGTGAGCGAGGCGAAAAACGGACGGAATCCCGGATCGGCCGAGATGAAGGCCGCCACCTTCTTGTCGCGCCCGGTCAAAGGCTGAAGCTTCGCCCGGTAATGCGGATTGGAGAGGAAGCGCACGTCGAACACGAGGTCGGATTCGCGCGGCAAACCAAACCGGTAAGAAAACGACGTCACGAAGATCGTCACTCCGCGGCCGGGCGCGAGCCCGAGCGCGCTCAATAACCGTTCCCGCAGCATTCCCGGCGACATGTCGGAGGTGTCGATCACGGCATCCACATAGGCCTTGAGCGGCGTGAGCAGGCGGCGCTCGTGGCGGATGCCGTCCGCCACGGGGCGATCGGCGGCGAGCGGATGGCGATGGCGCGTCTCGGCATAGCGCCGGCCGAGCACTTCGTCGTCGCAATCGAGAAACACGCTCTTGACCTCGATATCGCGCCGCGCGCGCAAGGCTTCGATGGCGCCGGCGAGATGGCTGATATCGAAGCCGCGGGTGCGAATGTCCACGCCGACGGCAAGCGGGCGGTCGAGACCGCTGCCGGGCCCGACGAGATTCGCCAACAGCGACAACGGCAGATTATCGACCGCCTCGAAGCCGATGTCCTCCAGCGCTTTCAACGCGGTGGAGCGCCCGGCGCCGGACATGCCCGTGACCACGACGACGCGGCCACGGGCTTTCCGCCGGGCCTTGCGCGAGGTCGAGGCTGAAGCACCGCCGGATTTTTTCTTCACGCTCTTCGCCTTCACGGCCGTGCCACTTAGAGATCGAGCGACGCGACGGCGAGCCGGAGCTTGGCCGCAGTCGAGGCGGCGAAGGGAGGCAGCTTCAGCAGCCGCACCCTGACGCCCAATAGGTCGCAATATTCCTTCTCGGGCATGCGCTCGATCTGGCTCATGGGGACCAGATCGACGACCAGCCCGAGCCGGGCGCGGGGCACGCAGGGCACGGCCAAAATACCCACGCCGCGGACCTCGAGCAGGCCTTCGAGCACGGCGTTCGAGGTCATGACGAGATCGCCGATTTCGCGGCTGAGCGAGGTTTGGTCGTCGGCGATGAGCCGCGCGCCGCCGTCGATCAGCCGCAACGCCAAATCAGACTTGCCGATTCCCGGCGGTCCGCGCAAAAGCACGCCGACTCCGCCCACGACGACGCTGGTGCCGTGCACATCGGTCATGAGCCAAATCTCGGCGGCGGAAGCGGCATGGATCAGCTCGCGGGCAAGACCACGGTGAAGCGCGCGCCGCAGACTTTTCCCGTCGGATCGCGCCGGTTGTCGGCCGTGATCCGGCCGCGGTGCGCCTCGACGATCTGGCGTGAGATGGAAAGCCCCAATCCCGAGTGCGTGCCGAATTTCTCCTCCGCAGGGCGTTCGGTATAGAAACGCTCGAAGATCGCCTCGCGCTTGCCTTCGGGAATTCCCGGTCCTTCGTCTTCCACCGTCACGATGACGTAACCGTCGCGGCTTCGCGCGCGGCACAGGATGCGCCCGCCCGGCGGGCTGAAGGACACGGCGTTGCTGAACAGGTTGCGGAACACCTGTACCAGCCGGCTTTCGATGCCCGCAACGCGCAGGTCCGCATCCTTAAGAACATCGAGATCGATCCGCGGCGCGTTCGGCTCGGCGGTGCTGCGATGGAGATCCGTGAGCATGGTCAAGATGCCGCCGATGTCGGCCGTCTCCAGCTCCGCCCGCGAGAGCTCGGCATCGAGCCGGGAGGCATCGGAAATGTCGCTGATGAGCCGGTCCAGCCGCTGCACGTCCTCGAGGATGATCGCCATGAGCTGGCGCTGGCTGTTCGGATCCGTGATGCGCGAAACCGTTTCGACGGCGCTGCGCAGCGAGGTGAGCGGATTCTTGATCTCGTGGGCGACGTCGGCGGCAAACCCCTCGATCGCATCCATGCGGTGCCACAGCGCCGCCGTCATCTCGCGCAACGAGGCCGAAAGATCGCCGATCTCATCCTTGCGCGAGGTGAAATCGGGGATCACCGCCTGGCGGCCGTGGCCGTGGGTGACGCGATCGGCGGCCACCGCAAGCCGGCGCACGGGGCGCGCGATGGTTCCGGCAAGATAGACGGAAAGCAGAACCGTGATGCCGAGCGCGAACAGGAATACCCTGAGAATGTCAATGCGAACCGAGCGCAGCGCCGCCTCGATATCGGAACTGTCGGTGGAAAGCATGATCGCGCCGACCACCTGCTTGTAGCGCTGCACCGGAACCGCGACGCTCAGGATCATCCCTTCCTTCCCGGTGCCGCGGATGGCATGGCCGATTTCGCCGTTCAAGGCGAACACGACCTCGCCGTAGTCGGCGGCCGTCTGGTGCGCATTCTCGTGATAGGGCTCGAGCCGGCGGCGGTGAAGCTGATCCGCGATCCAGTCGTAGGAATCGCTGATCCAGGTGGCGATCCGGCCGGTCAGTCCCGGCTCGGGCAGCCGTTCCACCCGCACCGCCGTACCCGGACCGCCGATGAACCAGCTGTCGACGATGAGATTGCCCGAAAGATCGAACAGCCGCGCGCGGGCATGGAGCGGGGCCACCAGGCGCCGCATCATGAGCCGCGCCAAATCCGGCAAGAGGAACGGCGGCGTGTAAGGAAGCTCCGCCACGGCGCCCTCGCCCAAGGCTTCGGCGAAAATCTCGCCCTGGGTCTGCAGCGCCTCCATATGGGCGCGGATCAGGCCTTTCTCGTATTGGCCGAGGTAGAGGAGGCCCGCCACCAGGATCGCGAGCGCCAGAACATTGACGGCAAGGATCCGGCGGGTGAGCGAGGAGAAGGGCCCGCGTTTCGCCGCCGCGGGCGAGATCGGCGTTTCTTCGGTATCCGCCACGTGATCCGGCGCCGCATCGGCGGCGAACGGCGGCGCCTCCGTCGCGCCCGCGGACGGAGAGCCGGGGCGAGGCTGCGATGCGACCGCGCCATCGCGGGGGAGCGCGGCCTCGTCGCCCAGCGGCGGCGCGGAGTCCGCCTCGCTACTCGCCTTACGCTTCGCGGTAACGATAGCCCACACCATAAAGCGTCTCGATCTGGAGGAATTCGGGATCGATCATCCGGAACTTCTTGCGCAGGCGCTTGATGTGACTGTCGATCGTGCGGTCGTCCACGTAGATGTGCTCGCCATAGGCGGCATCCATCAGCTGGTCGCGGCTTTTCACGTGTCCGGGACGCGCGGCGAGCGACTTCAGGATCAAAAACTCGGTCACGGTCAGCGGAACCGAGCGGCTTTTCCAGGTGCAGACGTGACGCGCCGGATCGAGCACGAGCTCGCCGCGGCGCATGATGGCCTCGTCGGCGCCTTCCTCGGCGGCGCCTTCGCCCTCGCCGCGCCGCAGCACCGCGCGGATGCGCTCGATGAGCAGACGCTGGGAGAACGGCTTCTTGATGTAATCGTCGGCGCCCATGCGCAGGCCCAGCACCTCGTCCACCTCCTCGTCCTTCGAGGTGAGGAAGATGACGGGCACCGCGCTCTCCCGCCGCAGCCGGTCGAGCAGCTCCATGCCGTCCATGCGCGGCATCTTGATGTCGAGAATGGCGAGATCCACCGGGTGCGCGCGCAGGCCCCGCAGCGCCTCTTCGCCGTCCACGTATTTGTAGACCGTGAATCCCTCCGCCTCGAGGGCAAGCGAAATCGAGGCCAGAATGTTCCGGTCGTCGTCAACGAGCGCGATGCTGTGTCCCAACCAAAACCTCCGTTCCTGGCGGCGCCGGGCGCGCCCCCAGCGGCACGCGAAGGATAGCACGAATAGGCCCAGGGCGAGGCT
>DATDPM010000021.1:0-29068 GCA_035292745.1 Alphaproteobacteria bacterium | reverse complement strand
GCCGGAATCGAACGTGACCGCCGCCAAATTCCTCAATACCTCGGCCACCCTCACCGCGCTCAACCCCGGGCAGCTCACTTCGGTCGATCACCTTTTCATGGTGGATCCGGAATTGGCAGTCGTTTACGGGCCGGCGTCCCTCATGGCCGAATATTTCTATGTGCCGATCACGCAGACCCAGCACGACCCTCTGCTGAATTCGGGGGCCGCGGCCTGCCGGATCACCTCGGCTGCGGCGGCGGCGTTCAGCCGTTGTCCGGATGTGGCGCTCACGGGATGGTACGCCGAACTCGCCTATTTCCTGACCGGCGAGTCCCGGCCCTACAACGCCGCGACGGCGCGCTGGGACCGGCTGAAGCCGAATCATAATTTGGGCAAGGACGGGTTCGGCGCGATTGAGTTGGCCGCGCGCATCAGCCATGCCGATTTCGACGATGGGCCGGATTTCCAGAAGGGCACGGAGACGAATTACACTGTTGGATTGAACTGGTACGTCAATCCGTACATCCGTTTCATGATGGATTACGTCTGGGTCCGCAACAACGCGAGTGCCCTCGGCAACGCCGCCAATCTTTTGTCCGGCAAAACGGCCGGCTACGACGATCCGCAGATCATGGAATTCCGCGCTCAGGTCGACTGGTAGGGACACGACCGCGGGAACGATGTGCGGCGATGAGCGGTCAGGGGTGATGCGGCCAAAGGCCGCGGAGAAATATGGCGCGCCCGGAGAGATTCGAACTCCCAACCCCCAGATCCGTAGTCTGGTGCTCTATCCAGTTGAGCTACGGGCGCGGGATGTCACGGGCTCCGGAAACGAAAAGTGCCGCGGCAGACGGGGCCCGTGAGGGCCGTGACACTAGCCAAGTCACTCGCCGATGGCAAGGCAAGGGTTCCTGCGCAATCGGCCGATCTCGCGCGGCCGCGGGCGGCGGCCGGGACGAATCCGGCTTGTGGCCCCGGAAGGCTTTGGTTACTATCCCGGATGAGCTTTAGGGGGGCTCCGTTTCGAAGTCTTTCGTATAAAAATAAGGGGTGTGTCGCCGCCGGCCGGGCTGTGTCCGCGGGCGGCCCGTGCTAGGTGACCGATTCGGATGGCTCATTGGAAAATAAAAATAGTTTTGATCGCCTCCGTGCTTGCGCTCGGGGGATGCTCGGTATTCAACGACCTTGGCGATCTGGTATGGCCGTCCGACGACGAGAAATCGCAGCCGGAAGTCGTCCAGGTTCCGCCGCCGCAGCCGGCGCAACCGCAGCAGCCGCCTCCGGGCTATCAGCAGCCGCCTCCGGGTTATCCGCAGCAGCCACCTCCGGGTTATCCGCAGCAGCCCCCGCCACCGGGATACCCGCAGCAGCCGGGCGCCTATCCGCCTGCGCCGCCCCCGCCGCCGCCGCTCGGGACCACGAATTTCCAGCCGATGCCGCCGACGCCGGGCTCGCCCACGGGCACCTATGTCGGCGCCAAGGTGCAGCAGCTGCGCCAGGACCTCGTCAACATGCAGGCGGCGATCTCGCAGCATAACGGCGAGCTGCAGCAGCTTCGCAACACCACGGTCCAGCATTCCCAGGCCTATCACGGCATCGTCGCCGCCGTCAGCGCGCGGCTTCAGGTCGGGACCACGCCGGGCAATCCGGTTCTCGTGCAGCAATGGAACGAGGCCCAAGCCGATCTCGACCGGCTGGACAGCGACATCGCCGGCATGAACAGCCTCGAGACGAAGGTGACCGCCGATTCGGCGATGTCGTCCTTCCTGCTTGAAAGCGTGCGCGCCGCCTATGGCCTGTCCGGCGCGGTGGACGAAGATCATCGCCAGCTGGGCATCCTCGAGGATGAAACGAACCGCACGGTCGTTCTGATCGACCGGCTGCTCAATGAACTGAGCGACGATGTCCGCCGCCAAAGCGACTACGTGACCCGCGAGCGCGGCAATCTTTCGACGCTTTCGCTCGCCATCAGCAACGGCGAACTTTACGGGCAGAGCCTCGCCAATCGCGCGTTCCGCTCGGCCACGCCCGGACCGGCGGGTCCGGCGGCGGGCTTCGCCGGCACCGAAGGACGCCGGCCGCTGGTCGTGATCCGCTTCGACCGGCCCAAAGTCGAGTACGAGCAAGCGCTTTACGGCGCGGTGACCAAGGCGCTGGAGCGCCGGCCCGACGCCAGCTTCGATCTGGTTGCGGTGAGCGCGACCAAGGGATCGGCCGCGCAGGCCGCGATCAACGCCACCGCGGCGCGAAAGAACGCCGAGGCCGTGCTGCGCGCGCTCAACAGCATGGGCCTGCCTGCGGACCGCGTGACCCTTTCGGCCGCGACCAGCGGGACCGCCAGCACCAACGAGGTGCATCTCTACGTGCGGTGAGCGGCGCTCGCTACAATCCGGCACGCGACACCGGCGCCCTTGTGGCGCCGGTCGTCTTTGTGAGCCACGCCAAGGGCTTGGAGCGGCAGGCATGACCGGCAGCGCCCCTACCACGACCACCCCGGTTTCATGGGAGGAGTTGCAGGTTGCCACCCGCGCACTGGCGCGGCGTGTGCAGGGGATCAGGCCATGGGCGGGGATCGTGGCGGTGGCCCGAGGCGGGCTGGTGCCCGCGGCGATCATCGCCCGAGAGCTCGAAATCCGTAACGTCGAGACGGTCTGCATCGCCTCCTATGAGGACCGGGTGCGGGGCGAGGTTTCGGTCTTGAGCGACGTTGCCGCCCTGAAGAAGACGTGCGGCGACGGATCGGGCTGGCTCGTGGTCGAGGACATCGCGGACACGGGCAACACCATCCGGGCGGTCAGGGAGATTCTTCCCCGCGCCCACATTGCCGCCGTCTATGCCAAGCCCGCCGGCCGGCCCCATGTGGACAGCTTCGCCATCGAAATGGCGCAGGACATCTGGGTTCTGTTCCCCTGGGATGCGCCGGAAAAGCCGAACGGCGCTTAGAAAAAGCCGAGCGGCGCTTAGAAAGAGAGCGGCATGTTGTCGATGAGGCGCGTCTTGCCGAGCCGCACGGCAGCCAGGAGCCGCGCCGGGCGGGCAAGAGTGGCGATCGGCGCGAGCGTTTGCGCGTCGCGCACCTCGAAATAATCCACCTTTGCGAACCCGGCCGCGAGCAATCCGGCCTTCGCCAGCTCGGCGACGGCGGCGATCTCGGCGGCGCCCGCGTTTTTCGCCGCCAATTTATCCGCGACCGAACACAGCGTGCGGTAAAGCAGGGGCGCGACGCGCCGCTCGGATTCCGAGAGATATTGGTTGCGCGAGGAAAGGGCCAGCCCATCCGCCTCGCGCACCGTCGCGACCCCCGCGATGCGCACCGGGATATCGAGATCGCGCGCCAGGCGCTCGATCATGCGGAGCTGCTGATAATCCTTCTCGCCGAAGAAGGCGACGTCGGGCGAGACCTGGAGCAAAAGCTTGGTCACGATTGTCGCCACCCCTTCGAAGTGCACGGGGCGGAACGCGCCGCAGAGCCCTTCCGTCATGCCCTTGACCCGGACCGAGGTGGCGAAACCTTCCGGATACATTTCGGCGACGCCCGGCGCGAAGACGACATCCACGCCCGCGCCCGCGAGCTTTTCCAAATCGCCCGCTTCGTCGCGGGGATAGGTTGCGAGATCCTCGCCCGGCCCGAATTGCGTCGGGTTGACGAAGATGCTGACGACGACGCGCGCGCAGGTCGCGCGGGCGCGCGCCACCAGCGCCATATGGCCGGCATGGAGCGCGCCCATGGTGGGAACGAGGCCGATGGTTTCGGAGCGCGCGCGCCAGGAAGAAACGGCGCGGCGGAGATCGGCCACGCGCTTCAGCGTTTCCATGCCGCCTGCCTCGCCGTCTGCACGGATTTCGAAAGAGAGGACGCGTTACCGCTCGTTGCCGCCGGCGCGGCGCGGCGAGACTTTGCGCGGCGGGCCTTGCGTGTCGCGCCCGGCGCCGTAGCAATGGCCGGGTTCGGGGAACTTGCCCTCGCGCACGTCGCGCGCGAACGACTCCGCGGCCGCCGCGATGTCGCGCCCCAGATCGGCGTAGCGCTTGACGAAGCGGGGCGTCACGCCGGAGGTGAGGCCGACGAGGTCTTCGGTCACCAGAACCTGGCCGTCGCAGGCTGGGGAGGCGCCGATGCCGATGGTGGGGACCGGAACCGATTTCGTGATGCGGCGCGCCACCGGCTCCATCGTCCCCTCGATGACGAGGGCAAAGGCGCCGGCGTCGGCAATCGCATGCGCATCGGCCAGCAGCCGCGCGGCTTCCTTCTCGCTTTTTCCGCGCGCGCGGTAACCGCCGGTCTTCATCACCGATTGCGGCTGCAGGCCCACATGGCCCAGGACCGGTATTCCGCGGGCGACGAGGAAGGAGACCGTCTCCGCCATCTCGATACCGCCTTCGAGCTTCACCGCCGCGCAGCCGGTTTCCGCCATCACCCGCGCCGCCGCGCGGAACGCGGCGCGCGGCGAGCGCTGATACGAGGCGAAGGGAAGATCGACGACGACGCAAGAACGGTGCGAGCCGCGCACGGCCGCGGCGCCATGGGCGATCATCATCTCCAGCGTGACGGGCAATGTCGTTTCGAATCCGTAGAGCACCATGCCGAGCGAATCGCCGACCAGGATCACGTCCACGAACGGATCGACGAGCCGAGCCGTCGCGGCGCTGTAGGCGGTGAGGCAGACGATCCGCTCCGCGCCCTTGCGCGCGGCGATGTCGGGAACCGAAATCCTGCGGATGTGTCCGATCGCGCTCAACGGTCTTACTCCCGATTGGAATGGGGCGCGGGCCACGGGCGCCCGAAAAGCGAGCGGCCGTTTTACTGCAAATGCGCCCCGGGCGGAAGTGGCCTCCCGAATCGCCTTGAAAGCCGCAGGTTACGCGGCTTTCCGGCAAACCGGGTCATTTGCCCCGGCGCGTGTGAAGCGGCCAAAACTTCTCCATGGTGAGATAGGTGAAGGACGCCGACCAGCCGATCATGACCAGGCCGTTCAACGCCTCGACGCCCGTGAGCAGGCGCGCCCCACCCAAGGGAAAGACGTCGCCCAAGCCGAGAGAGGTATAGGTGACGGCGGAAAAATAGACGTAGTCGCGCCAGTCGCCCATCATCGTGCCGCCGAACGCGCCGAAATGGAAGACGTCGATGAAAACGTAAAAGGCGAAGGCGTAGAGCCACACCTCCAGAGTGTGGGCGAGGAAGGCGGCGAACACGACGAAGATCACCCGCATCCGCACCGGAATGGGAAGGCTGGGGAGCATCGCCGAGGCGAGGCGCAGGATCTCGTAATGGATCAGCAGCGTCAGGCCGACCAGGATGGTCGAAGTGATGATGCCGGCGATCATTCCCCTTCCCTTCGCATCCGCGGCGGCCCCCTCCTTGCCGCGCGCAAGCTCCAACCAACCACGACCGGGCCCCGATTCTCAAGGCCCAGCTTCAAGCCCGCCGGCGGTGCGCGGGGGTTACAGCTCCGCTATCATGGCCCGGCACTCGAATCCAAAGCGGATGAAAATGCGTATGCCGAGGCCATTTTCCGCCGCGGGAGCCGCCGCTTTTGCCGTGCTGACGGCGACGCTGCTGCTGGACGCCGCCTGTACGCCCGCCCCGGCGCCCGAAGCCGCCTCGGCGGCCCCGCCCGAGCCTGTCCGCTTCGAGGCCGCGGCCCATGCCGCCCATTTCATGGCGGCCGCGGCCAACCCGCTCGCGGCCGAGGCGGGGCGCGACGTCCTGGCGCGGGGCGGCAATGCCGTGGACGCGGCGATCGCCATGCAGATGGTCCTCAACCTGGTCGAGCCACAGTCCTCCGGGGTCGGCGGCGGCGGGTTCCTCCTCTATTACGACGCGGCGGCGGGAACCGTCACCGCCTACGACGGGCGCGAGACCGCGCCCCGTGCCGCGACGCCCGGCATGTTCCTGAACGGCGATGGGACGCCCAAGGATTTCTATGCCGCGGCGGTGGGCGGGGGCGCCGTGGGCGTGCCGGGTATCGTCGCCATGCTCGAACTCGCCCATCGCGATCATGGAAAGCTGGCATGGGCGGAGCTGTTCGCCCCCGCGATCCAGATGGCCGAGGAAGGATTCGCCGTTTCGCCGCGGCTTCACGCGCTGATCGAAGGCGATCAGCATCTCAAGACCTTCCCCGGCACCGCCGCCTATTTCTTCCATGGCGACGGCAGCCCGCTTCAGGCCGACGAGAAATTGAAGAACCCGGCGCTGGCCGAAACCTTGCGCGCGCTTGCCAGCGGCGGCGCGGAGGCTTTCTACAAAGGGCCGATCGCGCGGGACATCGTCGCGGCGGTGAGCGGCGTTGCATCGAATCCCGGCCGCTTGACCGAATCCGATTTCGCCGATTATCGCGCCAAGCGGCGCGATCCCGTATGCAATGCCTACCGGCAGTGGCGCGTCTGCGGCATGCCGCCGCCGAGCTCCGGCGGCGTCACCCTGCTCGAGGCACTCGGCATGCTCCAGTCATTCGACCTTGGCGCGCTCGCGCCCGAATCGGCGCAAGCCGTGCACCTGATCGCCGAGGCCAGCCGCCTGTCGTTTGCCGACCGCAACCGCTATCTCGGCGATCCGGATTTCGTGCGGGCGCCGGTCGGGCTTCTTCTCGATCAAAATTATCTCGCGCGCCGCGCCAAGCTGATTTCACCCGACCGGGCGATGGACCGGGCGCGGCCGGGTGCGTTGGCCGCTGTGTTCATCCCCTCGGACGCGACGACGCCGGATTCGCCCGCCTCCTCTACGAGCCACATCAGCGTCGTGGACGCCGAGGGCAACGCGGTCGCCTTCACCTCCAGCATCGAGGCCGAATTCGGATCGCGCCTGATGGTGCGCGGATTCCTCCTCAACAACGAGCTCACCGATTTTTCGTTCCGCCCCGAGATCGACGGGATGCCGGCCGCGAACCGGGCGGAGCCCGGAAAGCGCCCGTTGAGCTCGATGGCGCCGACTTTGGTATTCGATGCGCAGGGGCGGCTGGCGCTGGCCGTGGGCTCGCCCGGCGGCCAGAGCATCATCGGCTATGTCTTGAAAACGCTGGTCGGCGTTCTCGACCGGGGTTTGAAGATCCAGGCGGCGATCGACCTGCCGAATTTCGTCGCCAAGACCGGCCCGGTCGAGATCGAGGACGGCGCGGCGCCCGCGGGCCTCAAGGAAAAACTCGAGGCGATGGGGCACGAGGTGGAAACGCGCGCGCTGACGAGCGGCCTTCAGGGCATCGCGGTGACGCCCCGGGGTCTCGAAGGCGGGGCCGACCGGCGGCGCGAGGGAGCGGCCTTCGGCGGCTAGAGCGTGATCTTGTCAGTTCGAAGCGGCTGCGTTCGGCGGCAGCGCGAGCCGGAACACCGTGCCCTTCTCCGAGGTTTCGAGCAGCGCGATGTCGCCGCCGTGGGCGCGCATGATCTCGCGCGCGATGACGAGGCCAAGCCCGGTGCCGCCGGCCCGCACCGAGCCAATGAAGGGTTGGAACAACTTCTCGCGTGCCCTGGCGGGAAGGCCCGGGCCGTCATCGGCGACCATGACCTGCACGTAACCGTCCCGGGCGCTCGCCGAGACGCGGACGTTCTTGGCGCCCGCCTGGGCGGCGTTGCGAATGAGATTGCCGAGCACGCGAAAGATCTGATCGCGGTCGGCGACGACCTTGATGTCGCCCGGCACCTCGTTCTTGAAGTGCACCTCCGATCCGTTCGTCAAGGCCTGATCGGCATCAACGTCGTCAACCAGATCGTGCAGCGCGAAAAAGTCGCGTCTTGGGGGCGGCGGCTCGTCATGCGCGTAATCGAGGGTCAGACGGCAGAGATTGACCGCGCGATCGATCGACTCCACCAAACGCGGAGCCATGCGCGCCACTTCCGGATCGTTGACGGTAATGAGACGGTCGGAAACCACGCTCGCGGTCTGGAGGATGTTGCGAAGGTCGTGGCTGATCTTGGCGACCGCGACCCCGATCGCCGCGAGCCGCGCCTTTTGCGTGAGAGCCGCGCGCAGTTCGCGCTGCATGACCGCGAGCTCGCGCTGCGCCATGCCGATTTCATCTTGCCGCGCGCTGGGCTGAATCATCCGTGTCGGGTCTTCGGGATCGGTGCGGAAGGCGACCATGTTCTCGGTGAGGTGCCGGATGGGGCGGACCATCATCCATTGCAGGCTGACGAAGACCAGGGCCGCGGTGGCGAGCGCGATCACGATGGAGAGCGCCAGGATTCGATACGAATAGCTGTACATGGCGAGCCGCATGGGGGTCTCGTCGATCACCACTTCGATGACGGCGCCGCCTTCCTTCGCGGAATAGCCCATGACGCGCAACACGCGGTTGTCATCCTGAACCAGCGTCCCCACCGCATTCATGATCAGACCGACGACATCCGAATCGTCGACGGTGACCACGAGATCGGCTCTGGGCGGCATCCTGCGGTAGATCGCGCGCTTGGCGAGGCCGGAGCCGCTCAGGACGATGCCGTAAGCCCCCACTTGATCGAGCAGCTTCATCGCCAACTCGTCGCTGACCATCCGGTCAGGCGTCGCCTCCAGAGCCAGCGTGGCGAGATGGGCGGTGGAGATGCGCTCCTGCAGGTATTGCTGGCGATACCGGGCGATGGAGGGCACGTAGATCGCGACTTCGCTGAGCATGACGAAGAAGATCGTCAGGACCAGAAGCCGGGCCGAGAGCCCGCGGGCCAGCCCGGGGATGGGGAAGTTCCGCGCCATGGGCCGAATTATAGCACCGCCAAACCTTGCCAATCCGTTATCTGGCCGGCCAATGAAACGAGCGGCGGCCCCGAGGCCGCCGCCCATTCCGTAATCGCCCTGGTGCTTTGGGCGCCGCCTTGCAGCGGCCGCCCCTGGCTAAGGGGCCGGGCGCTACTTGCCCGCGCAGGGATTGGATTTGGCCGCGCAGGGGTTCTTGGCGGCGCAGGGGTTCTCTTTCGCGGCGCAGGGGTTGCACGGATTCTTGCCGGCGCCGCACGGGCCCGATGCCGCGCACGGGTTCTTTGCGCCGCAGGCGGCAAATGCCGTGCCGGCGACAGGACCGGCTGCAAGCGCAGCCAGGCCCAGAATGGCGATGATCTTCCTCCACATGATTCGATTTCCCCGTCTTGGTTGATTGCGAGAGTGGTTGATCGCGAAATTCTTCCGTCGCGCCCGTCGCGCAGAAAGCGGGCGGTTTGTCCGGTATCGAGGACAACGGAAGTAGAGCCCGCGCTCGGGGCGAAGGCGACTCAACTTTTCGTGAGAGATTTCGTGATCGAAGCGCCGGAATGACATCAACCGAAGTGCGACAGGAATCGCACGAGCCGGCGCACCATCGGGCTGAATATCGCCGCCGCGTAGAAGCTTGCGGCGGCGCGCTTGTTCACCTCGCCCAAGGTGGGATAGGGAGCGATCATGCCGGCGATCGCGCTGACCTTCAGCTTTTCCTTGATGGCAAGCGACCAGGTCTGGATGAGCTCGCCGGCGTGGGCCCCGAGGACGGTCGCGCCCAGCACCCGCCCGCGGGGCGTTGCGATCACCTTCACCAGGCCATCCGTCGCGCCTTCCGCCTGGGCACGGTCGTTTTCGTGAAACGACCAGCGAAGCACCCGGATGGCGTGGCCCTGCGCGCGGGCGTCCTGTTCGGAGAGACCGACATGGGCGAGCTCGGGCGCGGTGTAGGTCACCCAGGGAACCGCGCGGTAATCGACCTTGGCCGGCAGGCGCAGAAGCGCGTTGCGGATCACGATGCCGGCGTGATAGCCGGCCATGTGGGTGAACTGATACGGGCCCGCCGCGTCGCCGATGGCGAAGACTTTCTTGTTCGTGGTGCGCAGCCGCGCGTCCACGGTGACGCCCTTGGGCGTATAATCAATGCCCGCAGCCTCCAGCCCCAAGTCGTCGATGGTCGGCTTGCGCCCGGCCGAAACCAGCACGTCCGTCCCTTCGATCCGCTCTTCCTTGCCGTTCGCGCGGACCTTCGCCGCGGCGCCGGACGCGGTCTTTTCCACACCGAGGACGTCGGCGTCCTCGATGATGCGGATGCCGTCGCCCGCCAAGAGATCGCGCAGGATGGCGGTCATTTCGGGGTCGTCCTTGGGCAGAATTTTGCCCTTCTGCAAAACGGTCACCTCGGTCCCGAGGCCGCGGTGCGCCTGCGCCATCTCCATGCCGATGGGGCCGCCGCCAATGACGATGAGATGGCGGGGAAGGTTGCGGCGCTCGAATATCGTCTCGTTGGTCTCGAAGGGAATGCCCGCCAGACCGGGGATGGGCGGAACCATGGGCGACGATCCGGTCGCGATCACGAAGCGGCGCGCCATGATGCGATGGTCGCCGGCCTCGACCTCGCCGCGGCCGATGAACCGCGCCGGCGCGCGGATGACGGTGGCGCCCAAGCCTTCGAACCGCTCTTGCGAATCGTTGGGCGCGATCGCACCGATCACGGAACGGATGTGGGCATAGACCCGCGCATCGTCGATCTTGGGCTCGCCGCAATCGACGCCGAAGCGGGAGGCCGCGCGCGCCTCCATCGCGGCATGAGCCGAGGCAAGCAGGGACTTGGAGGGCACGCAGCCGTAGTTGAGACAGTCGCCGCCCATCCGCCCTTTTTCGATGAGGACCGTGGAGGCGCCCATCTGGGTCGCGGCGGCGGCAACGCTGAGGCCCCCCGATCCCGCACCGATGACGCACAGATCGACACAATGCCGCTGCATCACTGATCCCCTTTCGCGTGGATCGGAATTCCGCGCCTTACCCTCGCTCGCGACGCGCCTTCACCCATTTGTAGAAGACCGGCACGAGCGAAAGAAGCGAAAGCGCCACGAGCGGCCCCAATATTTCGGGCTTGGTCAGGAGATTCAGGTCCGGCATGCGTCCCGCGTCGACCAAAGCGCCGAGACCGTTGCCCACGCTGCTGTAAACGGCGGTGCCGGGAATGATGCCGATGAACGTGGTCGCGACATAGGACATGAACGAAACGCCGAGAAACGCCGACACGAGATTGACGAGCCAGAAGGGAAACAGCGGAACGAGGCGAAGCACCAGCATGTAGCTCACGGCGTTCTCGCGGAATCCGGATTCCATCTTGCCCAGCCAGGGACCTGCGCGCGCCCGCAACGGTTCGCCCAAGGCGGTGCGCGCGGCCAGGAACACCGCGGTGGCGCCGATCGTGGCGCCGATCACCGCGTAGACCGTCCCCAGAATGGTGCCGAACAGGAATCCGCCGGCGATGGTAAGCACCGCCCCGCCGGGAACGGAGGTGGCGACCGCCGCCGCATAGACGGCGATGAAGACCAGCGGCGCGAGCGCGCCAGACTGCGCGACCCAGGCGAGCAACGCCTCGCGGTTTTCGGCGAGCGCGGAAAGCGACAAATAGCGGTTGAGACCGAAGGCGAAAAAGGCGGTCAGGCCCGCCGCCAATATGGCGAGCGGCAGGAATCGCCGAAGCGCAGTTCCGGACCCATTGCGCGCGGGGGTTTCGGTAACGCTCATGGCCTTTCGCAACGCCCCTCCTCGCCCTGTCCGAGTTCCCGAGCCCCCTGCGGGCCGGGGGGCCGCAACCGGCTGGCAAGCTATGTAACATGCGAGTTTGCCTGTCACCATTCACCTTCGGGTGAGGTGCAAATAGGGCCATCTCACCGTGGCGTGAGGCCCCGTGCCGGGCCCCTTTTTTCCGGCCTCTGCGGGCCTATGCCGCGGCCCGAAACGGCCGGTCGGACGTTGACTTCCGGAGGCCAAGCCCGTATACACGCGGCCTCACCATTTTTCGGCGCCGGACAACGGAGTCACGCAAGTGAAACGCACCTACCAGCCGAGCAAACTGGTCCGCAAGCGGCGGCATGGCTTCCGCAAGCGCATGGCAAGCGTGGGCGGCCGGCAGGTGCTTTCGAACCGCCGCGCCAAGGGCCGCAAGCGTCTTTCGGCCTAGCCGGGGTGCCGGTGGGTCTCGGGCGCCTCAGGTCGCGCTCCGATTTCCTCCGGGTGGCTGCGGCGTCCCATAAATGCGTCAGACCGGGCCTCATTCTTCAGGCCGCCCCACAGCCCCCTCATGATCACGCCGCGCACAAGGAGCCCCATGACGATCCCCGGGTTGGCTTCACCGTTACCCGAAAGGTCGGAAATGCGGTCGAGCGCAACCGGGCGCGCCGCCGTTTGCGCGCCGCGGCGCGCGAAGTGCTCGCCCGAGACGCGCTCCCCGGTCACGACTACGTCATCATCGGCCGGCGCGAGACCTTGCGGCGCGCTTACCCCGATCTCTTGGCCGATCTCGCGGGCGCGTTGCGCAAGCTGGGCGCGGCGCGTTCGGGACACGGACGTTAGGGCCGGAGCCATGCGCGCCTTCGCATCATCCTTGCCCGCGCTTTTTCTCCGCGCACTGGTCCGATTCTATCAGCTCGCGATCTCGCCGCTGTTGACGCCGAGCTGCCGGTTCGAGCCGAGCTGCTCGGAGTATGCGCGCCAGGCGTTGACGCGCTTCGGCGCCATCGAGGGCGCGCGTCTCACCGTCCTTCGGCTGTTGCGTTGCCATCCCTGGGGCGGCGCGGGCTTCGACCCGGTTCCCGCGTCGCCGGCCGCACATCATCACGATCATGCGCCGGGATGCCGCCATGGATAACCAGCGCAATCTTTTGCTCGCCGTCGTGCTGTCGATCGCGATTCTGGTCGGCTGGCAATTCTTCTTCGAGATGCCGCGGATGGAGCGCCAGCGCGCGCTGGAACAGGCGGCCCAACGGGAGGCGGCGGTGTCGGGGCCAGCGGCCCCCGTCCAAGGCGAAACCAAGGGCACGACGCCCGCCGCACCCGCCGCCGCGGCCGCGGGCGCCGCGCCGGAAAGCATGCAGGAGGCGCTCTCCAAGAGCCCGCGCGTCAAGATCGCGGCGCCCCGCATCATCGGTTCGATCGCGCTCAAGGGTGCGCGTGTCGACGACATCGAACTCGTGAATTACCGCGCGTCCACCGACTCCAACAGCCCCGACGTCCGGCTGTTCGCACCGGCCGGGACCCAAAGCCCCTATTTCGCCGAGTTCGGCTGGGTCGCGGGGAGCGGCGAAAAACCCGCCCTGCCGGGCCCCGATACGCTGTGGCAGGCCGACGGCAAGACGCTGGGCGTGGACCAGCCGGTGACTTTGACCTGGGACAACGGCCAGGGATTGCGGTTCACGCGCACCTATGCGCTCGACGAAAATTACATGTTCACCGTGACCCAGCGCGTCGAGAACTACGGCCAAACGCCGGTCACGCTTTTCCCCTATTCGCTGGTTTCGCGCACCGGCACGCCCACGACGCTCGGCTATTACATCCTTCACGAAGGCCCGCTCGGCGTTCTCAACGGCTCGCTTCACGAGGTCAAATACGAGGAGCTCAAAGACAAGCCGCTGATCGAGGAGCAGAGCACGGGCGGTTGGATCGGCATCACCGACAAATATTGGCTGGCGGCGGTTATCCCCGACCCGTCCGCCGGCATCAAAGCCCATTTCCGTTACGCGAGCCCCGGCGGCGTCGACACCTATCAGGTGGATTTCCTCGGCGCGGCCCAGGCGATCGCGCCGGGCGCGACCGCCGATTACGCAAGCCGGCTGTTTGCAGGCGCCAAGGAAGTACGGCTTCTCGACCATTACAAGACCGTGGATAACATCGACCGGTTCGATCTCGCCGTCGATTTCGGCTGGTTCTATTTCCTGACCAAGCCGATCTTCTACGTCCTCAACGCCTTCCACGGCTGGCTCGGCAATTTCGGCCTGGGGATCCTTCTGCTCACCGTGATCATCAAGGCGCTGTTCTTCCCGCTCGCCAACAAATCGTACCGGGCGATGGCCAAGATGAAGGCGTTGCAGCCGGAGATGCTGCGGCTGCGCGAGCAATTCAAGGACGACCGCGTGCGCCTCAATCAGGAGATGATGGACCTTTACAAGCGCGCGAAGGCCAACCCGGCCGCGGGCTGCCTGCCGGTCGTGGTGCAGATCCCGGTGTTCTTCGCGCTCTACAAGGTGCTGTTCGTCACCATCGAGATGCGGCAGGCCCCGTTCTACGGCTGGATCAAGGACCTATCCGTGCCGGATCCGACGAATCTGCTGAACTTGTTCGGGGCGATCCAGTGGAGCCCGCCCGATTTCCTCCAATTCCTGGCGATCGGGATTTGGCCGATCCTCATGGGCATCACCATGTTCCTGCAGCAGCGCATGAATCCGGCGCCGCCCGATCCGATTCAGGCGCGGATCTTCACGGTGCTGCCCATCGTCTTCACCTTCCTGCTCGCCCATTTCCCGGCGGGCCTCGTGATCTACTGGGCGTGGAACAACTTGCTGTCCATTGCCCAGCAGTGGGTCATCATGCGCCGCGCCGAGGTGAAGAAGTCGTAAGGCGCTGGCAATGACCGGCAGGCGCAAAAAGGGCGGCGCGGCCGCCGACGGCGCCGCAGCCGCGGCGGATAGCGAATCCGCCCAGCACATCGAGGACGGGCGGCGCCTTTTCGCCCAAGACTGCCGCTTCGTGACCGGAGCGCTTTCCCTCGACGCGATCCCCGAAGGCACGCTTCCCGAAGTTGCATTCGCCGGCCGCTCCAACGTCGGCAAATCTTCGCTCCTCAATGCGCTGACCGGCCGGCGCACGCTGGCCAGGGTATCGCGCACGCCGGGGCGCACGCGCCAACTCAACTTTTTCTCTCTGGGCGAGCGGCTGATGCTGGCCGACCTTCCCGGCTACGGATACGCCGAGGCCGGAAAGCGCGAGGTGGCGGCCTGGAACCGGTTGATCGATGCGTATCTCAAGGGACGCGCGCCATTGCGCCGCGTCTGCCTGTTGATCGACGCGCGACTGGGGCCGACGGCGCGCGACCGCCAGGTGATGGACAGGCTCGACACCGCGGCCGTTTCCTATCAAATCGTGCTGACCAAAGCCGACAAGATAAAGGAGGGCGCGCTGGAACGATTGCGCGCACGGCTCGCTCAAGAGCTGAAAACCCGGCCGGCCGCCCACCCGGAGATCATGGTGACGAGCGCATGGGCCGGGCGCGGCATCGCCGAACTGCGCGCCGAGCTGGCGGCGCTCGCGCGCTGAGACTGGCCCGCCCCGCGTAATTCCGCTAAAGTCCCGCGCCATGGCGCCGAAGAACGACAGCGAGCGGGACATTTACCTTGCGAAGGCGAAGACGCTTTCCGAGGCGCTCCCCTATATGCGCCGCTATACGGGGCGGAGCTTCGTCATCAAATACGGCGGCCACGCCATGGGCGACCCCGAACTGGCGCGCCTGTTCGCACGCGACGTCGTGCTGCTGCAGCAGGTGGGAATCCGGCCGGTCGTCGTGCACGGCGGCGGACCCCAGATCGGCACCATGCTGGAGCGGCTCAAGATCAAAAGCTCGTTCGTGGACGGACTGCGCGTTTCCGACAAGGAGACGGTCGGGATCGTCGAAATGGTGCTCTCGGGCACCATCAACAAGGACATCGTGCGCACCATCTTCGAGGCGGGCGGCACGGCGATCGGGCTTTCCGGCAAAGACGGCGGGATGATCGAGGCGCGCAAGCTGCAGCGCACGGTTCGCGACGAGGATTCGAATATCGAGAAGGTGCTCGACCTCGGGTTCGTCGGCGAGCCGACGTTGGTTCGGCGCCACATGCTCGCGACACTCGAAGCCGCCGACATCATTCCCGTGATCGCGCCGCTGGGGCTGGGCGCGGACGGCGAGACTTACAACATCAACGCCGACACCGCAGCGGGCGCGGTTGCGGCCGCACTCCAGGCGACCCGCTTGCTGTTGCTGACCGATGTCGTGGGCGTGTTGGACAAGGATAAGCGGCTCATTCCCGAGCTGTCGGTCGAGACCGCGCAGGCTTTGATCGCCGACGGAACGATCTCGGGCGGCATGATCCCGAAGGTCGAAACCTGCATCGAGGCGGTGCAGTCCGGGGTCGAGGCCGCGGTCATCATCGACGGGCGCGTGCCGCACGCGCTTCTGCTCGAAATCTTCACCGAGCACGGCGTCGGCACTCTTATCAATTCCGGCCGCTGACGCGGCTCAATTCCGGCTGCTGACGCCGCGTCAGCCGCGCGAGCCTGACGGCATCGTCGATTTCGCGCCGGCCGGGACCATGGTGCCGAAGAAATCAATCTGCCAATCCATTTCCTCCGGCGTCAGCGGATATTTGTCCATGTCCACCGCGCCTACGGCGGCGTTTGGCGCGATGTGGGCGAAGCGAATCTGAAGCATGGTCGCGAACCGCATGCGGAGTCCCGCCTTCCAGCACAGGGCGGTGACGCCGCGAGCGCTTTGCGATTCGGCGACTTTCTCGACCAAGGCAAGCGGCAGATTGGACAGCACCGAGAGCGCCGCCGCGACGAAGCGGCGGTTGCCTTCGGCGAGCGCCGAGGACACCGCTTCCTCGCTCAGTTGACCTTCCGCGTGCATATGCTTGACCCGGGCGAGCACGGCATCGGTGTCTGCGCGCGCCGGAGCCTCATCCTCGGCCGCCGGACCGCCATTCGCTCCCGGCCGGCAGGGCCGGGCCGGCGCGTCTTTTTTCTCCGCCCCCGGTGCGCCGCCGTCGCGGCCGAGCCGGCTTTGAAGCTCGCTTTTCAACACCTTGACCGTCGCGGGATCGAGGTCGCCCCGCGCCTGCAGCACCGCGATCAAGGAATCGGCGACGAAGCTTGCGATTTTCGTGACCGCGCGCGGCGATAGCTTCGGCCGCCGGGTCAATGGCTTATGCCAAGCCTCGATCTCGGGAGCGCGATCGACGAGGCGATCCAAGGTCTCCTCGCGGATCTGAGCGCTGGGGTTCGCCAACAATGCACCGATCGCCTCGACGTCGTCGCTCTCGGCGATGGCATCGCTCGCCTGGGAGCCGACGTGGGCACGTTGCGAGATCGCGGTTAAAGGCCCCATGATCGAGCAGGTGCGAATTATTTCAAGCAGATCCTCATCGGTGAGCACCGGCGAGGAACGCAGGACCGGGCCGGCGACTTCGACCTCGGTATCGCGGGCAAGCTGGCCGATGATCGCGACCGGCGCATCGGCCATGTCTTTTAAGGTCTCGGCCAGAATGCGGCGGACCCGAACCAATTGATCGCGCGCCAAGATCTCGAGGACCTGATAGGTCAGGAGTCTGACTTGTTCCTGCTCGTTGGCGGATAAACCGGGAGCGAGACGCGCGATCTTGGCGACGAGATCGCAGCGGACTACCTCGTCGCCGTCGCGGGCAAGAACCAGATCGGCGTGGCGCGGCGTCTGGGCATTCGCGGCGATGTTGCGGCGGACTTCGGGCGCGGGATCTTCCGCCAGATAATAAAGGATCTCGGGCCGGGCGTCCTCACGCGCCGCGAGCCGCGCACGCACCGCGACGTCGCTGTGGCGCGCGAGAAGCTTCTCTTCATCATAACTGAGCGCATTGCGCGCCAGTTTGAATGCGCCCGCTATGCGATTGAGTGCCCCCCTCATCGCGCCGCCCCCATCGCCGCCTTAGCCGGCGGGGCCGCCATGACAGAAAGCTCGACCCCTCCTTTGCCGGCCTTCTTGATGGTGTACATGGCCTCGTCCGCCCGCGCCATGAGTTGATCGAGTTGTTCCCCCATGCCGGGCTCGAACACCGCGATTCCGATGGAGAACCCCAACGGATGTGCGGCATCCCCCGAGAATTGCAAGAGCCCGGTCACCGCCTCCAGCAACATCCTCATTTTTGCGGACGCGGCCGGTTCATCCAACTTCTCGAGCCACAGCGCGAACTCGTCTCCGCCCAGGCGCGCCACGAGATCGCTCTCGCGGACATGACCGCGCATGATGTCGGCCACCGCGATCAATGCATGATCCCCACGGCGGTGGCCGTGGCAGTCGTTGACGGACTTGAAATTGTCGAGATCGACGTAACACAGCGCGCCGCCCCGCCCAGTGCGTTCGGCGTCGGCCAAACGGCGCGACATTTCCTCGATGAAGATGCGGCGATTAAGAAGCCCGGTCAACGTATCCGTGCGGCTCAAGCGCTCCAGCTCCTCATGATTGGCAAACTGTTTCAAGGCGATGCCGATCTGGTTCGCGACGTCGCCGAGCAGGCTTAGGTCGTCCGAATCGAAATCGCGGGCATCGCGCTTGCGCCACAACGAGATGGCGCCGTTCACCATGTGGCTGTAACGCGTGGCCACCGCCAGCACGAAATGATCCGCGGCGGCGGCGCGGCACGATTCCGATTCCGGCGTCAAACCCGAAAGCGGCGGCTCCGGCGCCTGTGGCACGGTTCCGTACTCCGCCGCCGGCACGAAACCTGCGTCGGGAACGACACGATGGATTCGGCAAGCCACGGCGCCGAAGCCCTTGGCGATCGTCTCTGCCGCGGCGTTCATCATGTTTTGCGGCGTGATCTCGTCGCGAATCTCGCGCACGATATAGGCCAAGAGTTGCTCCCGCGCCCGTGCGCGGGCAAGCGCGGTGTCGCGCTCGCGCGCCTCGGAGACATCGCGCGCAACACCCCGGGCTCCGCACCACGCCCCGTCCTCGCCGAAGACCGGGACGCAGGACACGAGAAGACAAGCCTGGCGGCCGTCCGCCCTGCGCGCCCACAGGGTCACGTCTTCGCGCGGGACATCGGTTGTAAACAGGGCGGCGGCCTCGTCGCCGGGCTCGATCGCCAACAAGCCGCCGGGCTCGCGTCCGACCATTTCCTCCGCCTTGTAACCGAGCGCCCCGCGGGGCGAGACGAAGACCAACCGCCCATCGGCCCCCGTCTCCCAGGCGAAGTGGGCCGAAATTTCGACGAGATCCTTGTAGCGCTGCCGCGACTCGGTGAGGGCCGCGCGCAGATTGCGCGCCAGGGTCATGTCGTGGCCCAAGAGCAGGACGGCATCCGCCGTTCCTTGCTCCGCGCCGCAGCCGGCCGGCATCACCGTGACGGAGACCGTGGCTTGAGTTTGCGGCACGACAAAGCTGGCGCCTGCCGGCGCTCCTTCGGCGAGAGCCTGGCGAAACGCCTGTCCCAACTTCGACTCGGGACGGCCTACGGCTTCGGCCAGCATGTCTTCGGCCTTGCCGTTCGCGGCCAGCAAGTTGCCCGTGGAATCGACGCAGGCCGCCGGGCCCGGAAAGCCGGCAAAGGCGCCATCCGGCGCGAACAGGCGCAAGACGGCATTCAGCGGGCCGCTCGGAGGTTCGAACGCCGCCGCGATGCGCGCCAGGAACCGCGCCGTCATCGCTGCCCTCCGAGAGCGACCTGAGCCGGCGGCCCGGCCGAGCGGCGGGCGTCGAACGACGTGATGTCGAGCGACGGCCGGCCGAACAAATAGCCTTGGCCGTATCGCACGCCGCAAGACTGCAGCAGCTTGATGGTTTTCTCCTGCTCGATCATCTCCGCGATGGTGGCGATCTTGAGATCGTGGCACAGATTCGCGATCGACTTCAGGAAGTGGCGGTCCTTCGTTTCGGCGAGCGCGTGACGGACATAGCTGCCGTCGATCTTCACCATATCCACGTCGAGCGCGCGCAGGTAATGAAACGCCGATTCCCCCGCGCCAAAATCGTCCAGGCAGACCCGGAACCCCGATTTGCGCAGGCGCTGGATGATGGCATTGGTCTGGTTGAGGTCGGCGATGTTGGCCGATTCGGTAAGCTCGAACATGAGGCGATTGCCGATCCAGTCGTTGTTTTTCAGGAGATTGAGAAGATCGGCCACGAACTCGAGAGACGCGAGCGAACGCCCGGACAAATTGACGGCGACGACGTAATCCTGGCCGACCTTGTGCGCCTGTTCCAGCCACGCGATCACCCGGCGGCACATGGCGATGTCGAAATCGCACACCATGCCGACCTGCTCGGCAAAACTCACGAATTGGAAAGGCGACAGCTCCGTGTCGCGCAGGCGCATGAGCGCCTCGAAATGGTGAACGCGACGCGATTCGAGGTCGATGATGGGCTGGAACGCGACATCGAACGCGCGCGCGGTGATGACCGAGCGCGTGTTTCCGATCCTGCGGACCGTGTCCTCCATCTGCTGGGACAGGCCCTTGGTCATGTTTTCGATGCTGAGATTATCGCCTTCGCATTTCTCGAAGTTCTTGACCGCATGGACGAAGGCGCGGGCCGCATCGACCCCGTCGAACCCGGAGGCGCCCATCTCGACCGCCGCCGCGCTGACCTCGATGCCCTGATGTTCCGGGTCCACGCTCAGGGCGAGGCCGTCGATCCGCGTTTCGAGCTCTTTCACGTCGAAGCCGGATTGGTGCAACAGGCCGTAATAGTCGGCGCCGAGAGCGCCCGCCAAATCGCCGCCCAATGAACTTTCCCGCAGCACCTGACCCAGCGTGGACATGAGCTCGCGCTGTGATTCCGCATTGAGTCGATCGCGCAGATCGGTGAGGCCGTTCAAATCGAGCACAGTGAATGTCGCCTGCTCGCCCCGGCTGAGCGCCTCGCGCAGCCGAGCCGCGCCGGTATCCGAGAACGCGGCGGACCCGAGCAGCCCGGTTTCGAGATCGCGGGCGGCGGCTTCGAGCGCGGTGGCCGGCGTGCGGTTCTCCTGCATCCGCAACGCGAGAAAGTAATGGCCCCCAAGATCGGGCAGGTAGTAGCCGCCGACTGCGAGCGGGAAGGAATGGCCCGACGAGCCGAGCACGTGAAGGCCGACTCCTTCCTGGCGCGCGCCCGTTGCCGCGCGCTCGAGGAGCCGCCGCAGCAACGGCTGCTCACGTGGCGGCAGAAGGTCGTAAACCGAGGTTCCGACGAGACCGCCAGCCGGCCTGCCGGTAAGCGCCACCGTGGCGCCGCCCGCGTAGGTTATGACGTGGCGCGAATCGAGCTCGAGGAGGATGTCGGCGCTGCAAAATGCGAAGGCGACGAAACGATCGCGCTCACCGCGCACCCCGGTTGTCGGTGCACGCCTCTCGGGCCGGGTTGTGTGGGCTTCGGACATGCTTCGGGCTTGATCCCACTTGGTTGCAGGCCGCGGCACCCGGAGCAACACTCCCGGGCACAACGAATGACCACCCGAGGAGCTTAACCAAGACAGCTTAAGGAATGTTTGCCCGGAGCCGTCGCCGCGCGCAGGCGGGGTTGCGCGCAGGCGGCAGCAACTCCACACTGGCGGCCATGGAACAAGCGCGCGCCCGCACGGCATTGAAACCAAACGTTAACCATATCGACGCGTGGGTGTTCGACCTCGACAACACGCTCTACCCGGCGTCATCCAATCTGTTCGCCGAGATCGACCGGCGCATGGGTGAATTCATCGCTGCCGAGCTTAGGGTCGACCCGCCCGAGGCGCGGCGCATTCAGAAAGACTATTTCCGCGATTTCGGCACGACGCTTCGCGGCCTCATGGTCAATCACGCGATCGAGCCGGAGCTTTTCCTCGAATACGTCCACGCCATCGATGTTTCAATTCTTGCGCCTGATCCGGCGCTGGACGCGGCGCTCTCGCGGCTCGACGGCATGAAGATCATCTTCACCAACGGCTCTTTGGGCCACGCCGAAAAAGTCATGGACCGGCTGGGGGTTGCCCGCCATTTCGACGCGGTGTTCGACATCGCCGCCGCAGAATACCTGTCGAAACCGGACCCCGCGGCCTATCACGCGCTCGTCCGCCGCCATAACCTGACGCCCGGCGCCACCGCCATCTTCGAGGACCTTTCCCGAAATCTCGCCCCCGCCGCGGCGCTGGGGATGACGACGGTTTGGGTGCGCAATGTCACGCCCTGGGCCGAGGCGAAGGCGGCGGGCGGCTCTCCGGACTACATCCATCACGAGACCGAGAACCTCGTCGCCTGGCTCGAGGAGGCCATTGCGGCGCGCGGACCCTATCCGGAGCGGCGTTGACAGCCCCGCCCGCCTCCCGCATGTTCTGAGAAATCCTCGTCGAAACCCGCCCGGGGCCAAGCTTCATGAGTACCCGCGAATTCGAAACGGCCATCGACGCCGCTTGGGAAAAGCGCGACGAAATCAACATCTACACCCGCGGCGCAATCCGCGACGCCGTGGACCAGACGCTCGATCTTCTGGATTCCGGGCGGCTGCGGGTCGCGGAGAAGGTGGACGGCGCCTGGACGGTGCACCAGTGGGTGAAGAAGGCGATTCTGCTTTCCTTCCAGCTCCGCGACATGGTGGTGACGCTGGGCGGACCCCGCGACGCCTCGGTCGGCGAGGCCACATGGTTCGACAAGGTGCCGCCCAAGTTTGCCGCCTGGAACGAGGAGCGGTTCCGCTCGGCCGGATTCCGCGCCGTGCCCGGCTCGTTTGTCCGCCATTCCGCCTATATCGCGCCCAAGGTCGTGCTCATGCCGTGCTTCGTCAATGTCGGCGCCCGGGTCGAATCGGGCAGCATGATCGACACTTGGGCGACCGTCGGCTCCTGCGCCCAGATCGGCCGCAACGTGCATGTCTCCGGCGGCGCCGGGATCGGCGGCGTGCTGGAGCCGGTGCAGGCCAATCCCGTCATCATCGAGGACGATTGTTTCATCGGGGCGCGCGCCGAGGTCGCCGAGGGCGTCATCGTCGAGCAGGGCTCGGTCCTGGCGATGGGTGTCTATATCGGCGCCTCCACCAAGATCGTGGACCGCGCGACCGGTGCCGTTCACCAAGGCCGGGTGCCGGCCTATTCCGTCGTCGTGCCGGGGACGCTCCCCGGATCGCCGCTTCCCGACGGCAGCCCCGGCCCCGGGCTTTATTGCGTCGTGATCGTAAAAAAGGTCGACGAGAAGACGCGGGCCAAGACCTCCATCAACGAGTTGCTGCGTACGTGACATCCGCCGCCTTGAGCGAACCGCTGGATCTCGCCCGCGCCCTCATCCGCTGCCCGAGCGTTACGCCGCATGACGCGGGGGCGCTCGATGTCCTGGAAAAAGCGCTCGAAAGCATCGGCTTCGAATGTCATCGCCTGATCTTCTCGGACGCCAACACGCCCGAGGTGGCGAACCTGTATGCGCGGCGGGGAAGCGGCGCTCCGAATTTCTGCTTTGCCGGCCATACCGACGTTGTCCCCGCAGGCAGCCGCGACTCCTGGACGGTCGATCCGTTCGGCGGCGACGTCATCGGCGGAAAGCTCTTCGGGCGGGGCGCCGCCGACATGAAGGGCGCCATCGCCTGCTTCGTCGCGGCGGCGGCCCGGTACCTCGCCGCCCATGACCGCGATATGCCCGGCTCCGTGAGCCTGCTCATTACCGGCGACGAGGAAGGCCCGGCGACAAACGGCACGGCCAAGGTCCTTCGCTGGATGGCGGAACGGGGCGAGCGCATCGATGCCTGTCTCGTCGGCGAGCCCACCGGCGCGAAGCGCCTGGGCGATACCGTGAAGATCGGCCGGCGCGGCAGCTTGACCGCGCATCTCGCGGTGTACGGCGTTCAGGGGCACGCGGCCTATCCCCATCTCGCCGACAATCCGATACCGAAGCTGATTCGCATGCTTGAGTCGGTGGCCGCCGCGCCGTTCGATTCCGGCACGTCGCATTTTCAGCCCTCGACGCTGGCGATCACCACGGTGGACGTGGGCAACACCGCAACCAACGTGATCCCGGCCAAGGCTACGGCCAGCCTCAATATCCGCTTCAACGACCTGCATTCCGGCGAGAGCCTGACGAAACGGCTGCGCGAGATTTTCGACAAGGTCGTCGCCGACATGGGCGGACAATACGATCTGACCGTCGAGGTTTCCGGCGAGGCGTTCCTGAGCCCGCCGGGCCGTCTTTCCGAGATCGTCGCGGAGGCCATCGAATCCCGTCTCGGGCCCCGGCCGGATTTCAACACCGCCGGCGGCACCTCGGACGCGCGCTTCATCCACCGCTACTGTCCGGTCGCCGAATTCGGGCTTCTGGGCGCCACCATGCACAAGGTGGACGAGTGCGTGACGGTTGCCGATCTTGAGGCGCTGACCGCGATCTACGTCGACATTCTCGAGCGATTCTTCCGCGATACGGAGTCCGCGCGCGGGCAATGATCGGCGCGCGCGAGCTTACCTCTTCCATTTACGGAGCGTTCCGGCTGGCCGCGCTGCACGGCGACGGCATGGAATTCTTCAACCGCACCCCCGAGGGGTTCTGGCGCTCGTTCTTCGCCGCCGCGCTGGTGGCCCCCGGCTATATCGCCATCTCGCTGCTCGACCCCGATCCCGCGGCCTTTACCTCCGTCCACGACGCGGCGGTCAACGGGCTTGCCTATGTCATCGGCTGGGTCGCGTTTCCGATCGCCGTGGTCCCTCTTGTGCGGATGCTGGATCGCGGGGACCGCTATATCGGCTACATCGTCGCCTACAATTGGGCGGCGGTGCCGCAGATGCTGCTGTTCGCGGCGGCGGGGATCGCGAGCCGGGCAATGTCGCTGGGGCCGGGCGGCGTGGAGTTTCTTGGGATCATGGCGGTTGTCGCCGTCATCTTTTATTACTGGTTCATCGCCCGGACGGCTCTTGGCGTAGACGGCTTCGCCGCCGCCGGTGTCGTGGTTCTGGACTTGGCCTTGACCATGATCATCAGCGCGGTCACCGGCGCCCTTACCGGTGCCCCCATCGGCGCCGTCATCGGTCAATAGACCACTTCGGTAAGATAGAGCCCTTCCGCCGGGGCGGTGGGGCCGCCGCGGGCCCGGTCGCGCGCAGCCAGCGCCGCCGCGACGTCCGCCCCAGCCCACCGCCCTTCGCCGACCAGGCTTAGCGTGCCAACGATGTTGCGGACCTGATGGTGCAGGAAGGAACGGGCCCGCGCCCGAATCACGATCTCGGCGCCGGTCCGCTCCACGGAAAGAAGATTGAGGGTTTTGACCGGCGATTTGGCCTGGCACAGGCTGGCGCGGAAGGTCGAGAAATCGTGGCGGCCGACGAGAACCTGGGCGGCCGAGTGCATCGCCTCGTGATCGAGCGGTATCATGACATGCCACGCGCGGCCCGCATCGATCGTGAGCGGCGAGCGGCGATTGATGATGCGGTAAAGGTAGGCGCGCTCCTTGGCGCTCAGGCGCGCATGAAAGCTGTCGGCGGCCGGCTCGGCCTCCAGCACCGAGACCAGCGCGGGCTTCAAATGGAAATTGATGGCGTCGCGGATGGTGTCCGGCTTGGCCCCGCGCGCGAGATCGAAATGGGCGACCTGGCCCAGCGCGTGGACGCCGGCGTCCGTCCGCCCCGCCCCGAACACCCGGACCTTTTCGCCGCGGAAGCGGAAGATCGCCTCTTCCAAGGCCTCCTGGACGGACAGGCCGTTCTTCTGATGCTGCCAGCCGACGAAGCCGCGGCCGTCGTATTCCACCGTGATTCGATAGCGCGGCATCTTGCGGCCGTTCAGTCCGGGCTGGCGAGCATGGCGCCCGCCGCGGCCTTCCGCCCGCGCAGGAATGCGTCCACCGCCATCGCGGCGCGCCCCGCGCGCTGAACGGTCAGGAGGCGAAGCGCCCCGATGCCGCAGGCGATCAACAGCCGGTCGTCGAGTACGGTGCCGGGAGCGGCATCGCGCGCAAGTCCTTCTTCTTTTGCGGCGAGCACGCGGATGCGCTCGCCGTCCAGCTCGAACCAGGTGGCAGGCCGCGGCGCGAAGGCGCGGATTTTGCGCGCAAGCACGGCGGCACTTTCGCGCCAGTCGAGTCTTTCCTCCGCGGGCTGAAGCTTGGCGGCGTATGTGACCCCTTCGCGGGGCTGCGGGCGGGGCGCAAGCGTGCCCGAATCGAGGCCGTCGAGCGCGGCGAGCGTGAGCCGCGCGCCGATCGCCGCCAGTTCTTCGCTCAGATCGCCCGCGGTTGCGTCGGGCTTCAGGGCCACGCGTTCCGCAAGAACGATCGCGCCGGTATCGAGCCCTTCGTCCATCGCCATGATGGTGACGCCGGTTTCCTTATCGCCCGCGAGTATCGCGCGGGGAATCGGGGCGGCACCCCGCCAGCGCGGCAGCAATGAGGGGTGAATGTTGAGACAGCCCAGCCGCGGCGCCTTCAATATTGCCGGCGGCAGCAGCAACCCGTAGGCCGCGACCACCGCGGCATCGGCGCGGAGTTCCGCGAAGGCTTTTTGCTCATCGGCGCCTTTGAGACTCTTGGGCGTGCGGATCGATAACCCCTGCGCCCGCGCGGCTTCTTCGACGGGACTCGGGCGCTCTTTTTGACCGCGGCCCGAGCGGCGCGGCGGCTGGCAATAGACGCAAACAACCTGGTGGCGCGCGGAGACGAGCGATTCGAGCGCAGGCACCGCGAATTCGGGCGTTCCCATGAAGACGACGCGGAGCTGCGGCATCAGATTAGACGGGGGCGGCCAGTTTTCTCGCCTTGACGAGTTTGCGCAGGATGATGTTGCGCCGGAGCGAGGACAGGCGGTCGATGAAAAGGATGCCGTTCAGGTGGTCGATCTCGTGCTGAAGGCAGGTGGCGAGATAGCCTTCCGCGTCCATCTCGCGGATTTCATTCTGGTAGTCGAGATAGCGGATCCTGACCGCCTTCGGGCGCGAGACTTCGGAATACTGGTCGGGCACCGAAAGGCAGCCCTCCTCGCAGACCATTTCTTCCTCCGAGCGCCAGATGACCTCGGGATTGGCGAGCATGATCGGGTTGGGCTTTTCGCCGTGGCGGGCGAGATCCATCACGATCACGCGCTTCGGCACGCCCACCTGGGGTGCGGCGAGCCCGAGGCCCTCGGACGCATACATCGTCGCCAGCATGTCGTCCATCAGCCGCCGGATGGAGTCGTCCACCTTCGCCACCGGCTTGCTCATGACTTTGAGCCGCGGGTCGGGGGCGGTGAGGATGGGAAGAAGCGCCATGTCAGTGCCCGATTCGCCTTCGATTCCGTTCGTTTTAGTTATGCCCTGCCCGGCGCGCCGTCAAGCAGGCGGGGCGGGGCGCGGGTCGCGGGCGCCCGCACGGCGTGATACGATTGCGTCCCTTAAAGTTCGGAGCGACCTTGGACCAGGGCCTGATCATCCTTATCGCCGCCGCCGCGGTCGGCCTCGCCGCCGTGGTCTTTTTCGTCGCGCTCAGGCTGATCTCGGCGCAAGCGGGGCTCACCGGGCGGTTTTCGCAAATGGCGGAGAGCCAGGCCGCGGCGCAGGCCCAGCTCGCCGAGCGCCTCCAGGCCCAGGAGCGGGCGCTCACCCGCGGACTGGAGGAGCGTTTGGCCGAGCTGTCGCGGCGCATCGGCGAGACCCTGGAGAAATCGGCCCAGCAGACCACGACCTCCATGACCGACCTCAAGGAGCGGCTTGCGGTTATTGATGCAGCCCAGAAGAACATTACCGAGCTATCGGCCCAGGTCGTGAGCCTTCAGGACATCCTCGCAAACAAGCAGCGGCGCGGCGAATTCGGCGAAATCCAGCTCAACGATCTGGTCTCGAGCGTGCTGCCGCCTTCGGCCTATGCGTTCCAGGCGACCCTTTCCAACGGCAAGCGCGCGGACTGCCTGATCAAGCTTCCCAATCCGCCGGGCGATATCGTGGTCGATTCGAAATTCCCGCTCGAAGGCTACCGGGCTTTGCGCGAAGCCAAGGACGAGGCGACGCGCGGCGAAGCGGCGAAACGATTCGCGGCCGACATCATGGGCCATGTGCGGGCGATTTCGGAGAAATACATCCTGCCCGGCGAAACCGCGGAATCCGCCCTCATGTTTCTGCCGAGCGAAGCGGTCTATGCCGAGCTTCATGCCAATTTCCCCGAGATCGTCGAGAAGGCGCACCGTGCCCGCGTCTATACGGTATCCCCCACCACGCTGTGGGCGACGCTCAACACCATTCGCGCGGTGTTGAAGGACGTTCGAATGAAAGAACAGGCTGGCGTGATCCAGCAGGAAGTGGCGAAGATGATGGAGGACATCGGCAGGCTCGATCAGCGAGTCGCCAAGCTTCAGGGGCATTTCGATCTTGCCGTCGACGACATGCGCGAGATCCGCATTTCGACGGGTAAGATCGCCGCAAAGGGCGAGCGCATTCGCGACGTCGAGATCGGTGACGGGGTGCCCGAAACCCCCGCGCTGGAGCCGCCGACGGTCCGCCGCGCCGAGGGCGGCTAGATCACGCTCTAGGCCGGCCTTCGCGCCTTCAAGGCCGCGCTCAAGGTTCCCTGATCGAGATAATCGAGTTCGCCGCCGACCGGCAAACCATGGGCGAGCTTGGTGACCGCAACGCCGGTGCCGCCTAGCCGTTCCGCGACGTAATGGACGGTGGTCTGGCCATCGACGGTGGCGTTCATGGCGAGGATTACCTCCTTGATCCCGCCCGCCGCGACGCGGGACACGAGCGGCGCGATCGCCAGATCCGAAGGCCCGACGCCATCGAGCGCCGAAAGCGTGCCGCCCAGCACGTGATAGAGCCCCTTGAACGCGCCCGAGCGTTCCATCGCCCACAGATCGCCGACCTCCTCGACGACGCAGACGATGCCCCGCTCGCGCTTCGGGCTGGCGCAGATGGCGCAGGGATCGGCGGTATCGAGATTGCCGCACACGCTGCAGGCGCGCATGTTCGTTGCCGCGTCCTTAAGCGCCGCCGCGAGCGGCATCAGCAACTGCTCTTTGCGTTTGATGAGATGAAGCGCGGCGCGGCGCGCGGAACGGGGACCCAAGCCCGGAAGCTTGGCGAGCAACTCGATCAGCCGCTCGATCTCGGACCCGGCCATCAGGGAAGAGCCGAAGCCGCCGCCTAGAACGGAAGCTTCAGGCCGGGCGGCAGATTGAGGCCGCCGGTGAGCTTCGCCATCTCCTCGGCGAGACGCGCTTCGACCTTGGCGCGGCCGTCGTTGATGGCGGCGACGATCAGATCCTCAAGCACTTCTTTCTCTTGCGCGTCCACGATCTTGGGATCGAGCGCGACGCGGCGCGCGTCACCCTTGCCGGTGAGCGTCACCTGCACCATCCCGCCGCCGGATTGGCCGGTGATTTCCTCCGCCTCCAGGCGCTTCTGCATCTCCGCCATGCGGGATTGCATCTCCTGGGCCTGTTTCATCATCTGGCCGAGATTTTTCATCACGCCTCGTCTTCGTCAGGGGTAGCCGCGGGGCGGGCCCGTTCGCGCACCCGCTCGATGGAAGAACCCGGAAAGGCTTCGAGCACGGCGCGGACCAGCGGATCGGCGGCGGCGCGCTCCCGCGCCCGCGCGGTCTTGGCTTTCTCGCGCTCTTCAAGAGTCGGCAGCCCTTCTTCCTGCGATACGGTCACGAGCCAGCGCCGCCCGGTCCACCGGCCCAAAAGCTCGCCGATGCGGTTGGCGAGATTGGCGGGC
>DATDPM010000020.1:0-21193 GCA_035292745.1 Alphaproteobacteria bacterium | reverse complement strand
AGGCGCGGGCCGCGGCGAGCATCGCCTCGAGCACCGCGACTTCGCGCTCGGCCGTCTTGCGCGCGGCCTCGTCGGCGGCATCCGTCACGTCTTCGCGCGCATCGCGCAGCTTCGTCTCGATCTCGTCGCGCCTGAGCTCGCTCACGGGCACGGCCGCATCGGCCAGCACCGTGCAGCGTTTGGGCGTGGCTTCGGCGAAGCCGCCGGCGATGAAGATGCGGTCGGTGACGGCGCCCTTGTTGTAGACCTCGATGACGCCGGGACGGATTTGCGACAGGAACAGGGAATGGCCCGGCAAGATGCCGAAGTCGCCCTCGGCGCCCGGCACCACCACCATATCGACGTCGGCCGAGAACAGCAGACGCTCGGGCGAGACGAGCTCGAAAGAAACTTTGCCGGCGGCGGCTTCGGCCACGATGCGCTCCCTACGCCGCCTCTGCGGCCATGCGCTTGGCCTTTTCCACGGCTTCCTCGATCGTGCCGACCATGTAGAAGGCGGATTCGGGCAGATCGTCGTATTCGCCCTCGGTCAGGCCCTTGAAGCCCTTGATCGTGTCCTCGAGGCTGACGAACACGCCCGGCGTGCCGGTGAAGACTTCGGCCACATGGAAGGGCTGGGAAAGGAAGCGCTGGATCTTGCGGGCGCGCGTCACGGTGATCTTGTCGTCTTCGGAAAGCTCGTCCATGCCGAGAATGGCGATGATGTCCTGCAGCGACTTGTAGGTTTGCAGGATCTTCTGGACGTCGCGCGCGATCTTGTAGTGCTCTTCACCAACAACGCGGGGGTCGAGCACGCGCGAGGTGGAATCGAGCGGGTCCACCGCCGGATAGATGCCGAGCTCCGCGATCTGGCGCGACAAGACCGTGGTCGCATCCAAATGCGTGAAGGAGGCGGCGGGCGCGGGATCGGTCAAGTCGTCGGCGGGAACGTAAATCGCCTGCACCGAGGTGATCGACCCCTTATTCGTCGAGGTGATGCGCTCCTGCAGCGTGCCCATGTCGGTGGCGAGCGTGGGCTGATAGCCCACGGCCGAGGGCATGCGTCCCAACAGCGCCGACACTTCCGAGCCCGCCTGGGTGAAGCGGAAGATGTTGTCGACGAAGAACAGCACGTCCTGGCCTTCCTCGTCGCGGAAGTATTCGGCCAAAGTCAGGCCCGTGAGCCCGACCCGGGCGCGCGCGCCGGGCGGCTCGTTCATCTGGCCATAGACCAGGGCCGCCTTGGAATTGCCGCCCTTGAGGTCGATGACGCCCGACTCGATCATCTCGTGATAGAGGTCGTTGCCCTCGCGGGTGCGCTCGCCGACGCCGGCGAAAACCGAATAGCCGCCGTGCGCCTTGGCGATGTTGTTGATGAGCTCCATGATGATGACGGTCTTGCCCACGCCGGCGCCGCCGAACAGGCCGATCTTGCCGCCCTTCGGATAGGGCTCGAGCAGATCGATGACCTTGATGCCCGTGACCAGAATCTCGGCTTCCGTCGATTGATCGATGAAAGCCGGGGCATGGCGGTGGATGGGGAGCCGCAGCTTGGACTTGACCGGGCCGCGCTCGTCCACCGGATCGCCGATGACGTTGATGATGCGCCCCAGCGTCTCGGGGCCGACCGGCACCGAAATCGGCCCGCCGGTGTCGCTCACCTCGGCGCCGCGCACCAGGCCGTCGGTGGTGTCCATGGCGATGGTGCGCACCGTCGATTCGCCCAAGTGCTGGGCGACCTCGAGGACCAGCAGCTTGCCGTTGTTGTCCAGGTGCAGGGCGTTGAGGATCGCCGGCAGTTCGCCTTTGAACCGCACGTCAACGACGGCGCCCATGATCTGGGTGATTGTGCCGGTAGTGTTCTTTGCCATCGCTCGCTCCTCTTTCCCCGCGCGCCGCCCTAAAGGGCCTCCGCGCCGGAGATGATCTCGATCAGTTCCTTGGTGATGTAGGCCTGGCGGGTACGGTTATAGAACAAGGTGAGGCGGTCGATCATGTCGCCGGCGTTGCGGGTGGCGTTGTCCATGGCCGTCATGCGCGCGCCCTGCTCGCTGGCCCAGCTTTCCAGCAGCGCCCGGAACATCTGCACCGCAAGATTGCGCGTCAGCAGCTCGGCCAGCAGTTCCTCTTCGCTCGGCTCGTATTCGTAGACCGCGCGGGCGACTTGCGCGCGCCGCAACGTCTCGTCTTCTTCCGGCGCCGGCGGCGGCAGCGGAACCAGACGCTGGCGCGTCACGATCTGGCTGATCGCCGATTTGAACCGGCTGTAGACGACGGTGGCGGCATCGAACTCGCCGGCTTCGAACATGGCCAGCAACCGCTTCTGGATCGCCTCGGCCGCGGCAAACGTCAGGCGCGGCTTGCCGATGTCCTCGACGGTGGCCACGATCCGCGCGCCGAAGTCGCGCTTCATCTGGTCGCGCCCCTTGCGGCCGAGGCACAGGATTTTCACTTCCTTGCCCTCGGCCAAGAGCTCGCGGAGCAGCCTTCTTGCTTCCCGGACCACGCCCGAATTGAAGCCGCCGCACAACCCGCGGTCGGAGGTGGCGACGATCACGAGATGGACGTTGTTTTTCCCGGTTCCGGCCAGGAGCGGCGGGGCGTCGGGCCTGCCCTCGTAGGCGGCGGCGAGCGATTCCAGCATGCGCGCCATCCGGTCCGCATAGGGCCGCGCGGATTCCGCCTGCTCCTGGGCGCGGCGCAACTTGGCCGCCGCCACCATCTTCATGGCGCTGGTGATCTTCTGCGTGGATTTCACGCTCTTGATGCGGACCCGGAGGTCCTTGAGGCTCGGCATCCCCGCTTACCTTTGCGACGCCTGTCCCCGCCTAGACGAAGGTCTTGGCGAAGTGGTCGAGGAAGGCCCGGAGACGCTCTTCGGTTTTTTCCGAAAGCGCGCCTTCGCTCCGGATCGCCTCCAGGATGTCGCCGCCCTCCTCGCGCAGCGCGTTCAAAAACGCCGTTACGAAGCGGGTCACGTCGGCGACGGCAATCTTGTCGAGATAACCGCGCACGCCGGTGAAGATCGCCGCCACCTGTTCCTCGACGGGAAGCGGCTCGTACTGCGGCTGCTTCAACAACTCGGTCAACCGGGCGCCGCGCGCCAGCAGCTTCTGGGTCGCGGGATCGAGGTCGGAGCTGAACTGGGCGAAGGACGCCATTTCGCGGTATTGGGCGAGCTCCAGCTTGATGCGCCCTGCCACCTGCTTCATCGCCTTGATCTGGGCGGCCGAGCCGACGCGGCTGACGGAGAGCCCCACGTTCACCGCCGGGCGCACGCCCGAATAGAACAGCTCGGTTTCGAGGAAGATCTGGCCGTCGGTGATCGAGATGACGTTGGTCGGGATGTAGGCCGACACGTCGCCCGCCTGCGTTTCGATGACGGGCAACGCGGTGAGCGAGCCGGAGCCGTTCTCCTTGTTCATCTTCGCGGCGCGCTCCAATAGGCGAGAGTGAAGGTAGAACACGTCGCCCGGATAGGCCTCGCGGCCCGGCGGGCGGCGCAGCAGCAGCGACATCTGGCGGTAGGCGATCGCGTGCTTGGAGAGATCGTCGTAGAAGATGACCGCGTGCATGCCGTTGTCGCGGAAGAATTCGCCCATGGCGCAGCCGGTGTAGGGCGCCAGGAACTGCAGCGGCGCCGGCTCGGATGCGGTGGCGGCGACGACGATGCTGTAGTCCATCGCCCCGTTGTCGGTGAGCGTCTTCACGATCTGCGCGACCGTCGAGCGCTTCTGGCCGATGGCGACGTAGATGCAGTGGAGCTTCTTCGATTCGTCGCCGCTCGCGTTGATGCGCTTCTGATTGATGATGGTGTCGATCGCGATCGCGGTCTTGCCGGTCTGGCGGTCGCCGATGATGAGCTCGCGCTGGCCGCGGCCGATCGGGATGAGGCTGTCCACGGATTTCAGGCCGGTCTGCATCGGCTCGTGCACGGAGCGGCGCGGAATGATGCCCGGCGCCTTGACCTCGACCCGCGTGCGCTTGACGTCGCGGATCGGGCCCTTGCCGTCGATGGGATTGCCGAGCGCGTCCACGACGCGGCCCAACAGCCCCTTGCCCACCGGCACCTCGACGATGGCGCCGGTGCGCTTGACGATGTCGCCTTCCTTGATGCCGCGGTCGTCGCCGAAAATGACGATGCCGACGTTATCTGCCTCGAGGTTCAGCGCCATGCCCATGATGCCGCCGGGGAACTCGACCATCTCGCCGGCCTGGACCTTGTCGAGCCCATAGACGCGGGCGATGCCGTCGCCCACCGACAAAACCTGGCCGACCTCGGCCACATCGGCCTCGGCGCCGAAGTTGGCAATCTGCTCCTTGAGGATCGCGGAGATTTCCGCGGCCCGGATTTCCATCTATCCAACCCCCTTCATGGCGAGCTCGAGCTTCCGCAGCTTGGTGCGGAGCGAGCTGTCGAACAAACGCGATCCCACCTTGACGACGAGACCGCCCAGCAGGTCGCGATCGACCCGCAAATTGACGGCGACCTTGGCGCCGATGAGCTTCTTCAAAGTTTCCGCCAACGTCTTTTCCTGCGCTTCCGACAGCGGATTTGCCGCCGTAACCTCGGCCGTGACCTCGCCCCGGCGCGCGGCCAGCATGGCGAGATAGGAGTCGATCATCTGCGGCAGCGCGAACAGGCGGCGGTTGCTGGCCGCCAGCGCGACGAAATTGCGGGTCAGCGCGCCCGCCTTCGCTTTCTCGAGCACCGCCGTCATGGCGTGGCCCTGATCGGCGCGCGTCAGCACCGGGCTTCGCACCATGCGCCGCAAGTCCTCGCTTTCGGACAGCATGTCCTTGAGGCCGCGAAGATCGGACGCCACCTCATCGAGCATTTTCTTGTCGTCCGCCAGATCGAACAGCGCCGTGGCGTAACGGCCGGCGATTTCCGACACTCCTCGTCCTTGGGACGCCACGTGACTAGCCCCTCACCCCTGACGCGCGAAATCCGGTAACGATTTGGAAGCGCTGCGTGAACAAAAAAACCTTTTCCATGGGGCCTTTGGGCCGCCCGAAAAGGCAGCGATAGGTAACATAGACGCCCCATGCTTGCAACCCGAGGGCCGGCCCGTTCCGGGCCCCTTGCGGCGATTTGCCGCTAGGCCGGAAACGCCCGGTTTCCTGCGGTTTTCCGACGGTATCGCGGGCGCCCCGCGCGGGCTTCGCCAAGCCGCCCGGAGAGCGCCCGGCGCGGCGCCGGCGGCCGATGCTTCACAGGAAGCTGTAGGGATCGATATCGACCTTCACGCGCACCCCGCCTTTGTTGCCCCCGCCCTCGAGCTTCGCACGCGGCAGCCAGGCCCGGATCGCCGCCTGGACGTTAACGTCTTTGCCCGCCTTCACCAGCAGCCGCCAGCGGTATTGGGAGGCGAGACGCCGCAAGGGCGCCGGTGCCGGCCCCAGGACCGCGAGGCCCGGCTCGCCCGGCGCGGTGCGGGCGAGAGCGCGGGCGGCGGCGATCACCGCGTCTTCTTCCGGTCCGCTCACGATCAGGGCCGCGAGCCGCCCATAGGGCGGCATGTTGTGGCTGCGGCGCGACTCCGCCTCGGCCCGGTAAAAGCGTTCGCGATCGCCCGACAGCAACGCCTGCATCACCGTGTTCTCGGGCATGTAGGTCTGGATGAAGACGCGGCCCGGGTGCCGGGCGCGCCCGGCCCGGCCCGAAACCTGGGACAGCAGCTGGTAGGTGCGCTCGGCGGCGCGCAGGTCGCCGCCGGCAAGACCGAGATCGCCGTCCACCACGCCGACCAGCGTGAGGTACGGGAAGTGATGCCCCTTCGCCACCACCTGGGTGCCGATGATGAGATCGAACTCGCGGGCCTCGATGCGGGCGATGAAGTCCGACGCGGCGCCGGGCCCGCGCAGCGTGTCGCTGGTCATGATGCCGATGCGCGCGGACGGGAGCAGCGCGGCCGCCTCTTCCGCCAGACGCTCGACCCCGGGCCCGCAGGCGGCAAAGGAATCCGCCTCGCCGCAGGCGGGACAGACTTTCGGCTCGCCGCCGGCGAAACCGCAATGATGGCAGCGCAGCCGGCCTTCGCGCCGGTGATCCACGAGCCAGGCGGTGCAGTTCGGGCATTGCAGACGGTGGCCGCAATTGCGGCACAGGGTGAGCGGCGCGAAGCCGCGGCGATTGAGGAACAGCAGCGCCTGCTCGCCCGCCTGCAAGGTCTCGCCGAGCGCCCGGCGAAGCGTGGGCGACAGCCAGGCCTGGCGCGGCGGCTTGTCGGCGCGCATGTCGATCAGGGAAATATCGGGCAGCTTCGCCCCGGCGTAACGGTCGGGGAGATGCAGGCGGCGGTAGCGGCCCTGCTCGACATTGGCGAAGGTTTCGAGCGACGGGGTGGCGGAAACCAGCACGATGGGAATTTCCTCGATGTGCGCGCGGACCACCGCCATGTCGCGCGCCTGATAGATCACGCCCTCTTCCTGCTTGAACGAGACGTCGTGCTCTTCATCGACGACGACGAGGCCGAGATCAGGAAACGGGAGGAACAGGCCGGAGCGCGCGCCGACCACGACCTGCGCGCGCCCCTCCGCCACGGCGCGCCAGGTGTGGCGTCTTTGCGCGTCGGTGAGGTCGGAATGCCATTGCGCCGGCGGCGCGCCGAAACGCTCTTCGAATCTTCCCAGCCATTGCGCCGTCAGCGCGATTTCCGGAACCAGCACGAGGACCTGCTTGTTCGCCGCGAGCGCCGCGGCCACCGCCGTGAGATAGACCTCCGTCTTGCCCGAGCCGGTGACGCCGTCCAGCAGCGTCACCGAGAACGCGCTTGCGTTGACGCGGGCGACGAGATCGTCGGCGCAGGCGCATTGTTTGGAAGAGAGCTTTGGTCCTGACCCGTGGGGATCGGGCGCGGCGAATTGGGGCGCGGAACCGATCGGCACGGCGCGGATCAGCCCGGCCGCGGCCAGGCTCGAAACGACACCCGGGCTCACGCCGGCCTCGCGGGCGAGATCGGCGCCCGCACGCGGCGGACCGTCGGCCAACGCGTTCAGCACGCGGCGGCGGGCCTCCGTCATCTTGAACTTGGGCGGCAGCGGCGCGTTTTCGGCGCGCGCATAGCCGGTCGCCGGACGCTCCGCCTCGAGCGCGCCGGGCGCGCTCATCACCATCTTCAGCACCGCGCCGCGCGTGGCGCAATTGTAGCGCGCGACCCATTCGACGAAACGGCGCAGTTTTTCCGGGATGGGCCGCGCCGGCAGCTTGCGGCGAACATCCTTGAGGCGGTGCGCCGCTACCAGGGTTTCATCCGCGGCGCCGTCCCACACGCAGGCCACATGCTCGCGCCTTCCCAGCGGCACGACGACGAGATCGCCGGGCGCGGCCGTCATCCCTTCGGGGACGCGGTAGTCGTAAGGGTGGTCGAGCGCAAGCGGCACCAGCACGCGCACGCGCATGGCCAATGCCCGCTCGCGGGGCGGGGCCGAAGAACTGGCGCCGGTTTCCGGCATGGGCTACACTTTAATCGAGCGGCTTCGACGGCGCCAATGCGCGCCGCAGCCGGGGCGGGAGCGACAATCCGCAGCCGGCCGCTTGGGAGAGGAAATGTCTCACGAACAGGGGCCGATTACGCAGGAAACCGCCGCCGCCGATGCGACGATCCGGGAAGGCGACGAGGCGCGGATCGCCGCTTATTTGCGCAAGCACCCCGATTTTCTCCTGCGCCATTCCGATCTGGTTCGCGTTCTGACGCCTCCCGGCACCGGCAACGGCGGCAATGTCGAAGATTTCCGCAGCTTCCTGATCGAACGCCTGCGCGAGGAGGCGGAGCGGCTCCAGGCCGACAACCGCGACCTCGTCGTCACCAGCCGCGACAATCTGACGGGCCAGCGGCGCATTCACGACGCGGTTCTGGCCCTGATCGGCGCGCCGGATTTCGAGCATCTGGTCCAGGTCCTCACCACCGATCTGGCGGTCGTCCTCGACCTCGACGTGGTGACGCTGTGCGTCGAGGTGGCGGATGCAAAATGGCCGCGCGCGGTTGCGTCGGGCGTATTCACGCTCCAGCCGGGCGCCGTGGACGAGCTGGTCGGCCCGGGGCGCGACTTCGTGCTGTTCCGCAAACGGCCGGGCGAACGGGCCGTGTTCGGCAGCGCGACCGGACTCGTTCAATCGAGCGCGCTGCTCCGGCTTCGCTTCGGCGCCAAGGCGCCGACCGGCTTGCTGGCGCTCGGTTCGCGCACCGACGACATGTTCCATCCCGGCCAGGGCACGGAGCTTTTGAACTTCCTGGCCCGGGTCGTGGAGCTGTGCGTGCGGGCGTGGCTCGACCTGCCCGAGTGAAGAAAGAACCGGCCCCGATTCCTTCGGGTCTGGCCGCCGCTCTTAATGATTGGCTGAATTGGCTTTCCCAGGAGCGCCGGGGCGCGCGCCACACCGTCGCCGCCTATAAACGCGACGCGGAAGCCTTCGTTGCCTTCACCGCGCAGCATCTGGGCGGCCCCGTGCAACTCTCCGATCTCGCCGGATTGCGTCCCGCCGATTTTCGCGCCTGGCTGGCGAAGCGCGCGAATGAGGGCCGGGCGCGCACCTCGACCGCGCGGGCGCTTTCGGCGGTGCGCAGCCTGTTCCGCTTCCTCGAGCGCCGCAACCTCGTGCAGAACGCGGCGCTCGGCACCTTGCGCACGCCCAAATTGCCGCGCTCGCTGCCCAAGCCGCTGTCGCACGACGAGGCGGAAGACGCGACCACGCGCATCGGCGACGTTGCGGCCGAACCGTGGATCGCGCTTCGCGACACGGCGCTCCTCACATTGCTTTACGGCTGCGGGCTGCGCATCGACGAGGCGTTGGCTTTGGACCGCCGCGCGGCGCCCCTCGACGACATGCTTCGCATCAAAGGCAAGGGCGGCAAGGAGCGCGTGGTTCCGGTCCTGCCGGCGGTCGCGGATGCGATCGCCAAATATCTGACGGCCTGCCCCCACAAGCTCGGGCGCGACGATCCGCTGTTCGTCGGCGCGCGCGGCAGGCGATTGCAGGCCGGCGTGGTGCAGCGGCAGATGCGAAAGCTGCGCAACTACTTGGGATTGCCCGACACCGCCACGCCGCATGCGCTGCGCCACAGCTTCGCCACGCATCTGCTGTCCGACGGCGGCGATTTGCGGGCGATCCAGGAGCTCTTGGGCCACGCCTCGCTGTCCACCACGCAGAGATATACGGCGGTGGACAAGAGCCAGATCATGAAGGTTTACGCCCGCGCCCACCCCCGCGCGCGGGCGCGCGGCTAGCGCGGAGCGCAATCGACTGATATTTCAATATTGTGTCATGCTCATCCTATGCGAATTCTGCAGCATTTCATTGTACCAGTTCTAAGCGTTGTTCCGAATGATAGGACCGTGCTCCCGTCACACTATTTCGGGACGGCGTTTTTTATTAATGGGGATGGTGTTTTTCTAACGGCACGTCACGTGATCGAGGAATGCGAGGCAGAAGTCGCATCACGTGGCGGTGAATGCGGCCTTGGTGTGTGCAAACCTGGTGACGATAGCAGTTTATTTTTTGGAAAGGTTATTGTCCGCGAATTTGCGCCCCCGCCATACGACATCGCTATTGGAATTATTGATGTACCGACGAGGGCGGCTTTCGTATTTGGCGAGACCCAAAAACTATTAGTTTGGGACGACGTTTACACGGCGGGATATCCAATAACAGCGGTTCATCGGGATCATGGGGGATCTCGCATAGATGCTCGTGGACACAAGGGATACGTGCTTCGCAAGGTTCCGCAGGGCCATTTGCTAATTCATCCGCATCCAGACGTTATCGAAGTAAATTTCTCGATTACGAAGGGGTTAAGCGGCGCACCGGTAGTGCAGCGCGATCAGCGTAATGTCGAAGGGGCCTCTATAGATCACTTCGTTCTCGTTGGAATCTGCGTCAACAACGAGCCGGCTGAAATCGTCGATTTCAGGCATACGGAAGTGAGCGAAGAAGGAAAAGAGTTTTCAGAAACGACATCACGGATCGAGGAATACGGAATCGTTCACGACTTGCGACCGCTGGCTGATTGGAAACCCGCGTGTCTCGGCGGAATAACGTTACGGAACGCTATAGTTCCGAACGCCTAGTCAGATGTGGATGGCGCGCGCGGCGACGGCCAGCGCCGCTTCGTGCACGGCTTCGCTCAAGGTGGGATGGGCGTGGCAGATGCGCGCCAGGTCTTCGGCCGACGCGCCGAATTCCATGGCCACCACCGCCTCGTGGATCATGGTGCCGGCCTCGGCGCCGATGATGTGGACGCCCAGGATGCGGTCGGTCTTGGCGTCGCAGAGAATCTTCACCATGCCTTCGGTGGCGGCCATGATGCGGGCGCGCGGATTGGCGGTGAACGGGAACTTGCCGGCCTTATAAAGAACGCCGGCCTCTTTCAGCTCTTCCTCGGTGCGCCCGACGGTCGCGACCTCGGGCGCGGTATAGACCACCGCCGGGATCGCGTCGTAATTCACATGGCCCGCCTGGCCGGCGATGATCTCGGCCACCGCCACCCCTTCGTCGGACGCCTTATGGGCGAGCTGCGGGCCGGCGATGCAGTCGCCGATGGCATAGATGCCGGGAACGCTGGTTTGGAAATGCGCGTCGGTTTTGACGCGCCCCACGTTATCGATCGCAACGCCGACCTCGGACAATCCCAGGCCTTCGGTATGGGGACGGCGGCCGATGGCGACCAAGACGACGTCGGCGGCGAGCGTTTCCGCCTTACCGCCCGAGGCGGGGCTCACCTGCAACGAGACGCCCGATTTCCTCGCCTCGGCGCCGACGACCCTGGTGGAAAGGCGGAATTCGATGCCCTGTTTTTCCAGCACCCGGTGAAGGGCCTGGCCGATCTCGCGGTCCATCGCCGGCACGATGCGGTCCAGGAACTCGATCACCGTGACGTCGGCGCCCAACCTGCGCCACACCGAGCCGAGCTCCAGCCCGATGTAGCCGCCGCCCACGACGGCAAGTTTTTTCGGCACGTCTTTCAGCGCCAGCGCGCCGGTGGAGGTGACGATGCGCTGTTCGTCGACGGTCAATCCCGGAAGCGGCGTCGGCTCCGAGCCGGTGGCGATCAGGATGTTCTTGGCGGCGATCTTCTGCGGCTTGCTCGAATTCGCCTTCACCTCGACTTCGCCGGCGTTGGCGATGCGCGCAGTGCCCGTGATCGCCGTCACCTTGTTCTTGCGGAACAGATAGGCGACGCCGTTGGTGAGCTCGGAGACGACCTTGTCCTTGTTCGCCATCATCGCCGCGAGATCGAGCCTGGGCGGGCCCGCCGAAATTCCGTGGCGGGCGAAGCCGTGGCCGATTTCCGCGAATTTCTCCGAGGATTGCAGCAGCGCCTTCGAGGGGATGCAGCCGACATTGAGGCAGGTGCCGCCGAGCGCGCCGCGCTTGTCCACGCAGGCGACTTTCAACCCCAGTTGGGCGGCTCTTATGGCCGCGACGTAGCCGCCGGGGCCCGCCCCGATCACCACCAAATCGTATGTGCCGTTCGCGGCCACCACGCCCTAGATGTCCAGCAGCAGGCGTTGCGGGTCTTCGATGCATTCCTTGATGCGCACCAAAAACGTCACGGCTTCCCGGCCGTCCACGATGCGGTGATCGTAGGTGAGCGCGACATACATCATGGGGCGTATCTCGACCTTGCCGTCGATCGCCACGGGCCGGCTCTCGATCTTGTGCATGCCGAGGATGCCGGACTGCGGCGGGTTGAGGATGGGCGTGGACATGAGCGAACCGTAAACGCCGCCGTTGGTGATGGTGAAGGTGCCGCCCGAGAGATCGTCGAGGCCGAGCTTTCCGTCGCGCGCCTTCTTCGCCAGCTCGGAGACCTTCATCTCCAGCTCGGCGAACGACATCTTGTCCGCGTCGCGCACGACCGGAACCACCAGGCCCTGGGGCGTGCCCACCGCGACGCCGATGTCGTAATAATTCTTGTAAACGATCTCGTCGCCGTCGATTTCGCCGTTCACCGCCGGAATTTCCCTGAGCGCGACGATCGCGGCCTTGACGAAGAACGAGAGGAAGCCGAGGCGCGCGCCGTATTTCTTTTCGAACGATTCCCTGTACCGGTCGCGCACCGCCAAGACCGAAGTCATGTCGATCTCGTTGAAGGTGGTGAGCATGGCCGCGGTGTTCTGCGCCGCCTTCAATCGTTCGGCGATGCGCCGGCGCAATCCCGTCATGCGCGCGCGCTCTTGCCGCGGGCGCTCGCCCGGCGTTTCGGCGCGGGCCTCGAAGGCGCGGGGCATGGGCTCGGGCGCGCGCGGCTCGGGCGCCGGTTGCGGCGAGGCCGGCGGGGCCTTCGGCTCCGGCTTGCGCGATTCGACGTAGTCCAGCACGTCGGCCTTGGTCAGCCGCCCGCCCTTTCCGGTCGCCGGAATCGCCGCCGGGTTGAGCCGGTGCTCGTCCACGATCTTGCGCACGGCGGGCGAAAGAAGCTGGGCGGCGCCGGCCGCCTCGGCGGCGGGGGAAGGCTGCGGCGCGGCCGCCATCGCCGGCGCGCGCTCGGCCTTCGGCGCGGCGACGGTGCGCGCCGGCTTGTGGAGGGCGGCTTCCGCGGCGCCCTCGGCGATGGTGCCGAGCACGCCGCCCACCTCGACCTCGGAACCTTCCTTGGCGAGGATTTGCGAGAGCGTCCCGGCGGTTTGGGCGTAGACCTCGAGCGTCACCTTGTCGGTTTCGAGCTCGACCAGGGCGTCGTCCATCGCCACCTCGTCGCCGGCCTTCTTCAGCCATTTGGCGACGATCGCCGTGCTCACCGATTCGCCGAGCGCGGGCACCGTGATCTGCGTCGTCATGACAACCCCGTTGTGATCCCCTCGTTCAGATACTTTGGGCCGTGCGACGCCGACTGCCGAAGCGCCGCGCGGCCGCCTTGCCTAAAGCGTCAACGCCGCGTCCACCAGCTTGCGCTGCTCCTCGACGTGCCGGCTGTGGATGCCGGTCGCGGGCGAAGCGGCTTCGCTGCGCCCCGCGTAGGCCGGCGTCTTGCTCGCGGTCTTGACGCGCGAGAGCATGTCTTCCAGGCGCGGCGCGACGAACGTCCAGGCACCCATGTTCACCGGCTCCTCCTGGCACCATACCACGTCCGCGTTGGCGAAGCGGGAGAGCTCGGCGGCGAGCGCCCGGTACGGGAACGGATAGAGCTGTTCGAGGCGCATGAAGAACACGTTCTTGAGGCCGCGCTTCTGCCGTTCCTCGAACAAATCGTAATAGACCTTGCCCGAGCACAGGACGACGCGCTTCACCTTGTCGTCGGGGCAATAGGTCTCGTTTTCCAGAAGCACGCGGTGGAACGAGCTCCCCGACCCCATCATGTCGAAGGACGAGACCGCGAGCTTGTGGCGCAACAGCGATTTCGGCGTCACCAGGATCAGCGGCTTGCGGAACGGCCGGCGCACCTGACGGCGCAGGATGTGGAAATAGCTGGCGGGCGTCGTGCAATTCGCGACCTGGATGTTGTCCTGGGCGCAGAGCTGCAGGTAGCGCTCGATGCGGGCGGAGGAATGTTCCGGCCCCTGGCCTTCGTAGCCGTGGGGCAGCAGCATGACGAGGCCCGACATCCGCAGCCACTTGGATTCGCCCGAACAGATGAACTGATCGATGATGACCTGGGCGCCGTTGGCGAAATCGCCGAACTGCGCCTCCCACAGCACCAGCGAACGGGGCTCGGACAGGCTGTAGCCGTATTCGAAGCCGAGCACGGAAGCCTCGGACAGCGGGCTGTCGATGACTTCGAACAGCGCCTGGCCCTTGGCGAGATTGTTGAGCGGGATGAAGCGTTCTTCCGTCTCCTGATCGATCAGGACCGCGTGGCGCTGGCTGAAGGTGCCGCGCCCCGAATCCTGGCCCGAGAGGCGCACCGGCGTTCCTTCCACCAGCAACGAACCGATGGCCAGGGCTTCCGCCGTCGCCCAATCGATTCCCGCGCCCTGCTCGATCGCCGTGCGCTTGGCCTCGAATTGCCGTCCCAGCTTGGGGTGAGGATGGAAGGACTTGGGCACCTCGATAAGTTTCAGACCAACGTCGCGCAGCGTCTTCTCCGCCACGGCGGTCTCGCCGCGCTGGGCCTCGCCGCTGGCCATGCCGAGGCCGCTCCAGGTTCCCTCGAGCCAATCCGCCTTGTTCGGGCGGTACATCTTCGCCGACGCAAAGGAATCTTCGAGCAGGCGCTGGAAATCCGCGACCATCCGCTCCGCCTCTTCGGGCGCGAGCACGCCTTCCTGGACGAGCTTGGCGGCGTAAATCTCGCGCGTGGTCGGATGGCCGGCGATGGTGCGGTACATGATCGGCTGGGTGAAGGCCGGCTCGTCGCTTTCGTTGTGGCCGAAGCGGCGGTAGCAGAACATGTCCACCACCACGTCCTTCTTGAAGCGCTGGCGGAATTCCGCGGCGAGCCCGGCCACGAACACCACCGCCTCGGGATCGTCGCCGTTGACGTGGAAGATCGGCGCCTGCACGCCCTTGGCCAGATCGGAGCAATAGGGCGAGGAGCGCGAATAGCTCGGGCTGGTGGTGAAGCCGATCTGGTTGTTGACGATGAGATGAATGGTGCCGCCGGTGCGGTAGCCTTTCAGTTCCGAAAGATCCAAGGTTTCGGCGACCAGGCCCTGGCCGGCGAAGGCGGCGTCGCCGTGCATCAGCAAACCCATCACCTTGTCGCGGGAATCGCCCGCTTCGTTGCGGGCGGTGCGTTGCGCCTGCTTGGCGCGGACCTTGCCGAGGACCACGGGATCGACAGCTTCGAGATGCGAAGGGTTGGCGGTGAGAGACATATGGACGGAACGGCCGTTCACGTCGCGGTCCGAAGAGGTGCCGAGGTGATATTTGACGTCGCCGGAACCTTGCACGTCGTCGGGCATCGACGTGCCGCCGTGAAATTCCTGGAAGATGGCGGCGAACGGCTTGCCCATGAAATTGGCGAGCACGTTGAGACGGCCGCGATGCGGCATGCCGATGATGATCTCTTCGACGCCGAGCGCGGCGGAGCGGGCGAGAATCTTCTCCAGCGCCACGATTGCGGATTCGGCGCCGTCGAGCCCGAAGCGCTTGGTGCCGGTGAATTTGCGATCCAGGAACCGCTCGAAGGTTTCGGCGGCGATCAGACCGGCGAGGATCGCGCGCTTGTTCTTCGACGAGAAAGCGGGGCGGCCTTCGCTGCGCTCGATCTGTCGCTGGATCCAGCTTTTCTGGTCGGGATCCTGGATGTGGAGGAATTCGACGCCGATCGTGCCGCAATAGGTGCTTTGCAGCATGGCCAGGATTTGCCGCAACGTCGCCGATTCCAAGCCCAGGACGTTGCCGATGTAAATCTCGCGCTCGGAGTCGCTTTCCGTGAACCCATAGGATTCGGGCTGAAGCTCGGGATGACGGCCGCGATGCTCCAACCGCAGGGGATCGAGATCGGCCATGAGATGGCCGCGCACCCGGTAGGCGCGCACCATCATGAGCGCCCGGATCGAATCGCGGCAGGCGGCGCGGATGCGTTCCGCCTCGCTTTCCGCCGCCGCCGCCATGACCGCAGCGCCGCCGGCGCCGTTGGCGCCGATCACCCGGGTTCCGCGCGGGGCCCAGCTGGCGCCCTTGAGGTCGCGCAGGAGCGCCGACGCCTCGTCGCCCAGCGAGGCGAAATAGGCGGCCCAGCTCGCATCGACCGAGCCGGGGTCCTCCAGATAGCGCAGATAGAGCTCGGCAACGAAGGTGGCGTTGGCGCCGAGCAGAAGCGGGTCTTGGGCTTGATGGCGTTCCATGGACCGATCACGAGGGTTAGGCCACGGCGTCGTCCGGGCCATCCCTCTTGTTACCGCGGATATGGTTAATATGTTGTTGCGGGGCCGGTGAATCTCAAGCGCCGCCGCAACCCTCGGCCGGCCGGCGGGAAAGCCTGAAACTCCCTATTTTTTCAATTTCTTAGCGAGAAGCGTGGCGGTTTCGCCGGGGGTCTTGGCGACCGCGACACCGGCCCTTTTCAGGGCCTCGATCTTATCCTCGGCGCGGCCCTTGCCGCCGGCGACGATCGCCCCGGCATGGCCCATGCGCCGCCCCGGCGGGGCGGTGCGCCCGGCGATGAAGGCGACCACGGGTTTCTTGGACTTGGACGACTTCAGGAACGCCGCCGCCTCTTCCTCCGCGGTGCCCCCGATCTCGCCGATCATGATGATGCCGTCGGTGTCGCGGTCCGCCAGGAACAGCGCCAGACAGTCGATGAAGCTCGTGCCGTTCACGGGGTCGCCGCCGATGCCGATGCAGGTGGATTGGCCCAGCCCCGCCGCGGTGGTGTAGGCGACCGCCTCGTAGGTGAGCGTGCCCGAGCGCGAGACGATGCCGACCCGGCCTTTCTTGTGGATGTGGCCGGGCATGATGCCGATCTTGCATTGGCCCGGCGTGATGATGCCCGGGCAGTTGGGCCCGATCAGGCGGGTCTTCGATCCTTCGAGCGCGCGCTTGACCTGCACCATGTCGAGAACCGGGATGCCTTCGGTGATGCACACCACGAGCGGCACGCCGGCGTCGATCGCCTCCAATATGGCGTCGGCCGCGAACGGCGGCGGGACATAGATGACGCTCGCGTCCACGCCGGCCTGCTCCACCGCCTCCGCCACCGTGTCGAACACGGGAAGGCCGAGATGCTTGGTGCCGCCCTTGCCGGGCGTGACGCCGCCCACCATGCGGGTGCCGTAGGCGATCGCCTGTTCGGAGTGAAAGGTGCCCTGGGCGCCGGTGAACCCCTGGCAGATCACTCTGGTCTTGGCGTCGACGAGGACGGACATCAGGCGGCGATCCTCACCGCCTTGACGATCTTGCGCGCGGCGTCTTCCAGGCTGTTCGCGGCGGTGATCTTCAGGCCCGACTTGGCGAGAATCTCCTTGCCCAGCTCGACGTTGGTGCCTTCCAGGCGCACCACCAGCGGCACCACGAGATTGACCTCGCGCACGGCGGCCACGATGCCTTCGGCGATCACGTCGCAGCGCATGATGCCGCCGAAGATGTTGACCATGATGCCTTCCACCTTGGGATCGCGCACGATCAGCTTGAAGGCGGTGGCGACCCGCTCGCGCGTCGCGCCGCCGCCGACGTCGAGGAAATTGGCGGGCTCGCCGCCCGCCATCTTGATCGTGTCCATGGTCGCCATGGCGAGGCCGGCGCCGTTGACCATGCAGCCGATGTTGCCGTCGAGGCGCACGTAATTGAGGCCGTTGCGCGCGGCCTCCGCTTCGGTCGCGTCCTCTTCGTCCTCGTCGCGGAGCTCCTCGACATCCTTGTGGCGGAACAGCGCGTTGTCGTCGAAGTTCATCTTGGCGTCGAGCGCCAGCACGCGGCCGTCGGCGGTGACGACCAGCGGATTGATCTCGATCAAGCTCGCGTCCAGGGCGACGAAGGCGCGGTAGAGGCCGACGATCAGCTCCGCGGCCGCCGCCGCGGCGGCGCCCGACAACCCCAGAGCGAAGACCACCTTGCGGGCGTGGAACGGCTCGATCCCGGTGGCCGGATCGACCGCGACCTTGATGAGGCGCTTGGGGTCCTTGGCCGCGACTTCCTCGATGTCCATGCCGCCGGCGGTGGAGGCGAGGATGGTGACGCGGGACGTGGCGCGGTCGATCAGCACGCTGGCGTAGAGTTCGCGCGCGACGGCGCAGCCTTCCTCGATATAGACGCGCTTCACCTCCTTGCCGCGCGGGCCGGTCTGCTTGGTGACCAGCTTGCTGCCCAGAAGGGCGCCGGCCGCATCGCGCACCTCGGCGAGCGACTTGGCCGGGCGGATGCCGCCGGCCTTGCCGCGGCCGCCGGCGTGGATCTGCGCCTTCACGACCCACAGCTTGCCGCCCAGGTCCTTGGCCGCCTTTTCCGCCTCGCGCGTGGTGTAGGCCACGGCTCCGCGCGGCACGGCGACGCCGAATCGCGCGAGCAGCTGCTTGGCCTGATATTCGTGGATGTTCATCGTGGCCGGGGCACTTGCGGGGCCCCTAGAGAAAACCGAAACGCCGCGGGACGCAAGCCCTGCGGCGCAACGGACACCGGATGATTGCGGATTGCGCGATTACGCGGTCTCGTAACGGAAGGTAAGCTTCAGCTCGCTGGCCAGGCCGACGATGGCCGCCAAACAGGCGGGCGCCCGTTCCTCGCGCAGCGAAATCGCGAAACGCGAGATGTACTGCTTGCCCGAGGCGCCCATCAGGCGCTCCGCGTTCATGCGCACCACATTGGCGCCGTGCTCGTCCAATATTTTGGTGATTTTTGCCACCAACCCCGGACGATCGCCGCCGGAGAGGATGATGCGATGGGTGATGCGGCTGGACGGCCCGAGCATCGACTTCATCTGGAATGCGTTCACCTTGAGCGCGCCGTCCTGGACCTCCGGCAGGGCCTTCAGCTCCTTTTCCAGCTTGTCCAGGGTGAGGTCCTTGGGAAGCTCGCACAGCAGGGTCATTTCGGCAGCTTCGCCGAGCGCCGCGAAAGTGACGTCGCCGAGATCGCCGCCGAGGTCGAACAAGCGCCCCGCGATCTTGGCGATCAGCCCCGCGCGGTCGGGCCCGGTGTAGGTTATCAGCGCATTTTCGGCCATGGTTCCGTCACCCTCCGTTGTGCCGCGCCCGCCCGCAGGCTCAGCCCTTGAGCGCCTTCTGGATCGCCGCGCCGATCTCGACGATGGTTTCGGCAACCACCACGCCGGCGCTGCGCAGCGCATCCTTCTTGGCGTCGGCCGTTTCCTTGCCGCTCGAGACGATGGCGCCGGCATGGCCCATGCGGCGGCCCGGCGGCGCCGCGGCGCCGGCGATGAAGGCCGCGACCGGCTTCTTCGTCTTCTTCCACGACTTGATGAAATCCGCGGCGTCGACCTCGGCGGTGCCGCCGATCTCGCCGATCATGACGATGCCGATGGTCTCCGGATCGTCGAGGAAGAGTTGCAGCGCGTCGACGAAATTGGTGCCGTTCACGGGATCGCCGCCGATGCCGACGATGGTGGACTGGCCCAAGCCGGTCGCGCCGGTCTGCACCGCGGTCTCGTAACTCAAGGTGCCGGAACGGGAAACGACGCCGATCTTTCCGGGCGTGTGGATGTAGCCGGGCATGATGCCGATCTTGCCGATGCCCGGCGAAATCACGCCCGGGCAATTGGGGCCGACCAGACGCGTCTTGCTGCCGCGCATATCGCGCTTCACCCGCTGCATGTCGCGAACGGGGATGCCGTCGGTGATGCACACGACGAGGTCGAGCCCTCCGTCCACCGCCTCGAGGATGGCGTCGGCGGCGAACGGCGGCGGAACGTAGATGCCGCTCGCGTTCGCGCCGGTCGCAGCCACCGCTTCGGCGACCGTGTTGAAGACGGGCAGGCCCAGATGCGTCGTACCGCCTTTGTCGGGCGTGACGCCGCCCACCATTTTGGTGCCGTATTTGATCGCCTGCTCGGAATGGAAGGTGCCCTGGGCCCCGGTGAAGCCCTGGCAGATGATCTTGGTCTCGCGGGTGATAAGGACGGCCATTATGCGACTTTCTTCACGGCTTCGACGATGCGTTTGGCCGCCTCGCCCATCGAACCGCAAGGCTCGATCGGCAAGCCGGACTTTTCGAGAATTTCGCGCCCGAGCTCGACATTCGTGCCTTCGAGGCGCACGACCAGGGGCTTGTTGAGGCCGACCTCGCGGGCGGCGGAAACCAGCCCTTCGGCGATCGAATTGCAGCGCATCATGCCGCCGAAAATGTTGAGCAGGATTCCCTTCACGCCGGGATCGGAGTAGATGAGCTTGAAGGCCGCGGCCACGCGCTCGGGCGTCGCGGCGCCGGCGACATCCAGGAAATTCGCCGCCTCGCCGCCGTAGGATTTCAGAATATCCATGGTCGCCATGGACAGGCCCGCGCCGTTCACCATCAGACCGATATTGCCCGGCAGCTTGATGTAATTGAGATCGTGGCGGGCCGCTTCCAACTCCAGCGGGTCGATCTCGTCGTTGTCGCGCAACTCCTCGATGTCGCGGTGGCGGAACAGCGCGTTGTCGTCGAAGCTCATCTTGCAGTCGAGCGCCATCACCTCGCCGGTCTTGGTGACGACCAGCGGGTTGATCTCGAGAAGCGAGGCGTCGAGGTCGTAATACGCCCGGTACGTGCTCTGGAACAGCTTTTGAGCGGAGCGGCCGGTCTTGCCCTTGAGCCCGAGCGCATAGGAAAGGCTCCGGGCGTGATGGGGCTGCAGGTTGGCGCCCGGACCGAGCCGGACCTTGATGATCTTTTCCGGGGTCTTGGCCGCGACCTCCTCGATGTCCATGCCGCCTTCGGTCGAGGCGATGACCGTGATGCCCGCCGTCTCGCGGTCGTTCAGGATCGAGAAATAGAGCTCATGGTCGAACTTGACCCCGGCTTCGATATAGACGCGGTGGACCGGGCGCCCCTCGGGCCCCGTCTGCTGCGTGACGAGGCGCATGTTGAACATCTTGTCGGCGGTGGCGATCGCCTCGTCCACCGAATGGACGATCTTGACGCCGCCCGCCTTGCCGCGGCCGCCGGCGTGAATCTGGGCCTTGACGACCATGACCTCTTCGTCGAGCCACTTGGCGACGTTCTCGGCCTCATGCGCCTTGTAGGCGATATCGCCGACCGGCACCGCCACCCCGTATTTGGCGAGCATCTGCTTCGCCTGATATTCGTGAATGTCCATGATTCCCGCTCACATGAAACAGGTGCGGTCAGCGCCGCCCCGGCTTGTTCTCCCAGCGAACAAGGCCCGCATTAATAGCCATGCGTCCGGCCTTGCGCAACCATTCCGATTCGCGCCCGGGCGCGGGCCAACGCCCGCCCGCCGAACCTCAAAACCGCTCTCCGGCCCCGCTTATTTGCGGGGTTTCGCGCCTTTGCCGGCCGCCTTGCCCGCCGCCGGCTTCGCGCCGCCGCCCTTGGCGAGAATCCGGGCCGAGACTGCGACCAAACCGCGCACCGCTTCGACCGATTTGTCGAACATGGCGCGCTCCTTGGCGTTCAAGGAAATCTCGACGATGCGCTCGACGCCGCCCGCGCCGATCACCGCCGGCACGCCCACGTAAAGGTCGCGGACCCCGTATTGGCCGGTGAGCCACACCGCGCAGGGCAGCACCCGCTTCTTGTCGCGCAGGTACGACTCGGCCATCTCGATCGCCGCCGTCGCGGGGGCGTAAAAGGCCGATCCGGTCTTGAGCAGGCCGACGATCTCGCCGCCGCCGAGGCGGGTGCGCTCGACGATCTCGTCGATCCGTTTCTCGG
>DATDPM010000019.1:0-12852 GCA_035292745.1 Alphaproteobacteria bacterium | reverse complement strand
GGCCCCACCCGGCCGCGCCACGCCAAACGGGCGGCGCGGCGCGCCCGCGCCGCGCTCACGCCTTTTGGGGCGAGCCCAGCGCCGCTTCCAGCGCGCTGGCGCGCTGCTGCTTCGCCCACATCGCCGCATAGGCCCCGCCGCGCGCCAGCAGCGCGCCGTGCGTGCCGCGCTCGACCACCCGGCCCGCGTCGAGCACCACGATCTCGTCGGCGTCGACCACGGTGGAGAGCCGGTGGGCGATCACCAGCGTGGTCCGGTCGGCGGAGACCTCGCGTAAGCTGGCCTGGATCTCCTTCTCGGTGTGGGAATCGAGGGCCGACGTCGCCTCGTCGAACAGCAGGATCCGCGGGCGCTTCAAAATTGTGCGGGCGATCGCGACGCGCTGCTTCTCGCCGCCCGAAAGCTTGAGGCCCCGCTCGCCGACCACGGTCTTGTAGCCGTCGGGAAGGCGGCTGACGAATTCGTGGATATGGGCGAGCCGCGCCGCCTCCTCGACCTCTTCCTTGGTCGCCTCGGGCCGGCCGTAGGCGATGTTGTAATAGACGCTGTCGTTGAACAGCACGGTGTCCTGCGGGACGATGCCGATGGCGGCGCGCAGGCTGCTTTGCGTGATGTCGCGGATGTCCTGGCCGTCGATCGCGATCTTTCCCTCGTCGATGTCGTAGAAGCGGAACAGCAGGCGCGAGATCGTCGATTTCCCCGCCCCGCTCGCGCCGACGATGGCGAGCGTACGGCCCGGCGGAATGCGGAACGAGACATCCTGCAGGATCGCCCGGCGCGGATCGTAGGCGAAGGATACGTTGTCGAAGGCGATCTCGCCCGGCCCCGCCGCCAGGGGCTTGGCGCCGGGCGCGTCTTCCACCTCGGCGCTCACCGACAACAGAGTGAACATCTGCTCGATGTCGGTCAGCGACTGCTTGATCTCGCGATAGACGAAGCCGAGGAAATTGAGCGGCAGGTAGAGCTGCACGAGATAGGAATTGACCAGCACGAAGTCGCCGATGGTCATGGTGCCTTTGACCACCCCCTGCCCGGCCATGATCATCACCGCGGTGAGCCCGCCGGCGATGATCGCCCCCTGGCCGATGTTGAGCAGCGAAAGGCTGGTCTTGCTCTTGATGGCGGCGCTCTCGTAGCGCTGCATCGAGGCGTCGAAGCGCCGCGCCTCGTGGTCCTCGTTGCCGAAATATTTGACGGTCTCGTAGTTGAGCAGGCTGTCGATGGCCTTGGTGTTGGCCTCGCTGTCCATCGCGTTCATCTCGCGGCGGTACTTGAGCCGCCACTCGGTGATGGCCAGGCTGTACCAGATGTAGGCGGCGATGGTGATGAACGTCACCGCGGCGAAGGCGAAATTGTAGAGCCCCCACAGGATCCCGCACACCAGCAGGATCTCGAACAGCGTGGGCAGCACGTTGAACAGCGTGAACGACAGCAGGAACTCGATGCCGTTCATGCCGCGCTCGATGGCCCGGCTCAATCCCCCGGTCTGGCGTTCAAGGTGAAAGCGCAGCGACAGCCGGTGCAGATGGCGGAAGGTTTCGAGCGCAACCGTCCGGATGGCGCGTTGCGCCACCTTGGCGAACACCATGTCGCGCAGCTCGCCGGAGGCCAGCGCCACGATCCGCAGCAGCCCGTAGGCGACCAGGATGGCGATCGGCAGCACCAGCGCGATCTCGCCCGGATGCGTGAGCGCGTCCACCGCCTTCTTGTAGAGGATCGGCACATAGACGTTCGCCACCTTGGCCAGGACCAGCAGCGTCATGGCCAGCACCACGCGGGCGCGCAGCTCGAACGAGCCGCGCGGCCACAAATACGGCAGCAAGGTCCGGATCGCGCGGAGGTCGGCTCTGCGCGCCTTTCCCTTGGGCGGAGCGGATGCGGGCGGCGTCATGGATCCCCGCGGCCTCATATGCCGCGGCCCGCCGCGGTGCCGGCCGGCGCGGCGCAGGGAAACGATTCCGGTTTCATGGTCATCGGCACGGCAAAGGCGGCAATTCGCGCTGTGGGAACATATTTGGAGCGGCACCCCCGGCGCAAGGCCGCGCCGGATTCCGGTTCCACTTAGCCGTGGCCATGGCGGTGGTGCAAGTCGGGGTAATGCGGGTGGCGGTGGACGAGCGGCGCATGCACGTGCCAATGCGTGTGCGGGCTTCCCGGCGGGTCGCCGGGCTTGTGCGCATGCCGGTGATGCGCGTCATGCTCGTGCCGGTGTTCGTGGGCCATCCTCTCGTGAACATGAGCGTGCTGGTGCCGTTCGGCAAGGTGCAGCCAAATCCCCGCCGCCATCAGCGCGCCGCCGCCGATCAGGGCTGCGGTGACGGGCTCGCCCAGCATGACGACGGCAAGCGAGGCGCCGGCGAACGGCGCGATGCCGAAATAGGCCGAAGTGCGCGCGGCTCCGAGATGCCGCAGGGCCAAGACGAACAGGGCAAGACTGGCGCCGTAGCCGAGAAACCCGACCGCAAGGGCGTAAGCGATGGCGCCCGCCTGCGGCAGCCGCGCCCCAGCCGCGAGCGCGAGGCCCAGGTTCACGGCGCCGGCTGCCAGTCCCTTCACCATGGCGATCTGCAAGGGATCGGAAGCGGACAATAGGCGCGTGAGGTTGTTGTCGATCGCCCAGGCCATACACGCCGCGACGATCAGAAGCGCGCCCGCGCCGAGCGCCACGCCGTCGCCCGGCCACGACAGCACCGCCGCCCCGGCAAGAATGGAAAGTGCGCCGGCGACGATGCGCCGATCGGCGTTCTCGCGGAAAACGGTCCACGCGATCGCCATCGTCGCCAGCCCCTCCAGCGTCAGCAGCAGCGACGCGGAAGCCGCATCGATCCGCGCCAGCCCGAACATGAGAAGCACCGGCCCGATGACGCCGCCGACCATGACGACCGCGGCCAATAGAGGCCAGTCCCCGCGCCGGAGCGGCGCCTCGGGACGCGGAACACGGAACAGATTGCGGCTCGCTTCGGCGCCGGCCAATCCCAGCCCGGCGCCCAGATACAACAGTCCGGCCAGCACCCAGGGATCGACTGTGCCGAGCAGCAGTTTCGCGAACGGCGTGCTGGCGCCGAACAGCAGCGCCGAGGCGAGCGCGATCGGTACGCCCGGCCAAAGGTGTTTCATGTCACGGCTACGCCAGCCCCTTCTTGGCGGCGAGGCCGGGGCGCGGCGCCGGTTCGCCGGCGGACGGGGTTTCGCCCTCGCCCGGCGGCACCGCGCGCGCGCCCATGGCCGCCTGGAGACGCTCCAGATCGGGCATATGCAAATCCCGCTGCGGGAACGGGATGACGATGTCCGCCTCGCGGAACGCCTTCTCGATGGCGTAATGCAGGTCGCTCACGATCGTCCAATAGCGCTCGATCCGGTCGACGTGGACGCGAAGCTGAAAATCGAGCGAGCTGTCGCCGAAACCCAGCAGCAGCGCCGCGGGCGGCGGCGATTTCAACACCGCGGGATGCTGCGCGCCGCAGCGCACCAGCACCTCTCTCACCTTCTCCACGTCGCTGCCGTAGGCGACGCCCACGGGGATGTCGATGCGGCCGAAGTGGTCCCTGTGGGTCAGGTTCACGACGGCGGTGGATAGGATCTCGGAGTTGGGGACGATGATGTTGGCGCGCTGGAAGGTCTCGAGCTCGGTCGCGCGCACGCTGATCCGTTTCACGAATCCTTCCTTCTCGCCGACGCGCACCCAGTCGCCGACCTTGATGGGTCGCTCGATCAGCAGAATGAGCCCCGAGACGAAGTTGCCGGCGATCGCCTGCAGCCCGAAGCCGATGCCGACCGACAGCGCGCCCGCGACCAGCGCCAGATTGGTGAGGTCGAGGCCGAGCGCCGAAACGCCGGCGACGAGCGCCAGAATCAGGCCGATGTACCCGACCGCGGCCTTGAGCGAATGGCGCACGCCGATGTCGAGCCGGGTCTGCGGGAAGATGCGCTCTTCCAGCGAACGTTGCAGCCACCGCGTCACGATCAGGATGCCGGCGAACACCAGGAAGGCGGTGGCGATGTCGGAAAGCGAGAAGGTCAGCCGCTCGACGTAAAGCCCGGCCTCGGAGCTCTTGAGCCAGCCCGAAAGGTCGTGCCAGCTCACCCCCCAGATCGGCAGCGCGAACACGACGCCGCCCGCGATCAGCACCAGGTTGATGCCGAACAGCAGCCAGAACTGAAGCACGCGGCTGCCCCGCTCGGAGACCGTCAGCGCGCGCTGCACCTTGGGCGCCAGCCGCTCGTCGCGCGTCAGCAAAAGCTCGATCACTTCGCGCATCAGCTCGCGCAACAGCCACAGCCCGCCGATGAGGGCGGCGCTCCACACCAGGTTCGAGGTGAGATAGGCGGACAGCTTGTAGTAGCCAAACAGCCCTGAAATCGGAATCGCCACGGCCACCCCGATCATCACGATGCGAAGGACCGGCAACACCCGGCGGCGGACCTTGAGCAGCTCCTCGGGCAGCTTTCCCTCGGGCGCGGCGGCCTTGTCGCTCGCGTCCCGCGCCGCCCCCGCTCCTTGGGGCGTGAACTGCCATAGGCGGCGGCGCAGCAGGAACAGCATCCCGGCCGCGACCATGCTGTTGGTGACGAAGTTGAAGACGGTCGTGAACTCGACCGACATCTTCGCCTCGTTCACCGATTCGTGGAGGAAGATGATGACCGCGGCGACGGCAGCCAGCCCCGTGATCACCCGGCTGATGGTCTTGGCGTTTTCGGGATCGAGCGGGGCGAGCTGCCAGCGCGGCATGTCGGGCGACAGCGCCGCGCGCGCGAGACTGGAAACGAGAATGAAGAAGATGAGACCCAGGCACAGGCCCGAGGCGATCGGCGCAAGATGGGCGGAGAATAATTCCAAGCTCAAGAACGTGACATAGACCGCCGCGACCGCGAGCGACGGCAACAGGCCGCGGCCCACCCCCTCGACCGCCGCGCCCAGCAGGCGCCGCAGCAGCCATTTGCGCAGCGGCCAGCCGATAAGAACCGCGAGGACCAGCCCCGTCAGCAGGATCGCCAGCGAATAGACGCCGCGCTCGACATAGGTGCCCGCGGCGAGCCACTCCAACGGCACCGCGACAAGCTGGGCGAAGGTGGTGACGAATTCGGGAACCGCCTTCGCCCAAACCGACGGCAGCAAGGGCGACGGCCCTTGAACGAGCAATCGCCCGGCCAAGCGTTCCTGGCTGGCGGCGAGGAAGGTGCCGCGCAGGTCGTTGGCCCGGGCGACGATGAGGTCCGCCTGCTTCATGCGGCCCTCGAAGGCCGCAAGCTGCGTCTGCAGGGTCTTGCGCTGGGCCGTTACGTCCGCGGTTTCCTCCGCCTCGCCTTCCTTGGGCTCGGGGCCCAGCGCCTGCAACAGCTTGCGCGTGGAATCCGCCTCGCTCTGGGCGTCGTGCCAGGCGTCCAGCGCGTCTCCGTAAACCTGCTCGGTGCGGGCGCGGACCGACTCGAACTCGTCGTCGCTGAGCTTCGGATCGGTCAGCTCGCGGCGGGCCTGTTCCAGGGTCTTGGTCCATTCCACCGCCTTGGCGGCGAACGCCCTGTCCTGGTTTTGCGCCTCGGCGGCGAACGCGCCGCCCGCGGTAAATAACACCGTGCCCGCCGCGCCGAAAAGAAGCGCCGCGCCCGGCCCCGCCGCGCCCAACGCGAAGGCCGCGAACAGAATCATAAGTCGTGCGAAATGCGCGATGCGTGGAGACAAGCTAACCACCCGGCCTAACCGCCCGGAATGCGGGCGGAACGGCGAAGTTTAGCATAGCAGCGAGGGTTTGGCAGCGAGAGGGGGGCACTGGCTGGATACAACAACCGCGCGGAGTGATCCGCCTTCATTTAAGGGGCCGGAATGAAACGGAACGACTTCAGGAATCGCGCGGCGTCTTTGTGCGAGCCGCCGTGGTCCTTCCCTTTTTCCCGGAACACGATCTGGTACAGCTTCCCCGAGGCGTAGATCTCGTAGGCGTGAACCCACGCGCCGTCGGCCGCCGTGAAAACCACTTCCCGGCCGGGATTGCCGCCGACCTCGATCGGCGAGTTGTCCTCGACCGCGCCGCCGGCACTCTGCTTGCGGACCAGGCTGTCGAGGAACATCTGGGGATTGGAAATCAGCAGCTTGTTGGAATATTCGCTCACGCTCACGAGGTACGCGGTCTTGTCCAGATCCAGCGCGTAGCTGCGCGAGGCAACCGTCACGTCGCCGACCACGAGCGGAAGCGGCTCCTGTGCCGTCGGGGTGTAGGGGAATTCGACCGAGAAGCCGTCGGCGTCGGAGCGGAATTTCGTCCAGATGTCGTCCGCCGCGGCGGCGCTGGACCATGCCGCGAAAAAAATCGCGGCTGATATTAAAAGACGCATGGCGATCTCCCCCAAAGCCCGGGCCGGCCCGGCGGCCGATAATGGCCGCGTTGGCCGGCATCCCCTTTGGCATGGTGGTACCCGGGCATTTCGCCCGTCAAAAGGTAAAAAGCGGACGAGAGCCGGCGAACGGTTGCATGCGGCGCGGCACCGGCGCGGGCGTCCCCGGATTCACGAGCGGCGTCACGCCCGATTTTAATAATTATAAGTAAAACCTAGTATTCATCACAGGTTCATCCATCCGGTGTTCCCGCTTCACGAGCGGGTCGCCGCCGGTTTTTAATAATTATAAGTAAAGCATGGTATTCACCGGGGGTTCATTTGTAACGCTGTAAATGAATCCACAGTATCGACTTGCACGGCGAATGGGCGCACCCGCCCGTTTTCGATCTCACGGTTTCCACAGGGCAGCACTGGTCGTTTTCGGGCGAGGCCTGGGGCGACACCCCGGGGGATTTCGATGAAATACGGTCCGCGATTCTGGTTTCTCTTGCCCGTCGTGGGATTTGCCGGCCCGGCGCTCGCCGAAGATACGACATTTCAGGTTCCACCGGTCGTGGTAACCGCCACCCGAAATGAGCGGTCGAGCTTCGACGTGCCCGTTTCCATCGACGCCTTCGACAACGAGCAGATTCAGCAAGGGCAGCCGACGGTCAACGCCTCCGAAATGCTGATGAAGGCGCCCGGCGTGGTCGCCAACACCCGTCAGAATTACGCCCAGGACCTGCAGATCTCCATTCGCGGCTTCGGCGCGCGCTCCACCTTCGGCATCCGCGGCATCCGCCTTTATGCCGATGGCGTGCCTTTGACCCAGCCCGACGGACAGGGTCAGGCAAACATCATGGATCTCGGTTCCGCCGGCAGCATGGAGGTCATGCGCGGCCCGTTCTCCGCCCTTTACGGCAACGCCGCGGGCGGCGTCATCCAGACCTTCACCGAGGATGGGCCCGCCCGGCCGACGCTGACGGCCAACGGTTGGTACGGCAGCTTCGGCACCAGCAAGGTCGGGCTCAAATTCGGCGGGCAGGAGGGCGATGTGAATTACATCGGCGATTTGTCGCGCTTTCAAACCGGCGGCTATCGCGACCACAGTGCCGCGACCCGCAGCACCTTCAACGGCAAAGTGAAATACACCGTCGATGCCGATTCCTCCCTCGCGATCACCCTGAACATGCTCGATCAGCCGCAGACGCAGGATCCGCTGGGCCTCTCGAAGCAACAATTCCTCCAGAACCAGCGGCAGGTGGATTCCAGCGCGACAAATTTCAACACGAGAAAGAGCCAAACCAATTATCAATCCGGGCTCGTTTATGAGCGGAAAATCGGCAACGACGACACGCTCCGCGCCACCGGCTATGCCGGGAAGCGTCTGGTGGACCAGTTCCTGGCCGTGCCCGTCGGCGCCCAAACGCCGGCCAACAGCGGCGGCGGCGAGATCGGTCTCGACAATCTGTTCGGGGGGTTCGACGGGCGCTGGACCCACAAGGGCAGCCTTATCGACCGCGATTATACGGTCACCCTCGGCGCCAATTACGACATCCTTTCCCAATTGCGCCAAGGATGGGAAAATTTCGTGACCGCGGGCGGCACCACGGTCCTCGGCGTGCGCGGAAGACTGCGGCGCGACGAGACCGACACCGTCTATAACGTAGATCAATATCTCCAGGCCGAATGGATGCTGGCGGAACGCTGGATCCTAAGCGCCGGATTTCGGCACGATAACATCAACTTCGATTCCGAAGATCACTTCGTCAACATCATCGCCGGCAACGGCAACGACAGCGGACATATCACGTTCGACAGCATCACGCCCGTCGCCGGCCTGGTATTCAAGGCGGCGCCCGAGGTTAACCTTTACGCCAGTTTCGGCGAAGGGTTCGAAACGCCGGCCATCTCCGAACTCGCCTACAGTCCCGGCGGAGCGGCGGGATTGAACACCGGTCTTAAGCCCTCGGAGAGTCGCAGCTACGAAATCGGCGTCAAGGCGATGATGTGGAAGATGCTGCGGACGAACGTCGCTCTTTTCAAGACCGCCACCCAGAACGACCTCTCGGTGCTCAGCAACAACGGCGGCCGCACCGTTTACCAGAACGTGGACAAAACGAGCCGCAAGGGGATCGAGGTAAGCCTCGACGGCTATTGGGGCGACGGTTTCAGCTCGCTCGTTTCCTTTACCTACCTCAACGCCGAGTTCGACAGCCCGTTCAAGACCTGTACCGCGTCGGGCTGCAGCACCGCCAATGTGCCCGTTCCCGCCGGGAATAAGATTCCCGGCATTCCCGCGAAAACTTTTTATGGCGAAATTCAATGGGAGAGCGGCGATGGAGGGGTTTCCACGGCGGTTGAGGGGCGCTACGTCAGCGCGGTTTATGCCAACGACACCAACACCGAAACCGCCGATCCTTACGGCCTTCTGAATTGGCGCATGGTCCTGAAACAGGAGCTCGGCGCCTTAAGGCTGAGCGAGTTCCTCCGCATCGACAACCTGCTCGACGAGGTGTACGCCGGATCGGTGATCGTCAACGAGGGCAGCAGCCGCTTCTACGAGTCGGGAACGCCACGGAGCTTTATGGTCGGACTGTCAGCCAGTTATCCCTTCTGACGCCGGCCCGGTGGCCGATAACAGCCACGCTGGCCGGCATTCCCTCTGGCATCGTGGTCCCCCGGCCATTTCGCCCCTCAAACGGCAAAAAATGGACGTGGGTTCGGCGCAGCTACGCCGCGCGCCGCTTCTTCGCGATGAGCCCCAAGACTTCCGCCGCGGCGGCCGGGATGTTGGTGCCCGGGCCGTAGATCGCGGCCACGCCCTTCTTCTTCAGGAAATCGTAGTCCTGAGGCGGGATGACGCCGCCGCATACGACCAATATGTCGTCCGCGCCCTGCTTGCGCAGCTCCTCCACCAGCAAGGGGACCAGCGTGCGGTGGCCCGCCGCCTGGCTGGACACGCCGACCACATGCACGTCGTTCTCGATCGCCTGGCGGGCGGCTTCCTCCGGCGTCTGGAACAGCGGCCCCACGTCCACGTCGAAGCCGAGGTCGGCGAAGGCGGTGGCGATCACCTTGGCGCCGCGGTCGTGGCCGTCCTGGCCCAGCTTCACCACCAGCATGCGCGGGCGGCGGCCTTCCGCGTCGGCGAATTTCGCGACCTCCTGCTGGATGCGCGCGAATTCCGCGTCGCCCGCGTATTCCGAGGCATAGACGCCCGACACGCTCTGGGTCGTCGCGCGGTAGCGGGTGAAAACTTTCTCCAGCGCGTAGGAGACTTCGCCGACGCTGGCCCGCGCCCGCGTCGCCGCGATCGAAAGCTCGAGAAGATTGCCCTGCCCCGAGCGCGCCGCCTCGGTCAGCGCCTCGAGCGCTTTCTGGCATTTCTTCTCGTCGCGGGTCTCACGGATGCGTTTCAGCCGCGCGACCTGGGCCTCGCGCACCCGGGTGTTGTCCACCACCAAAATGTCCACGTGCTCCGGCTTTTCCGGCTGGTACTTGTTGACGCCAACCACCGCTTCCTCGCCGCGGTCGATTCGCGCCTGCCGGCGCGCGGCCGATTCCTCGATGCGCAGCTTCGGCATGCCGGATTCGACCGCCTTGGTCATGCCGCCCAGCTCCTCGACCTCGTCCATCAGCTTGCCGGCCTCAATAGCCAGGCTGTTGGTCAGCGCCTCGACATAAAACGAGCCGCCCAGCGGGTCGATCACCTTGGGGATGCCGGTCTCTTCCGCGATGATGAGCTGGGTGTTGCGGGCGATGCGCGCCGAGAACGGCGTCGGCAAGGCCAGCGCCTCGTCGAAGGAATTGGTGTGGAGCGATTGCGTTCCGCCCAGCACCGCCGCCATCGCCTCGATCGTGGTGCGCACGATGTTGTTGTACGGGTCCTGCTCGGTCAGGCTGACGCCCGACGTCTGGCAATGGGTGCGCAGCGCCATGCTGATCGGGTTCTTCGGGTTGAACCGGCGCATGATCCGCGCCCACATCAGGCGCGCGGCGCGCAGCTTGGCGATCTCCATGAAGAAATTCATGCCGACGGAGAAGAAGAACGAGAGCCGCGGCGCGAAATCGTCCACGTCGAGGCCGCGGTTCATCGCCGCGCGCACGTATTCGAGGCCGTCGGCCAGCGTGAAGGCCAGCTCCTGCACCGCGGTCGCCCCCGCCTCCTGCATGTGATAGCCCGAGATCGAAATGGAATTGAAGCGCGGCATGTTCTTGGCCGTGTATTCGATGATATCGGCGACGATCCGCATGCTCGGCCCGGGCGGATAGATGTAGGTGTTGCGGACCATGAACTCTTTCAGAATATCGTTCTGGATCGTGCCCGAGAGCTTGTCTTGGCTCACGCCCTGCTCTTCGCCGGCGACGATGAACCCGGCGAGCACCGGCAGCACCGCGCCGTTCATGGTCATGGAGACGCTCATCTCCTCCAGCGGGATGCCGTCGAACAGGATTTTCATGTCCTCGACGGAATCGATGGCGACCCCCGCCTTGCCCACGTCGCCGACGACGCGTGGGTGGTCGCTGTCGTAGCCGCGGTGGGTGGCGAGATCGAAGGCGACCGAAAGCCCCATCTGCCCGTTGCGCAGCCCCGCGCGGTAGAAGGCGTTCGATTCCTCGGCGGTCGAGAACCCGGCGTATTGGCGGATGGTCCACGGCCGGAACGCGAACATGGTCGCGCGCGGGCCGCGCAGGAACGGCGGGAATCCGGGCAAGGTTTCGATCTGCTCCAGGCCTTCGAGGTCGGCGGCGGTGAACAGGGGCTTCACCCGAATCCCTTCCGGCGTCATCCAGGTCAGTGCGTCCGCCCCGCGGCCCTTCATCTCCTCGGCCGCGAGCGCCTCCCATTCCGCCAATGTCTTGTCGGGAAAATCCGCCATCCCCGAACGTCCCTTTCCTCGTCGCATCCTCGTTGCGGCGCGCCCCGGCCCGCCGCTAAGGCCGCAATATACGGTGCACCGCAGCACCGGTCCATGCCGCCCGCGGCGGCCTTCCGCGCCGCCCTCCTAGCGTCCTTGCCCCTGCCATTCCGCGCCCATCCCCGAGCCAAGGCCGCGCTTCGATCCCGCCCGACCCGCGCCGGCAATGGACCGACCACGACCAAGGCCGCCTTCCGATCCCGCCCGGCCCACGCCGGCAATGGACCGACCACGACCAAGGCCGCGTTCCGATCCCGCCCGGCCAAGGCCGCGTTCCGATCCCGCCCGGCCCGCGCCGGCATTGGCCCGACCGCGCGCAACCCCCGCGCGGCCGCCGCCACGCCAAACCCGCGCCACCGACTCTCTTTCTTCGCTTCCGGCCCCTTATTGCCCGCGCGGCCGCTGAGCTTGCCCCCGCGCCTGTGCGCCGGTCCCCAACTCCGCCAGCGCCCCTCCACCCAGCCCCGATTCATCCCCAAGGCCGCGCCCTTTCGCCTGCGGCTCTTTTTGCGGCGCTGGACTTATTCGCGAAGTTATAATATTCGTATTATGACGTTATAACTATCGTGTCCACCTGAGGAGCCCATGCACCGGCTGAAGCTGCGGCGCGTCGGCAATTCGCTGGGACTCACCCTGCCCAAGGAGGCGGTCGCGCGCCTCAATGTGCGGGAGGGCGACGAGCTGTTCCTGACCGAAGCGCCCGACGGATTCCTGATCTCGCCCCATGAGGAAAGTTTCGCCGCGGCGATGGAGGCGTTCGACGCGACGCGGCGCAAATTCCGCAATGCGCTGCGGGCGCTCGCCCGCGGATCGAAATAGGCGGCGATGGCAGGCCCAGTCATTGCCCGCATGCGCTGGCGCGATACGCGGATCTTGCGCGCGATCCATTTGATGCTCGCCGCCGAGTACCGCGAAATCCCGCCCACCCTCGACGAGGCGAAACTCGCCCGCGCGCTCGAGAAACCCCGCGCCCTGATACAAGCCGGCACTGCCGACGCGTTCCGGCTGGCGGCCAGCTACGCCGCGGCGATCGCCCATTCCCGCGCGCTTGGGCGCGGCAACGGCGCGCTCGCCTTGGCCGCCCTCGACGCGGTGCTGCGCCTGGGCGGGAAAATTCTCGATGCACCCGAGGCCGAAGCCGCGGCGGTGCTGCAAGAACTGGAATCGGGCGGGATCGGCGCCGCCGAGATCGAAGCCTGGGCGCGGGCCAACGCCGCGGCGGCGTAACGTCATTCCCCGCCGCTACCAGGCGAACATTCCCCGCTGCTACCAGGCGAACAGCGGCATCGCCGCCATCGGTGCGACACCGGCCTGCGCGTAGAGCGCCGCAAGGCGCGCAGGCTCGGGCGGCGTTTCCGGCGCGACGCCGAGCTCCGCCGCATACAAGCCGCCGGTGACGAAGATCGTGTCCATGCCCAGCGCCGCCGCGCCGGCGACGTCGGTGACGAGCGAATCGCCGATCGCGAGAATCCGCTTCGGCGCGGAAATTCCCAAAACCTCGAAGCAGCGGCGATAGACCTGCGAATGCGGCTTGCCGACGTAGCGCACGAACCCGCTCAGTTCCTGGTAGCGAGAGCCAAGTGCGCCCGCGCACAGCACGAGCCGGCCGCCCCGCACC
>DATDPM010000018.1:0-15310 GCA_035292745.1 Alphaproteobacteria bacterium | reverse complement strand
AGAATGTCAAAGGGGTTTGTGCCGCAGCCGCGGGCCGCTTCGCACGAGCCCTCACGCTTCATTTGGCCCCCTCACGCTTAATCTGGTCCCTCACCCTTCATCTGGCCCCTCACCCTAACCCTCTCCCGCAAGCGGGAGAGGGAACTTCTGAATCTGGCCCCTCCGAGCTTGCTAAAAACGCGCACCTGGCGCGTTTTCTTGACGCAATCTTCCCGCTTTGTGGGAGAGGGGAAATTATGCGAGTTCATGTCTCCCTCTCCCGCATGCGGGAGAGGGCCGGGGTGAGGGCATTTCGAGAGCACAGGAGATTGCCGCCAGAACGCCCTCGATGTTGCCGAGCACCTCGTGATTCCAGAAACGCAAGATCCGAAACCCCTGCTTCTCAAGAAAAACGGTGCGGCGCAGCTCCTTGGCCGAGGCCGCGGCATGTTGCCCGCCGTCTATTTCGACGACGAGCCGGCCCGCCAAACAGGCAAAGTCGGCGACGTAAGGACCGATCGGACGCTGGCGGCGGAACTTATGTCCGGCAAAGCCCCGCGAGCGGAGCCGCGCCCAAAGCAATTTTTCCGCATCGGTCGGCGCATGGCGCAGGTCGTGCGCGGCGGGTTGTGGAACGAGGCTTATATGTCATTTCACCTTCGCGGCCGCTTCGCACGAGCCCTCACCGTCCGTCTGGCCCCTCACGCTTCATCTGGTCCCTCACCCTAACCCTCTCCCGCGAGCGGGAGAGGGAACTTCTCAATCCGGCCGCTCACCCAAGTTCGTTGAAAAACGCGCATCCGGGCGCGTTTTTTTCGACGAACTCCCTCTCCCGCGAGCGGGAGAGGGAACTTCTCACGAGACGGCCTCGATTTCGGCGGTGCGCGCGGCGGAAGCCTCGGGCCGGTGGTCCTTGGCGAACAGGGTGTAGACGGCGGGCAGGACGAACAGCGTGAACAGCGTGCCGATCGACATGCCGGCGACGATCACGACGCCGATGGAGAAGCGGCTGGAGGCGCCGGCGCCGGTCGCGACCAGGAGCGGCACGAGGCCGACCACCATGGCGGCGGTGGTCATGAGGATCGGGCGCAGGCGGACGCGGGCGGCGCGGGCGATGGCGCTGCGCTTGTCCAGCTTCTCGTTGCGCTGGAGGTCGTTGGCAAAGGAGACCATGAGGATCCCGTGCTTGGAGATGAGGCCGATCAGCGTCACCAGCCCGACCTCGGTGTAGATGTTGAGCGTGGCCAGGCCGAAGAACAGCGGCAGCAGCGCGCCGCAGATGGACATCGGCACGGAAACCAGGATCACCAGCGGATCGCGCATGCTCTCGAACTGGGCGGCCAGCACCAGGAAGATGATGATGAGGGCGAAGGCGAAGGTGATGGCGAGCTGGCTGCCCTCGGTCACGTATTGGCGGGATTCCGACAAATAGGCGTGGTTGAACTCGGGCGGCAGGATCTTGGCCGCGGTGGCCTCGAGGAAACCGACCGCCTGGCCCATGGTGACGCCCGGCATGGGCACCGCCGAGAAGGTGGCGGCGTTGAGCTGGTTATAATGCGTCAGCGCGTTGGGATCGGTGCCGGTGGCGACCGAGGCGATGGTGGAGAGCGGCACGGAATCGCCGCTCGCGGTCTTTATATAGTAGTTGCCGAGCGCCGCGGGGGTGAGGCGGTCGATCCGCGGCACCTGGGGGATGACCCGATAGGAGCGGCCGTTCAGGTCGAAGCGGTTGACGTAATTGCCGCCCAGCATGGTGGCCAGCGTGCCCGCCACCGACTGCATGGTGATGCCGAGGTCGTTGGCCTTGGCGTGATCGACATGGACGCGCACCACCGGGTTGTTGAATTCGAGGTCGCTGTCGGTGACGATGAACAGGCCGCTGTTGCGCGCCTCCGCCTTGATCCGGTCCATGGTGTCGTAAACGGTGCGGAAATCGGCGGGCGCGTTGATCACCATCTGCACCGGCAGGCCGCCCTGGGTTCCGGGAAGCGGCGGACGGCCGAAGGCGAAGACGTTGAGGCCGTCGATGGCGCTCAGCTTCTGCTGCGCCAGCGGCAGCATCTGCATCGCCGTGCGCGAGCGCTCGCTCCAGGGCTTCATGACGAAGCCGGAGAACCCCTGGTTCACCCCGCCGCGGCCGTTGACCACGAAGCGCGTGAAGGTTTCCGGGAACGACGAATAAACGCCGTCGATCTGGCGGGCGTAGGCTTCCGTGTAATCGAGATTGGCGTATTGCGGGCCCTTGGCCAGCGCGAAGATCACGCCCTGGTCCTCGGCGGGCGCGAGCTCCGCCTTGGAATGGGTAAACAGGAAATAGACGGTGCCGAGAATGACCGCGGCGAACAGCAGCACCACGGGCCGGTAATCCAGCGAGCGGTCGAGGCGGCGCCCGTACCAGCGCGTGGTGGCGTCGAATACCTTGTCGATGACGCCGGCGAAGCCGCCCGGATTGTGATGCTTGAGCAGCATCGAGCACATCATCGGCGAGAGGGTGAGCGCGATGATCCCCGAAATGATCACCGAGCCGGCCAGCGTGAAGGCGAATTCGCGGAACAGCGAGCCGGTGAGGCCGGTCAAAAAGCCGATCGGCGCATAGACCGCGGCCAGCGTGATGGTCATGGCGATCACGGGCCCGACGATCTCGCGCGCGCCGATGATGGCGGACTGGACCGGCGTTTTACCTTCCTCGATGTGGCGGTAGATGTTCTCCACGACGACGATGGCGTCGTCCACGACGAGGCCGATGGCGAGCACCATGGCGAGCAGCGTGAGCAGGTTCATGCTGAAGCCCAAGCCGAGCATGACCACGCAGGCGCCGATCAGCGACAGCGGGATGGTGACGACCGGGATCGCGACCGAGCGGATCGAGCCCAGAAACAGGAAGATGACGACGATGACGATGCCGACCGCGAGCGCCAGCGTGTGAACCACCTCGTCGATCGAGGCCTGGATGAATTTGGTCGAGTCGTAGGGGATCGCCATCTTCACCGTGGGCGGGAGCGAGCGCTCCAGCGTCGGGATCAGGGCGCGCACGCCCTTGACGATGTTGAGCGGATTGCCGGTGGGGGTGGCTTGGACGCCGACGAACACCGCATGCTCGCCGTTCATCCACACCGAGGAGTCGGTGCTTTGCGCGCCGAGCTCGACCATCGCCACGTCGCGCAAGCGCACCAGCGCGCCGTTCTGCGCCTTCACCACCATGTTGCGGAACTGCTCGATATCGGTGAGGCCGGTGTTGGCGACCACGTTGGTGATGGTGAAGTAGCCCTTGGTCTGGCCCGGGGCGGCCTGGAAATTATTGGCGGCGATGGCGGCCGAGATGTCCTGCGCGGAGACGCCGCGCGCGGCCATTTTGTCCGGGTTGAGCCAGATGCGCATGGCGAACACCTGGCCGCCCAGAATGTCGGCCGAGGCCACGCCGTCCACCGTGGCGATGAGCGGCTGCACGACGCGCGACAAATAGTCGGAGATCGCGGGCGAACTCAGCTCGGGGCTGGCGAAGCCGATGTACATGATGGCGATGGTCTCGCCGGTCGCCTTGACGATGATCGGATCGTTCGATTCCTTCGGGATCAGGTATTTCACCTGCTGCACCTTGGCCATGACCTCGGTCATGGCCTTGTTGGGATCGAAGTTGAGCTTCACATAGGCCGAAATCGTGCTGGTCCCCTGGGTCGAGGACGAGGTGAGGTAATCGAGGCCTTCGGCCGCCGAGACCGCCTGCTCGATCGGCTGGGTGATGAAGCCCTGCATCAGATCGGGCGAGGCGCCGGGGTAGCTCGTGGTGATGGTGATCACCGTGTTCTCGAGCTTGGGATACTGGCGGACGGGGAGATCGAAAAAGGCGCGTAAGCCCAAGAACAAGATGAGAAGGCTGACGACGGTGGCGAGCACCGGCCGGCTGATGAAGATGTCGGTGAAACGCATGTCGCTCGGGGCGCCTTCCAGAATCCGGGGACGTCAGTCCACCGGCGGCTTGCTCGGGATCTTGAGCGGGCTTTCTTCCTGCTTGATCGTGACGGCGGCGCCGTTATGGAGCCGGTTCTGTCCGGTCTTCACCACCTGGTCGCCGACGGCAAGCCCCTTCGGGATCGCGACCTTGCCGTCGTGATGCGTGCCGGTGGTGACGAAGGTCTGCATCGCCTTGAGCGCCGGCTTGCCGTCGGCCGCCTTCTCGTCCTCGCGCACGACATAGACGGAATCGCCGTAGGCGGTGTTGTAGACCGCCGTTTCGGGAATGGTGACGACATCGGGCAGCGGCGGCAGCGCCACGCGGGCATTGGCGTACATGCCGGGCAACAGCGCGTGATCCGCATTGGCGAGCGCCGCCTGGACCTTCATGGTTCGGGTCTGGGGATCGATCTGCGGCTCGATGGTCGTCACCTTGCCTTCGAACACGCGGTCGGGGAAGGCATCGACGCGGATCTCGACCGACTGGCCGACGTCGATCTGGCCGCGGTCCTGTTCGGGCAAAGTGAAATTGGCGTAAAGCGTGTCGAGGTCGGTGAGCGTCACGACCGCGGTTCCGGCGTTGAGATATTGGCCGAGATCGATCTGGCGCACGCCGAGCTTGCCGTCGAACGGCGCCAGGACCTGCTTCTGGGCGATCAGGGCCTGGGTCTTGGCGATGCCGGCGTTGGCCTGATCCAGCTGACTCTTGTTCTGATCGACCGTCTGCTTCGTGGCGAAATCCTGCCGCGCCAGGGTTTCGGTGCGCTGCAAGTTGGCCTGGGCGAGCCGCACCTGGGCCTGATACATGGCGAGATCGCCCCGCTCCGGCCCGTCGTCGAGTTGCACCAGCGGGTCGCCCTTTTTCACCGCCGCGCCCGATTCGAACAGGATCCTGACGACGCGGCCGCCGGTTTCGGGCGCGACCGTCACCTGATGGACCGCGGCCAAGGTGCCGATGCCCTCCAGGTAGCGCGGCATCGATTCGGATTGGGCCTTCACCACCGCGACTTCGGTGGGCGGCGGGACGTTGGTGGCGAAGACCTTCGCCATCATGTGCGAGCGGAACAGCTCGAAGCCGTAAAGCCCGCCGACGACGACGGCGAGCAGGACCGCGACGACGATGAACCAGAACGTGACCCGGCCGCGGCCGGGCGGGCGCCGGTCGGGCGCAGGGCGCGTCGGCCCGGGCTGATACGAGGGATTCACGGTGTCCATGCCTTACCTTTGAAACCCCACGTCTCTAGCCGGGATGCCGCCCGGATGTCACCGGAGAAATGCGACCCGGAAAACCCCAAATCCGGCCAAACGAACCCACGCGAAGGTCATAGATAGGGTCGATTCCGCGCGATTTAAGTCTTAACCCGGTCTTTTCTTCGCGAGGCCCGGGCGGGTGCTTCGCACTCTATATTATAATTATAGTCATAATAGGCGGGTACCGCGGCTGGGCGGCCCGGGCCGGAATAGCGAGGGGACCGGTGGGCTCTCCCGCGCCCGGACGGATGGGCTCTTTCCCGCGAAAATCGGCCGGACGGAACCAGAGGTTGCCGGCCGGCACGGTCGCTTTCTCCGGGGAACCGGCCAATTTCGACCACTCGATAAACGGCTGGCGCCAGAGGCGTCGATCCGACGCGTTCCGCATGGGCGAGACGACCGCGCCTTCGGCGGTGCCGACCGCACGCCGGCCGCCGCGAGACATCGGCAAGACCGGCGTGCAAAAATTCGGCAACACAATATCGTGACGCGCGCATGACGATACCCGCGCGCCACGCGGGGCGCGAAGCGGTCACAGATTGCCGGGTTGCCCGAAGCCCGCAGGAACGGTATGACTCGGACCATCATGGCGGCGAAGAATGCGGAGCGGATCAGCGTGCCGCCCGGGCCCATTCGCCGTTGGGCCCTGTTTCTCGACATCGACGGCACGTTGCTCGACATCGCCGCGACACCCGATGCGGTGTTCGTGCCCGAAGCGCTGCCCGAGGCCTTGCGGCGCCTGCAAACGGCCTTCGATGGCGCCGTCGCTCTCATCAGCGGACGCGCTCTCGTGGACATCGACCGGCTGTTTCACGCCGGTAAAATTTTTGCCGCCGGGCAACACGGCGCGGAATTGCGACTCCCCGGCCGTCAGGTCGTCCGCGCGCGGGTGGAAGAGGAATCACTCGCGGCGATGCGCGCCAATGTTCTCGCTGCGGCGGGAAAAATTCCGGGTGTTCTCGTCGAACAGAAGGGTACCGGTGTCGCCGTCCATTACCGCCGCGCGCCGTCGGCGGGCGACAATGTCCGCCGGTTTCTCGATGACATCATGGCCGCGTGCGAAGGCTTCGAGATCGTGCCGGGAAAGATGGTTTTCGAGATTCGCCCGCGTGGCGTGGACAAGGGCCGCGCGATCGAAGCCTTCATGCAACATCCGCCGTTCGCCGGCCGCGTCCCGATATTCGTCGGCGACGACATCGCCGATCGCGACGGGATGACGGCCGTCGAAAAGCTGGGCGGGTATGCCGTGCATGTCGGCGGCGAAGCGGGAGCCGGCGAAGCGGAGGGCACGGAAGTCGCGGGCCGGCGCTTTTGGCTTCCGTCTCCCGAATTCGTTCGCGTGTGGCTGGCGGGGCTCCCCGGCGCAGTCGCGCGCGAAGCGGCACGGGCGTGATGCAGGACCTCAATCTCGGCGTCATCGGAAATTGCCATGTCAGCGCGCTGATCGACCGCAAAGGGCGCTACGTCTGGACCTGCTGGCCGCGACCCGATGGAGACCCCGTCTTCTGCAATCTTCTCGACGGCGGAGCCGAATCGGAGAGCGGATTTTTCGACATCGAACTCCAGGACTTCGCGAGTACGCAGCGCCGCTACGAGGACAATTCCGCGATCCTTGTCACGACGCTCACCGACGGCGGCGGCGGTGCGGTGCGAATCACGGATTTCGCACCGCGATTCAAACAGCACGACCGCACGTACCGGCCGGTCATGTTCATTCGCATCGTCGAACGGATTGCGGGAACGCCGATCGTGCGCATTCGCGCTCGCCCCCGCTTCGACTACGGCGCGGCGCGGCCCGCCCCGCTTTCGGGCAGCAATCACATTCGCTTCCTCGCCGGCGATCTGGGATTGCGAATCACGACCGATGCGCCGGTGGCCTATCTCGTCGAAGAGACGCAGTTTGCCCTGCAGAAGCCGGTCCATTTGATCGTCGGCCTCGACGAGACGGTGCCGGTCGCGGCCGATGCGCTGGCCAACGATCATCTGCAGGACACCCGCCGCTATTGGCGCGACTGGTCGCGGTATCTCTCGATTCCGTTCGAATGGCAGGACGCGGTGATCCGGGCGGCGATCACGTTGAAGCTCTGCACCTTCGAGCAGACGGGCGCGGTGGTGGCCGCAATGACGACCTCGATCCCGGAGGCGGCCGAATCCGGCCGCAACTGGGACTATCGCTATTGCTGGCTCCGCGACGCTTGGTTCGTGGTCCAGGCGCTGAACCGGCTCAGCGCCACGCGGACCATGGCGGAATATATCCGCTTCATCGTCAATATCGTGGCGCTCGAACCCGCGGGCAAGCTGCGGCCGCTGTATGGGATCGTTCCCGGGCCAGCGACCCCGGAGCGGATCGTGCCCTCGCTTCACGGCTACCGCGGCATGGGCCCGGTGCGGGTCGGAAACGCCGCGGCCTTCCAGGTGCAGCACGACGTCTACGGCGGCATCGTGCTGGCCGCGGCCCAGATGTTCTTCGACCGGCGCCTCCAGCAACAGGGGCGGGACGCGCTTTTCGCCGAGCTCGAGAAACTCGGGGAATTAGCGGCGTCGGTCGCACTCGAGCGCGACGCCGGATTGTGGGAATACCGGGAGCGCACGGCGGTGCACACCTTTTCCGCCGTCATGTGCTGGGCCGCCTGCAGCCGGCTGGCGCGGATCGCCGAGCACATCGCGCGTTTCGAACGGGCGGCGCATTGGCGCGGGGAGGCCGACCGCCTGCGCGCGGCGATCCTGGACAGAGCCTGGAACCCGAAGCGCGAGAGCTTCGTCGAGAGCTTCGGCGCGGACCATGTGGATGCCAGCCTGTTGCTGCTGCAACACGTTGGGTTCGTCGCGCCGACCGATCCGCGCTTCGCCGCGACTGTGGCGGCGATCGAGCGCGATCTGCTGCGCGGCAAGCGCCTCTTGCGCTACGCGGTCCCCGACGATTTCGGAGCGCCGACAACGGCGTTCATGGCCTGCACCTTCTGGTACATCAACGCGCTGGCGGCGATGGGCCGGCGCGAAGAGGCGCGCGCGATATTCGAGGACGTGCTGGCGAAGCGCAACGATCTCGGCCTGCTGTCGGAGGACGCGGATCTCGCGAGCGGAGAATTATGGGGGAATTTCCCGCAGGCTTTTTCGATGGTGGGTCTGATCCTGTCCGCCATGCGCCTCAGCAAGACCTGGGAGGAAGCATTGTGGCGCGCCTCGTAGTCGTCTCCAACCGGGTGACCATGCACCGCGCGCGCCCGACCGAGGCGGGCGGGCTCGCGGTGGCCATGCGGGACGCAGTGCGGGCGCGGGGCGGGCTGTGGTTCGGATGGAGCGGCGAAGTCGCAGCGGAAACGTCCGCCAAACCCACCTTGGGAAAAGCGGGCAGGGTCCAGTACGCGACGATCGACCTCGGCGCCGAGGATTACGACGAGTATTACAGGGGCTTCGCAAACGGCACGCTATGGCCTCTCCTTCATTACCGGGTCGGCCTTCTCGAATACAGGCGGGCGCATTTCGGCGGCTATTGCCGCGTCAACGGACTTTTCGCACGCCTGTTGCAGCCGCTGTTGCGTGAGGACGATCTGATCTGGGTCCACGACTATCATCTCGTGCCGCTTGCCGCGGAGCTGCGCAAGCTCGGCGTCTACAACCCGATCGGGTTTTTCCTGCACACGCCGTTTCCCGTCGCCGCCGTGATGACCGTCTTGCCGCCGGTCAAAAAGTTTCTTGAGTCGATGGCGCAATACGACCTCGTCGGCTTCCAGACGGAGGGCGACCTCCGCGCCTTCGAGGATTGCATCGTGAATTGCGCAGGGGGAGCGGTTCGATCCGGCCGCATCGAAGCTTTCGGCCGGCGCGTCCGGGCGGGCGTGTTTCCGGTCGGCATCAACACGCAGGAGTTCGCGGCCATGGCGGCGGAATCGGTCGGCTCGCCGGAAACGATCCGCCTCACGGAGAGCCTCGCACAGAAGCGCCTCATCATCGGCGTCGACAGGCTGGACTACAGCAAGGGCCTGCCAAACCGTTTCACCGCCTACGAGCGGCTGCTCGAGGGCTGGCCGCACCAGCGGGGGCAGGTGACGCTCCTCCAGATCGCGCCGCGGTCGCGCAGCGACGTCGAGCAATACAAAGTGCTCCGCCATGAGCTGGAGCGGTCGACCGGGCGGATCAATGCGAAATATGCAGAGTTCGATTGGACGCCAGTGCGCTATCTCGGCCGCTCGCTGCCGCGGCGGATCCTCGCCGGCTTTTACCGGATCGCGCGGGTGGGACTGGTGACGCCGCTGCGTGACGGAATGAATCTGGTCGCCAAGGAATATGTGGCCTCGCAGGATCCGGACGATCCGGGCGTGCTCGTGCTCTCGCGATTCGCCGGCGCGGCGGCCGAGATCAAGGATGCCGTCATCGTCAATCCTTACGACATCGACGCGATCGCGGAAGGCATGCAGCGCGCCCTCGACATGCCGCTCGCGGAGCGCCGCGAGCGCTGGGAATCGATGATGTCCCCATTGCGCGACAACACCGCGCGCCACTGGCAAGACCGGTTCACCGCCGCACTCGAATCGGCGCTCGTCGGCTAGAGCTCAAGATTTTCGGGCCTTTCCGGCCCCGCTAGCAGTTACTAACCGTATCAAACTGGTTCCGATCGCGCCTCGGCGCGAGCCTTCCCTCGCCGCATGGGCAGACGCCCGTGCCAGCGATGAAGGAGGAGACCATGACGACCCGCACAACCAACCGCAAAGCCGCGCTCGTTGCCGCGACGACCGCCGTGACGCTCGCACTCGCCGCCTGCGCCACCGGCCCGACGCCGCAGCAGAAATCCAACATGTCCGTCTATGGGGATTTCAAGAACGCCTGGAATCACCATGATGCCAAAGCCATCGCCGCTGCCTTCGCGACCGGCAGCACCTATACCTCGCCGGCAATCGGCGGATCGCTGACCGATCCGGCGATCACCGGTTTCACCCACGGGCTGTTCACCGCGATTCCCGATTTCCAGGTCGAGGTGATGTCCGCGACACCGGTGGACGAATCGCAAATTGCCGAGCAATGGGTGGTCAAGGGAACCTGGACGCAACCCTTCCCCGACGGCCCGCTCGCAGGCGCGCCGCCTCAATCGCCGTGGGCGGCAGGGTCATGATCCGGCTGGCCGGGGTCGCCGGCGGCGTCGTGATGGTGGCCGGCGGGGGCGCCCTCCCCGGCCGCTTCGGGAAGCGAGCGGACGCCGAGGCCGTGGCCATAGACCAATTCGCCCCCTTTCCAGGCGGTCACCAGGAGAACGGCGGCCGCGACCGCCAACGCGGCCAGGAACGCGAACGCCGGCGCGCGGCGCTGGCGGTGCTGGCGCCATGACCACAAAGCCATGAGCCACCAGAGGGATGCCGCCGCCAGCGCCCAGTTGCGGTGGTCGGCCATGGCGAGATGGCCCGGCTCGTCGTGGCGCACCGTGTTGAAGGCATAGATGCCGGCGGCGACGGTGGCGAGCGTCATGACGGCGCCGAGCCAAAGGTTCCAATAGGCGGCGGTACGGCACGAGGCCGACCAGGACCGCGCCGGCGCCGCGGCGGCGGCAAAGAATAAGAGTGCCGCGGCCAGAAACAGGGCGACCGTGAAATGGACGAATACGGGATGCCAGTTGGGAAGAATCTCGAACATGTGTCCCCTTCTTTCGATCGCGGAGATGGCTGAGACGGACGATGCGGCTATACCACGCGCGGCAGCCCGCCCGTGCAAGCGGCCAAAAGAATCAACGCGGGCAGAAAAAACGCAAAGCAACGCATCTCGAAATCTCCCTATCGCCTGGCGCCGTCCGCGCGGGAGCGCGGAGCGGGCGCGACGGATTCCGGCGATGACCGCCGGATCCAAAAACGCAAACGAAGGGGATCTAGAGACGCAGACGCTGCGTCAGCGCGAAGATGTCTCGATCAAGGCCGGGCGGGCTCGCCCGCATTCGGGCGCTCTCGCCCGGGCCTGCGGCGGTTTCATGGGCGATGACGGCCGCGGCGAGAACGATGACCGGCCCGCCTTTGTGCGACGGGGCGGCGACGGCCGTTTCGATCCTGGGAGCGGATGCGGAGATGTCGGTTCCGCAAAGTTCGAAACCCGCGGCGGGACCGGGCGAAGCTGCGTGGCCGTTGGTCTCGCGATCGGGCCCCGGATGCGCGTGGGATGACGCCGTGACGCCGGCGTGGCCGGCGCTTTCGCGGTGAGGCGGCACAAGCCCGCAGGGCGACGCCAGCGCGCTCAGGAATACGACAAGGGTCAGTTTGGCCAGGATTCGGGTCACGGCGGCGCCCCACTCTGCAATGCGCAGAGATGCCATCGCCTTTCAACCGTGTCAAATGAAAGGGACGTGACTTCGCGCGGCGCGCCTAGCCCATGCGGCCGCCGAAAACCCAGCCGTGGCCCTCGCGCCAAGCCGCGAAGCCCCCGCAGCGACATTCATGGTGGAGATAGGAACGGCCGGCCCGGGTTTCACCCGGAAAGTGCGGGCGAGCCGCGGTCGTGCCGTGACGTCCTCACTTTGCCTTTCAGCGAACGGGGCCGGCTACGACCGCTCTGGGGCTATTGATTCTCGTAAATCGCGTTCGCGGCGGCATTTGCCGCCGCCCAAATGTCCGGGAACTCCGCCGCGTCCGACCGGTTCGGGACGTCCGGCCAGTGACAAGCGAAGGTGAAATATTCTTGGAACACGCTCCCTTCTTTGAACGTCTGCCAGCCCGGTTCGTTCACGCTCGTCTTGTCGATCGGTTCGCTATTCGGGTCGAGGGACGTATAAAGAATCTCGGAGACGACTTTCCATTGGCTCGACGTGCAGTCCATCTCGACCGTGGTGATGTCGAGATATTCCCCGATATCGGCGCTCACGTTGTCGATGGGCACGACTTTATGGCCGTTGCCAATATCTTGAATCCGGGCCGGTTCGATCAGAGCCATGGATTGTTTGTCGCCGCCGCCGAAGGCAAAGAATTCGGCGGCAACCGCCGGCACCGGCATGGCGAGCACTAGAACCGCGAGGACGCCCAAATACTTCACGATGGCTCTCCTTCGATCGAATCGTCACGGCCGGATTGGCCACAAGGCCGCGATCCGACGGGAGAGGATGAGACACTTCGGGTTATCCGGCAAGGCTGGGCGGGCGGGCGAAATGCCGGCACTCGGCCGTCACCGCGGCCTCGATAGAGCTGCGGTGGCGCGGAAGGCGGGCGAAGCCCGGGGTGAGGCGTAGGCCTTATCGCACATGGTGCCCAGAGGCCACCGCCCGTCCCAGCCTGTCAAATTGTCAAATTAAAGGGACGTGACTTCGCGCGGCGCGCCTAGCCCATGCGGCCGCCGGAAACCCAGCCGTGGCCCTCGCGCCAAGCCGCGCGCGTGCGGCACTTCTGGCAGATGCGCTCGCCCGACCACGCGCTCATGAACCGCTCGTTGCACATCAGGCACTGGCGATTCTTGCGCAGTTCGTCCGTGACGGTTTCGGCATCCGGTTTTCGTTCGTAGCGGCGCTTCATCGGGTTGATTCCTGAAAATTCACTCATTAAATATTGGGTGCGGCGGCGCCGAAAACAAGAATTCCCGAATCATGATAGTCTCTTTGGCGCGGAAATTCCGCTGTTTTCAGCCGTTTTTCCTCCGATCAGCCGGGAATTTCCGGGAAATATTGTTCCCAGGGCTTGAATTAACCATTGGCGATAGGCACTTATTCGAGTAAGGTTCCCACCTGATCTTGTGATCGCGCAAACGCGCCGAGCGCCCCGTAAGGGGCCGGCGCCTCAATCCCAAGACATCTCCCATTATTCTACGCCGTCCCGGTCGCGCACGGGTCGTCAAACCCGGAAGCGATAAAGGTCGGCCGAGAAAACTGTACCCATAAACCCCCATCCTTGATCGCGCTCCCTTTCCGCCTGCGCACGGCCATACGGCCGCGCGCCATGGGCTTACGGATTCGCGCGCTCGAAGAAAAAACGAACCAGAGAAAATGAGAAAATGAAAGACCAAACAAACATGAACGACCAAACAACCGTGATCCACCAAACACCCGCGAAAGAACACACGCCCTCTTTCGCCGAGCTCAATCTGATCGAGCCGATCGCGCGCGCCTTGCGCACCGAGAAGTATGAAACGCCGACGCCGATCCAGGCCCAGGCCATCCCGCATCTCTTGGCCGGCCACGATCTTCTGGGCGTCGCCCAGACCGGCACCGGCAAGACCGCGGCTTTCGCGCTGCCCATGCTGCAGCGCCTCTCGGCCGGCGGCAAGCGCGCAGCGCCCCGTTCGCCGCGCGCCCTGGTGCTGACGCCGACGCGCGAGCTCGCGATTCAGATCGAACAATCGTTCCGCGCCTACGGGCGCCATCTGCCGCTGAGCTACACCGTCATCTTGGGCGGCGTCGGCCAACGGCCGCAGGTCAACGCGCTTTCCCGCGGCGTCGATATCGTCATCGCGACACCGGGCCGGCTTCTCGACCTGATCAACCAGGGTCAGCTCAAGCTGAATGCGGTCGAGGTCTTCGTCCTCGACGAAGCGGACCGCATGCTCGACATGGGCTTCATCCATGACGTCCGCCGCATCGTCGCCAAGCTCCCGACGCAGCGCCAGACCCTGCTGTTCTCCGCGACCATGCCCCAGGCGATTTCCGGGCTTGCCGCGAGCGTGCTCAGGAACCCGCGCCGCGTCGAAGTGACGCCGCCCGCGACCACGGTCGAGCGAATCCGCCAGAAGGTCATGTTCGTCGAGAAGACGAACAAGAAGGCGCTGCTTCTCGAATTGCTGCGCGACCGCGGCATCGGACGGGCGCTGGTGTTCACCCGCACCAAGCACGGCGCGAACAAACTCGCCGAGCATCTCGGCAAGGGCGGGGTTTCCTGCGACGCCATCCACGGCAACAAGTCGCAAAGCCAGCGCCAGCGGGCGCTCGAAGCGTTCCGGTCGGGGCGCGCGCGCGTGCTGGTTGCAACCGACATCGCCGCCCGCGGCATCGACATCGACGGGATCACCCATGTGATCAACTTCGAGCTGCCCAACGAGCCGGAAAGCTACGTGCACCGCATCGGCCGCACCGCGCGCGCGGGAGCGGAAGGGACCGCGATCTCGTTCTGCGACGCCGAGGAACGCTCGTTCCTTCGCGACATCGAGAAGGTGATCCGCCAACCCGTGCCCGTGCATGAAGAGCACGCCTTCCACGCGCCGCTCATCGCCAACGCCGTCGGGCGCGGCAACGGCGGCCAGAAGAACGCGCGGCCGAACAACCAAAGATCGTGGCGCGGCGCAAACCGCGGCCGCAACGATTCGAGGCGCCCGCGCGCGGCGTAACCGGGACACCGCCCCGCAGCGCCCCGCATGAGCGGGGTGCCAGCGGGGGGCGTGCTCAGTACCGGGATTCGGCGAGCCCGAGGGAAGAAATTGCGGGCGCCGTGACGCAGGTTCCACAGCGAATATCCGCCTTCTTGGACGATCAGCGCGGGACGGCCGAGCGCGCCGATGCGCTGCGCGTTCCGCTGTTGTGCGGCGACGAAATCGTCTTCAACCGCGGCGGTGAAACGTTCGAGCCCAAGAGCGGCGACGCGGCGATCGCGCCGGTGCCGGGAACACGCGCGGCCGGGCACGAATAGCCGCAAGGGACGGCCGTTTCCGCGGGCGCGCAGGGCGGCGCGCGGCAGGACTGAGTTCGCCCCGCCCCGTTATTTACCGTTTGAAACCGGCGATCGCGGCCTCTCGCCCGGCCGCTATTCCGGGCAGTCCGAAGCGTCGATGGCGCTGCACACCTTTTTTTCGCCGAGGCCGGTCTTGTCCAGCAGATCCGCCGCGTTTTTGCGGTAGGTTTCGCGAATCTGATGCGCCTGGCGATACTGCTGGGACCATTCCATGCCCTTCTCGCGCAAACCTTCGGCATGCTCGCCGAGATAGGTCCAGGCGCGGTAATCGACGCCGAGCCGATACGATTCGGTGCCGGTCCCCTTGGCCTCGGCGTCGCTGAGCACATCCGCGACGCACTTATCGAATCCGTCGGCCGTCACATTATCGATCCGGCTGCATTTGTAGGCGGCCTTGGCACCCAGGCGCACGTCGCGCATCATTTGATTCGTGTTCTGCGCCGGCGTGGGCGCCGGAGCCGGTTCGGCGGTGGCCATATCGGCTGCGGGCGCCGCGGTGTCGGCGGGCG
>DATDPM010000017.1:0-3818 GCA_035292745.1 Alphaproteobacteria bacterium | reverse complement strand
CGCCCCAGAAGCCGACGAAGTGTACAGACGGGAATTCGCGCGCGAAGCGGGAGACGCTCTCGCGCACTTCCTGCTGGTAGAGCGAGGCGACGATGACGCGGCGCGGGGAGAGCTGGCGCGCGATCTGCTGCACCACCTGCGCGCCGATCATCCCGCCGCCGCCGAGGACGAGAAAGGTTTCGTTGATGGACATGCGACCTTACCTTGATCGCGGCCCGAGGTCGAAGGTTTCTTTCCCGGCGAACAGGCCGCCGAGGCTGGTGGCGCGGGGGGAGAACACCCGCGTAGGCGCGAAGTACGGGTAATCCAGCTTCACCTCGTCGCCGGGTCGTTTGCCGGGGATGGGCATCAGCCGCGCGGTGAGCGGCTTGTTCAGGCGCAGGGAGAGCGCGGCCACGTCCACCAGGATCGCGGCGAGCGCGTCGGCGGTGATGCCGCCGGGGAGGGGCACGAGGTCCAGTCCGGTGCCGCACACGCTGGCATACAGGAGGAGGTCGCTCAGGGTGAGTCCGCCCGCCGCGGCGCGCGCCGCCAGCACTGCATCCTCCAGAATGGGCAAAAAGAGACCGGAGAAGCCGACGTGCCGGAACCGGGCGCGGTCGAGCGCGTCCGCGAGGAAAGCCGCGGCGGCGAGCGTGCCGCGCGCCCCCACGGGGCCGCCGGTCAAACGTTCCAGCGCGGCGCCGAGCGACCGGGCTGCCTCGGGATAGGAGGCCAGCGAGAAGTCAATGCCGCCGGACTGCAGGCCGCGCGCGCCGCCGCGCTTGCTCAGGTTGTAAATCTTCTGCGCGTGCTCTTCCACCGCGCCGATGAAGCGGGCGCGAGCGTCGGCGAGCGAGGCCGCGTCGGCGAAGGCGCTCACGGCGAGGTCGGCGGCCTCCACGCCGATGGAGACGACGGGCGAGCCGCCGTCGTGATACGCCGCCGGGAAGAATGGCGAACCGGCGGGGACGTTGGCGAGCGCCGCGAAGCGATTGTTGCCGAGGCCGTTCGGGGCCACCGTCGCGCAGCGGCGGACGACCTCCGCCGCCAGCCGCACGGCGGGCAGGCTCACGCCCGAGAGAGGTTCGGCGATGATGGCCGAGGCGAAGACGTTCTCGGTCGCGCCGATGGCATCCGGGATGGCATAGAAGAACTCAGGCGGGTCGGTGAGGCGCGCCGGGCCGAGGGAGGCGGCATCAATTTTGTTGACGAAGCAGGCCGCTTCGAGGTCTTGCGCCAGGCGCACGACTTTGCTCGCGTCGCCCGCGAGGACGCGGGAGAAGGGCGGCAGGGCCACGCGCACCGTCTGGACCGCATAGCCGGCGTTCTCGAGCGCGCCCTTGATCTCGGCCATGGCCGCGCCTGCGACCCGCAGGCGCTCTTCGGACAGGGGAAAGGAGGCGTCTAGAAAATAGGTGATGGCGCGGATGTTCATGGCTGGTTCCCAGCGCGTCACGCGACAAGCGTGACCTACGCCTCGACCCGATAAAATTCGTGCGCCCCGGCCTCGACCTGGCTGCGCAACTGAGCGAACCACGCCTGGAATTCCGGCTCACGGAAGAGGACGCGACGCTTCTGCTCCCAATTGGCGAGGTCGTCGGTTTCGATCTCGATCACGGCCTGGAACATGGGGCCGCTCACGTCGGAGAGGATGCGCGGCTGGCGCCCAACGCCGAAATGGGTGAGCAGCGCGCCATAGCGCTGGAGGAGCTCGACCGCCGGGCGGATCTGCCACTTGAGCGCGCGGTACACCTGGCGCACGACGACGACCTCCCGGCGCGACCAGTCCTGGCAGTCGCCCTCGATGGTGTAAAACTCGCGCCGCCCGCCCTCGACGACGAGCTGGAATTCCTTGAACCACTCGGCAAACTCCGGCTGGCCGAACGACGTATCCCGGATCGTCTCCCACTCGCCCAGCTTCGGGACGACGACCTCGGTGACGAGGGTGTACATCGGGCCGGAGATGTCGGTGAGCACGTGGTAGTGGACGCTGGCCGCCGCGTGGCCGGGCGACAGTTTCGGGAGGCGGGCAAAGAGCGCGACCGCCTGGTCAATCTTGCCGAATTTGACTTGAAAGACATCACGGACTTCGATCATGTTTCCTCCTCACATTTCCGGTGCGCCGACCACGGCGTGCCTCAGCGTGTTCTTGCCGTCCTGCTTGGCGGCATACATGAGGTCGTCCGCCTGCCGGAGCATATTGTCCACATTGTCGGGCGGAGCAGAAAAAGTGGCAACCCCGATGCTGAACGTGACTGGCCAGTTGGTCTGCTGGACGGCCTCGCGCAGGTGCTTTTGAATCCGCTCCATCACGGCCCGGGCTGCTTCGCCGCCGGTTTCCGGCAGCAAGACGGCAAATTCATCGCCGCCCAGGCGGGCGATCACGTCGTTGGCGCGGATGTCCCGCGTGGCGACCTGCGCCACGAGGCGCAGCAGCCCGTCGCCCGCGCTGTGCCCGAAGCGGTCATTCACTTGCTTGAAATTGTCGAGATCAAGGTAGGCCACCGTGAACGGGTGCTGATAGCGGCGCGCTCGATCCATTTCAGTCCGGGCCGCCTCGAAGAAGGCCCGGCGGTTGGCCGCGCCAGTCACGTCGTCCGTGCGCGCCAACTCTTGCTCGTGCTCCAATGCCCGTTTCAGCACCGCCCCGATCCGGGCGGTCACCCCGAAGGCGCCGAGAGTCATCACGTCATTCCAAAAAAGAACAGTCAGATGGAAGGAGGCGCCTGCCTGTATCGCGTCAACAGCAGAGGCCACGACCGCGCTCACGACGGCGATGATCAACCCGGCCGGCCAGCCCGCGAACAGCGCTACCATGAAAATCGGGAGCAGGTAAAACGGTTCAAGTGAAATATCTCTGCCGGTCAGATAGTCGAAAATGCCCGTCACCAGGCTGAGGGCAAGCCCGAACATGATCAGGGACAACCCGGATTGCCGGCTCAAGTAACGGGCGAAGGCGTCAAGCCTCATCATGCATTCTCTTGGCGACCTTCACTCCGCCCTTTTTGGAATATCAACAATTCCTCCGCGCCGCGGCGGGGCCGCACAGAGTCGGGCGGACTTTCGCGGCGCCGCAACGTGAAGCCACGCAGATTGAAGAGGACCTCAATCTCGGTCACCGACACGGCGAACGGCGGGCCGCCCGCGCGCCTGTCGAGCGGAAAGGCGAGGTCAATGTACAGACCGCCGGGTTTCAGCAGGCGCGCGACCACATCGGCATAGTCGGCGCGGCGCGAGGGATGGATGGCGCAGAAGGTCACGTATTCGAGGACGTAATCGAATGTCCCATCGAGGGCGCGCGGCAGATCAAAGAGGTCGGCCCGCAGAATTTCGACGGGCGCGAGCAGGTCATCCCCCCACTGGCGCATGGCCGCCACAGCCCCGGCGGCGAAGTCCACCGCGGTGACGGCGAAGCCGCGCCGCGCAAACTCGCGCGCATCGTGGCCGCGCCCCGCCCCCAGCACAATGATCCGGCCCGGCGCGAGTTGGCCGTGGTCGAGCAGGCGGCGGAAGACCGGCGTCGGCCCGCCGAGATCCCAGGCGACACGGCCCCCCCGATAAATCTCCTCCCAGAAGGCAGGCGAGTTGACGTCAGAATTGGCGGTCATGGCAGAGGACAGTTGAATGCTCACGATTATATACCGAACAAAGTAGAGACGCGGGATCCCACGTCTTTACGATGATCGCCTTTGCCGCGCGGCCTCGAACAGCAGCACGCCCGCCGCAACCGCCGCGTTCAGCGACTCGGCCCGACCGGGCATGGGGATATGGACGCGCTTCGGCGTGAACCGGCAGGCGGCGGCGCTCGGGCCTTCGGCCTCGGAGCCGATGATGAG
>DATDPM010000016.1:0-41581 GCA_035292745.1 Alphaproteobacteria bacterium | reverse complement strand
AACACGGTCATGCCCGGCGCCGCCAGCAACGATACGACCTTGCCATGGACGAGCGCGGCGATCGGCTTCGTGAACGACGTTTCCAGCGTCGAGCCGATCCAGAACACAATGTCGGCCTTCTCCAGCGCCCGCGCCTCGGAGGGGCGCACGGTATGGGTGTGGGGCGAATCGGCGCCGCTAATCAGAAGCACCGGGTCGGCCACGCCCGCCATGACCAGGGAAACCAAGCCATGGATCGGCTTGATGGTGACGGCTACCTGCGGGGCCTGTCTGGCCGGGGGTGGAGCGGCCGGCGCCGCCACCAAGGCGCCGGCGAAAATCGCGAAAAACGCGGCGCGGAGGGGACGGGGCAGGGCGGACCGTTGCCGGGTGCGGGCGGGAAGGACTATACGGATCATCCAATAATGTTATATTATAACATAACATGACCGCAACACGTCGCTTGACGAAGTCGCAACGCACGCAACGCACGCGAACGACGCGACGCCCGGTGCGCGCCTTCCCGCGGCGCGGACACGATCACGAGTCGTGCGTCGAGAGGGCGCTGAAACGCGCCGCCGCGCTGTGTGCGCGCAAAGGTGTGCAATTGACCGATTTGCGCCGCCGCGTGCTGGAGCTCGTCTGGCGCAGTCACGAGCCGGTCGGCGCCTATGAGATACTCAACCGGTTGCGCCGTCGCCGCCGCGGCCGCGTATCGGCGCCGGCCACCGTCTACCGGGCGCTGGATTTCCTTCTCGATCACGGTCTCGTGCACCGCATCGAATCGCAGAACGCCTATGTCGGCTGCGCCCAGCCGGCAACCTCGCACGCCGGGCAATTTCTTATTTGCGCGAAATGCGGCGCCGCCGCTGAGCTTGCCGACAATCGCATCCGCCGTGCGGTGGCCCGGAGCGCCGGGAGCGTCGGCTTTTCGGTCGAGCATCAGACGATCGAGGTTCAGGGCCTGTGCCCGCGTTGCGTGCCGCGGCGAAGGAGGCGGGGGTGAGTCCCGGCACGCCGCGGACGGCACCGCTGCTTGAGGCGGAAGACGTGGATGTGCGCTTCGGGCCGCGCTCGGTCCTGTCGCACGTCTCGCTTTCGGTGCATCGCGGCGAAATCGTAAGCCTCATCGGGCCGAACGGGGCGGGCAAGACGACGCTGGTGCGGGTGGTGCTCGGGCTGCTCGCGCCCTCAGGCGGCCGGGTTGTGATGAAGCCGGGCATTCGCGTCGGCTACATGCCCCAATCGCTGGCGGTTGACGAAACCTTGCCGTTGACGGCATCGAAGTTCCTGACGCTTTCCGGCGTAACGGATCGCGGCAAGGTCGCCCGCGCTCTTGGTCAGGTCGGCGCAAGCCGGGTCGCGGGCAGCCAACTGCACGATCTTTCAGGCGGAGAGCTCCGGCGCGTCGTGCTCGCCCGCGCCTTGCTGCGCGATCCCGATCTGCTCGTCCTGGACGAGCCGGTGCAAGGTGTGGACGTCGTCGGCCAGTCGGAGCTTTACGACCTCATTACCAACCTTCGCGATGCCATGGGCTGCGGCATCCTCATGGTATCCCACGACCTCCACATCGTGATGGCGGCAACCGATCAGGTGGTCTGCATCAATCACCATGTCTGCTGCACCGGCCGGCCCGAGACGGTGAGCCGCCATCCCGAATATCTCGCCTTGTTCGGTCCGTTCGCCGCGCAGCGCCTCGCCCTCTACACGCACGGCGGCCACGATCACCGCCACGACGACAGCGGCGAGGTGGTCCCGCTGGCGCATGAGCCCCATGAACACGGGCACGATCATGGATGATTTCGTGCTGCGGGCGTTGGCCGCCGGGATCGGCGTGGCGCTCGCCGCCGGGCCGCTCGGCGCCTTCGTGGTGTGGGGGCGCATGGCCTATTTCGGCGAGACGCTCGCCCATTCGGCCCTTCTCGGCGTCGCGCTCGGTCTCGCGGTGGGCTTGGACCCGACCTGGCCGGTCATCGCCGTCGCCGGTGTCGTCGCCCTGGCGCTCGCCGCACTCCAAGGTTCGCGCGGGCTCGCCACCGACACGCTGCTCGGCATCTTCGCCCAGGGGTCTTTGGCCGCCAGCCTCGTAGTGCTCGCGTTCCTGAAAACCGTGCGCGTCGATTTGCTGGGCTATCTCTTCGGCGACGTGCTGGCGGTCACGCCTTCCGACGTCGCCTTCGTCTGGATCGCGGCGGCCGTGTCTTTGGCCGTGTTGCGGCTCATCTGGCGGCCGTTGCTCTCGCTCACCGTGCACGAGGAATTGGCGCGGGTGGAGGGCGTCCCGGTCGCGAAGGTGCGGCTGGTTTTCATGCTGCTGATCGCGCTCATCGTCGCGCTCGCCATGAAGATCGTCGGCTTGCTCCCCGTCACGGCGCTGCTCATCATTCCGGCGGCGGCGGCGCGGCCCTTCTCCCGTATCCCCGAACAGATGGCGGCGTTGGCCGCGATCATCGGCTGCATCGCGGTCGCGCTCGGCCTGTGGGGGTCGCTGCTGTGGGATACGCCGTCCGGGCCTTCGATCGTGGTGGCGGCAACGGCTGCCTTCGCACTTTCCCGTTTGGCCGTGGGCCTCAGGCTTTCGCCGCGGCATTGAGCCGCTCGAACCCCGCTTCCAGATCGGCGATCAAATCGCTTACGTCCTCGAGCCCGGCGTGGATGCGGATGTAGGGTCCTTTTTCGCTCCATTTCGTCGCCGTGCGCGAAATCCACGGCTCCACCGGCAGGATCAAGCTTTCGAATCCGCCCCAGCTGAATCCCATGCCGAATAATTTCATGCCGTCGAGCATGGCGGCGACGGCGTTGGGCGGCACCGGCTTCAGGATCATGGCGAACAGCCCGTTCGCGCCGGAAAAGTCGCGCTTCCACAGCGCGTGGTTGGGGTCGGAGGCGAGGGCCGGATGAATCACGCGCGCGACCTCGGGCCGTTTCTGCAGCCACTGCGCCAGCGTGATGCCGGTCTCCTGATGCCGGGCGAGGCGCACCGAAAGCGTGCGCAAGCCGCGCAGGCCCAAGAACAGCTCCTCGGCGCCGGCGGAATTGCCCAGCGCCACCGCCATGGTCTTGACCGCGTCGAACGTCTTCTCGTTGCTGGTCACGATCGCGCCCAGCATCGCGTCGGAGTGGCCGGCGATGTATTTGGTCGCGGCATGGACGATGATGTCGACGCCATGCTTGAACGGCTGGAAGAACAGCGGCGTCGCATAGGTGTTGTCCATGATGGTGGTGACGCCGCGCTTGCGCGCCACCGCCGCAATCGCCGGAATGTCCTGAACCTCGAAGGTGAGCGAGCCCGGCGATTCGAGAAAGATCACCTTGGTTTCGGGCCGGATCAGCTCCGCGATGCCGGCGCCCGCCAGCGGATCGTAGAAGGTGGTTTCAACGCCGAGCCCCGCCAGCGCGATCTCGCAGAACTTGCGCGTCGGGTTGTAGGCCGTGTCCACCATCAACAGGTGATCGCCGCATCTCAGCGTCGCCATCAGCGCGATCGTGATGGCGGCCAGCCCCGAGGAAACCGAGACACTCCGGTATCCGCCCTCGAGTTCGGTCATCGCCTCCTCGAAGGCGAAGCTGGTGGGCGTGCCGATGCGGCCGTAATAGACGCAATCGAAGGGCGCGCGGATCGCCTTGCGCAGCGCCTCGACGGTCGGGAACAGCACGGTCGAGGCGTGATAGACGGGCGGATTGACGATGCCGGAATGCTCCTCGGGCTTGCGCCCCGAGGTGACGATCTCGGTATCCTTCTTCATGGTGGTTCCTTCAATCCCCTGCCAACGGCATCTTGGCACCGCGCCGGGCGGCGCGCCAGCGGCCGCCGGAACTCAAGGGGTTAGGTTTCGACCGGCGTGTCCTTGCGGCCGCCCCATTCCGACCACGAACCGTCGTAGACGGCGGCATCCGTGCGGCCGAGAAGGAACAGGCCGAGCGTCAGCGCGGATGCGGTGATGCCCGAGCCGCAGCTGGTCACGATGGGTTTCGACAGATCGATTCCCGCATCGGCGAAGCGCGCGGCCAGCTTTTCCGCCGGCAGCACGGTCTTGGTTTCGGGATCGAGGATCTCGGAATACGGCAGGTTCAGGCTTCCCGGGATATGGCCGGAGCGCACGCCGGTGCGCGGCTCCGGTTCCAGCCCCGCGAACCGCTTGGCCGAGCGCGCGTCCACCACCTGCTCGGCCTTGCTGTCCAGATTGTGGCGCAGCTGATCGAGGTCGCGCACCAGCAAATGATTCGTCCGCGCCGTGAAATGCCGCGCCTGGGGGGAAGGCGTGCCCGATTCCACCGGCCGGTTCTCCTTGCGCCATTTCGGCATACCGCCGTTCAGCACCGCCACGTCGTCGTGCCCGAACACCCGGAACATCCACCACACCCGCGCCGCGCTGAACAGCCCCGCGCCGTCGTAGATGACGATGCGGTTGCCGTCGCCGAGGCCGAGCTTGCGCGCCCGCGCCGAGAATTTCTCGGGCGGCGGCAGCATGTGGGGAAGATCGGTGCTCGTGTCCGAAATCTCGTCGATGTCGAAGAACACGGCGCCGGGGATATGGGCCTCCTCGAATTCGGCCTGGGCGTTGCGGTTGGCGGCGGGCATGTACCACGAGGCATCCACCACCCGCACGTCCGGGGCCTGAAGATGCTGGGCGAGCCAATCGGTTTTGACCAAGGCCTCGGGGTGCTTGTAGCTCATCGGCCTATTCCTTCGTTTGAACGGAAAAACATTGGGCGCGAGTTCGACATTCGTCACTTGGATGGGGCCTCGTCCAGCCAGCTTGGAACTGGCAAGTTGCGTTCGCGCAAAAACTTGGGATTGAACAGCTTGGTCTGATAGCGCGTGCCGTAATCGCACAGGATTGTGACGATCCTATGGCCGGGGCCGAGTTGCTCGGCGAGCTTCACCGCTCCCGCGACATTGATGCCGGTCGAGCCGCCGACGACCAATCCCTCATGCTTCAAGAGGTCGAATATGATGGGCAAGGCCTCCTCGTCGGTGATGCGGATGGCGTCGTCGATCGGCGCGCCCTCGAGATTCTTGGTGACGCGCCCCTGGCCGATGCCTTCGGTGATCGAGTTGCCCTCGGCCTTCAGTTCCCCGTGCTTGTAATAATTGTAGAGGGCCGAGCCCATGGGGTCGGAAAGCGCGATGCGGATGGCCGGGTTGCGTTCCTTGAGGGCCATGGCGACGCCGGCGAGCGTTCCGCCGGTCCCCACCGCGCAGGTAAAGCCGTCGATATGGCCGTCGCATTGCTCCCAGATTTCGGGCCCGGTCGTCTCGTAATGGGCGCGGCGGTTGGCGACGTTGTCGAACTGGTTGGCCCAGACCGCGCCGTTCGGCTCGGTCTTGGCCAATTCCATGCTGAGCGTCTCGGAATAGCGGACGTAATTCATGGGATCCTTGTAGGGCACCGCGGGAACGAGGCGTAAATCCGCGCCGCACAGCCGCAGCATGTCCCGCTTTTCCTGGCTCTGCGATTCCGGCATGACGATGACGGTTCGATAGCCCAGCGCATTGGCGACCAGCGCAAGCCCGATTCCGGTGTTGCCCGCCGTGCCCTCGACGATGGTGCCGCCGGGCTTAAGCAGCCCGCGCTCCTCGGCGTCGCGCACGATATAAAGAGCCGCCCGGTCCTTGACCGATCCGCCGGGATTGAGGAACTCCGCCTTGCCCAGGATGTCGCAGCCCGTAGACTCGGAAAGCCGGCGCAATCGGATGAGCGGCGTGTTGCCGATCGTGTCCGTGAATCCGTTCCGGATGTCCATAATTCCGCGCGATTCGCAGGGGTTTTTGGCGGTGGCGAAGGGGTGCAGACTAACCATCCCCACGGGTTCGATCAAGGGAGGCCCGGCCCTTGTCTGACCCGTCCCGGGGCGGCCCAAACCCCCTGTTTCGCCATTTTTGCCGGGCGAGGCGCGGGAAGGCCCAAGGGTCCGCGGGTCTCAGCCGCCGCGGACTGTTCCGTGTCGGGCTCCTCGCATTCATTTCGGCCTATGCCGGGCGCGTGCGTTTTGCCTGGGGCCGGGTCCCGCGCGATGTGTTCGTCATGGCGCTGCAAAGCGACGACATCATCTCGCTCGACCCCGCCGAGCTGTTCGAGTTCACCGGCGCCGAGGTCGCGGCCAATATCTACGACCGGCTGCTTTACTTCGACCCGGACGACGTCGAGACGCTCAAAGGCGGCGTCGCCGAATCCTGGAGCCTGTCCGGGGACGGCCGCGTCTTCCGCTTCAAGATCCGCGCAGGCATCGGCTTTCAATCCGGCAATCCGGTGACGGCCGAAGACGCCGCCTATTCGCTGCAGCGCGTCGTGCTGCTCAACAAGGCGCCGGCCTTCATCATCGCGCAGTTCGGCCTTAGCCCCGAAAACGTGCGCGACAAAATCCGCGCCGCGGACCCGCAGACGCTGGAAATCGAAACCGACCGCGCCTACGCGCCGTCCTTCCTCTATTCCTGCCTCACTGCCGCCGCGGCCTCCGTCGTGGACATGAGGCTCGCCGAATCCCATGCCGAGAACGGCGACTTCGGCAACCGTTGGCTGCGCACGAATTCCGCAGGGTCGGGGCCGTTCTCCTTGCGGGCCTGGAAGCCGAGCGAGCTCATCATCCTCGATCGTTTCGAAGGTCACTGGCGGGGCGCGTCCGTAATGAAGAGCGTGTTCATCCGTCACATCGCCGAGCCCGGCGTTCAGCGCCTGCTGATCGAGCGCGGCGACATCGATGTCGCGCGAAACCTGGGGCCGGACCAGGTCGTCGGCATGAAGGACAAGCCGGGCCTGCGCGTCCGTCATGCGCGCAAGGGCTCGCTTTATTATCTCGGCCTCAACCAGAAAAATCCGCATCTTCGAATGCCGCAGGTTCGCAAGGCGCTCAAGTACCTCGTGGACTACGATCGGCTGGCGATGACCATCCTTCGCGGCACGGCGGAAATCCACCAGACGATCATCCCGGGCGGATATTTGGGCGCGCTGGAGGAAAGGCCGTATCAATGGAATCCCGAAGAGGCGAAAAAATTGCTGGCTGCTGCGGGGCTCGGAGATGGAATCGAGTTGAGCGTGGACGTGCGCAACACGCGCCCCGATCTCGATGTCGCCCAATCGCTTCAGGCCAGCTTCGCCGAAGCGGGGATTCGGCTGCGGATTCTTCCCGGCGACGGCAAGCAGGTGCTAACCAAATACCGCGCCCGCAATCACGACATCTTCCTCGGGCGCTGGGGTCCCGATTACCAAGACCCGCACAGCAACGCCCAGGCCTTCGCCAGCAACCCGGATAACTCCGATCAGGGCCGGGTCAAGACGCTCGCCTGGCGCAACGCCTGGGAAATCCCCGAACTCACGCATTTGACCGAAGCCGCGATCCTGGAACGCGACCGCGCGCGCCGCATCGCCGACTACCGGGATATCCAGCGCCGCGAGCTCGAGGATTCGCCCTTCGTCGTCGTGTTCCAGGAGGTGGATCTCGCGGTCGAGCGCGCCGATGTCCACGGCTTCGTCATGGGGCCCAGCTTCGACACCGTGTATTACCGCGGCGTGGTGAAGGACCAGTGAAACATTCCCGCCTCATCCGGGCCGTAGCCGGCAATCTCGTCGCGGCAGTTGCGACGCTCCTGGGCCTTCTTGTCGTCACCTTCGCCATCGGCCGCGTGTTGCCGATCGATCCCGTGCTGGCCGCCGTGGGCGACCGCGCGACTGCCGACGTGGTCGCCCGGGTGCGCGTCGAGATGGGCCTCGATCTGCCCCTCTACCGGCAATTCTGGAGCTATGCGCTTCATGCCTTGCGCGGCGACTTCGGCCAATCCGTGCTCACGGCGCGGCCGGTGCTTTCCGACATCGCCCGCGTCTTTCCCGCCACCCTGGAGCTGGCGACATCCGCCATGTTGCTCGGAATATTGCTGGGCGTGCCCATGGGGGTCGCCGGCGCCGTGTGGCGCGGGCGCTGGCCGGATCAAGTTGTTCGCGTCGTCGGTCTTGTCGGCTACTCGGTGCCGGTCTTCTGGCTCGGCCTCATGGGGCTGCTGCTGTTCTACGCCAGGCTCGGCTGGGTCGGCGGGCCGGGGCGCATCGACGTTTATTACGAGGGCGTGGTTGCGCCCGTCACCGGCGCGATCCTGATCGACAGCCTGCTTGCCGGAAACGGCGCAGTGTTCACCGACGCGCTGCGCCATCTCGTGCTGCCCGCATGCGTGCTGGGCCTGTTTTCTCTTGCCTATATCAGCCGCATGACCCGCGGCTTCATGATCGACCAATTGGGCCGCGAATACGTCACCGCCGCCCGCATCAAGGGCCTGTCCGAGGCGCGCGTCGTCTGGCGCCATGCCTTCGGCAATATCCTGGTGCCGCTCGTCACCGTCATCGCGCTCGGCTACGGCGGCCTGCTCGAAGGCTCGGTGTTGACCGAAACCGTGTTCTCCTGGCCCGGCCTCGGCCTTTACATCACCCATTCCTTGCTCAGCGCCGACATGAATGCGGTGCTGGGCGGCACGCTGGTGGTGGGCTCGGTCTTCGTCGCTCTCAATCTCCTCGCGGAAATGCTCTATCCCGCCCTCGATCCGCGGGCGAGGGCCGCGCGATGACCGACGCCGTGCAAACGCCCGGGTTCTCCGCGTCGCGCCTCGCGGCCTGGCTCGACAGCGTCGCCGTTGCCGCCGCCGCGTTCATGCGCAACCCGCTGGCGGTCGCCGGCCTTTGCCTGGTTCTCGTGCTCGTCGCCATGGCCGCGCTCGCGCCCGCACTCGCCCCTTACGATCCCACGGCCCAGGATTTGGCGAATCGCCTGCTGCCGCCGGGCGGCGTCCATCCATTCGGCACGGACGAGCTCGGGCGCGACATCGCCAGCCGCATTCTGTTCGGCGCGCGCATCACGCTTCGCATCGTTGCGCTGGTCGCCGTCGTCGTCGCGCCTCTGGGCCTCCTCGTCGGCGTCACCGCCGGCTATTTCGGCGGCTGGGTCGAATCCGTCCTCATGCGCGTGACCGACGTGTTCCTGGCCTTTCCCAAGCTGATTTTGGCGCTCGCCTTGGTCTCGGCCATCGGCCCCAGCCTGGAAAACGCCATCATCGCCATTGCCGCGACCTCCTGGCCGGCCTACGCGCGCGTCGCCAGGGCCGAGACGGTTGCGCTTCGCGGGGCCGATTTCGTCGCCGCGGCGCGGCTGCTGGGCGCCTCCCACATGCGAGTTGTGGCGCTCCATATCGCGCCGCTGTGCGTTTCTTCGGTGCTGGTGCGCCTGACGCTCGACATGGCCGGCATCGTGCTCACCGCCGCCGGCCTCGGATTCCTGGGGCTCGGCGCGCAGCCGCCGCTGCCGGAATGGGGGGCGATGATGGCGGCGGGCCGCGCTTATTTGACCGATCAATGGTGGGTCGCGGCGGTGCCCGGCTTCGCGATATTGCTGGCAAGCCTCGGCTTCAACCTCGTGGGCGACGGGCTTCGCGACGTCCTCGATCCCCGGGAAAGCGGGCGATGACGGGCGAGCGCAATTCCGCTCCCCTGCTGCGGGTCGAGGACCTGCGGGTGAAATTCCCGGGTCATGGCGGCGAAACCCATGCCGTGCGCGGGGTCAATTTCGAGCTCGGCCGCGAGAAGCTGGGGCTCGTGGGCGAATCCGGCTCGGGCAAGTCCACGGTCGCCCGCGCCTTGTTGCGTCTCGTGCCGCGCCCCGGGATCGTTTCAGCCGGGCGGCTGGAATTCGCCGGCAACGATCTCATGGCTTTGCCGGAATCCGCGATGCGCGAGCTGCGCGGACGGCGCATCGCCATGATCCTTCAGGACCCGCGCTTTTCCCTCAATCCGGTCATGACCGTCGGCCGTCAGATCGCCGAAACCTGGCTCGCCCATTTCCAGGGTTTGGCCGGCGAGGCGCAAAAACGCACCCTCGCCATGCTCGGCTCGGTCGGTTTCCGCGATCCGGATCGCGCGGCGCAAGCCTACCCGCACGAGCTTTCCGGGGGCGAGGGCCAGCGCGCCATGATCGCCATGATGCTGATCGCCGAGCCCGAGGTCTTGATTGCGGATGAACCCACCTCCGCCCTCGACGTCACCGTGCGCAACCAGGTCTTGGCCGTGCTGGACGATCTGGTGAAGCGCCGCGGCATGGGTTTGCTGTTCATCTCCCACGATCTCGGGCTCGTCGCCTCCTTCTGCGACCGCATTATCGTCATGTACGCGGGGCGGATTCTCGAAACCGTCAAGGCTTCCGGGATCGCAAGCGCCCGCCACCCCTATACCCGCGGCTTGCTCAACGCCGAGCCCCGCATCGAAGATGCGCGGACCGAGCTTGCCGTCGTGCCGCGCGACCCGGCCTGGCTCCAGGAACCGGCGCCATGATCGAGGTCCGCAATCTCCGCGTGATCTTTGGCCGCGGCGAGCACACCGTCGCCGCCGTCCGCAACGTTTCGTTCAACGTGACGGAGGGCGAATCCTTCGGTCTGGTGGGCGAATCGGGCAGCGGAAAATCCACCATCCTGCGCGCGCTGGCCGGGCTGGTGTCCGGCTGGAGCGGCGAAATCACGGTCGCGCGCCACAAACGATTTTTCAATGAAACCAAGGCGTTGCCGCGCGTCGTGCAGATGGTGTTTCAAGACCCGTATGGCTCGCTTCATCCCCGCCATACGGTGGACCGGGCGCTCAACGAGGCGGTCGCGATCCATCGCCTGGACCACGGCGAAACACGGATCGCCGAGGCGCTCGAAAGTGTCGGCCTCGGGCCGCGGTTCCGCTTCCGCTTTCCCCATCAGCTTTCGGGGGGCGAGCGCCAGCGGGTCGCCATCGCCCGAGCGCTCATGTTGCAGCCCCGGATACTGCTCCTCGATGAGCCGACTTCGGCCCTCGACGTTTCGGTCCAGGCCGAAGTGGTCAATCTGCTGATGCGGTTGCGCGCCGAGCGCGGCCTCACCTTCGTCATGGTCAGCCACGATCTGCCGCTCGTCGCCCATATGTGCGGGCGCTGCGCCGTCATGCGCGCCGGCGAGATCGTCGAGGAATTGACGGTTTCGGAACTGCGCGCCGGAAAGGCGCGCGCCGCTTATACCCGCGATCTGCTGGCCGCCAGCCGCGGCTATTCGGCGGCCTGATCGCGGTTCAAGCCGCGCCCCATTCGCGCCGCACCCGGTCGCGGTTGATGACCAGCCATTGCAGCGAGATGAGTGCCGTGGCGTTGTCGATGCGCCGCTCCCGCAGCAATTCGGCGGCATGCGCAAAAGGCATGGCCACCACGCGGATGTCCTCGTGCTCTTCCGTCTGTCCGTGGATTCCGCCGGCGCCGCTCGAATCGACCCGGCCGCAGAACACCGAGATGCATTCCGAGGTCCCGCCCGGGCTCACCAGATAATCGGCGATGCGGATGAGGTCGGAGACGTGGCAGCCCGCTTCCTCCACCGCTTCGCGCCGCACCACTTCCTCGGCGCTTTCGCCGTGTTCGATGATGCCCGCCACAATTTCGACAAGCCACGGCGGCCGGCCGGCGGCGAACGCGCCCACGCGGAATTGTTCGATCATCACCACCGCGTCTTCGATCGGGTCGTAGGGGAGGACCGCCGCTGCATGCCCGCGCTCGAACACCTCGCGCGTCATTTCCCCGCTCCAGCCGCCGCGGAAGAGCCGGTGCCGCAGCCGGTAGCGGTCAACGCGGAAATAGCCTTTAAACACCTCGGTTTTATCGAGGATATCGACGTCCTGGTCGGTCATGGAAGCGTCCCTGTATCGCCGGCCCGCGTGCGGGTCAGCGCGCCTTGCAATTGAGGGCGGAGTGCAGCGCCTTGGGCGAAATCGTGCAGCCCATCAGATTGGCGCGCCACAGATCGGTGCGGGAGAAGATGGCGGAGGTGAAAAGCGCGCCGCGCAGATCGGAATGGCTCAGATCGGCGCGCGTCAGATCGGCGCCCCTGACATCGGCGTCGCGCAGTACGGCGCTGGTGAGATTGGCGCCCGAAAGATTGGCCTTGCTCAAATTGGCCCCGGTCAAATCCGATTCGCGCATGTCGGCGTCGCGGAGGTCCGCGCCCCTGAGATTGGCGCCGCGCAAATCCGCGCCGATCAGGTCGGCGCGCTCGCCCTCGGCGGGCTTCTTCAGCCAACGCCGATGCTGGCGTAGAATTTCGTTCAAATCGCGTGCCGCCATGTTTCGCCTGCGATTCCTGTCTTGGCGCTGCCCGGCGCCCGCGAACCCATTGTCGGGGCCGGGCTCGTGTTCTGTCAACGCGGTCGGGAGCCGGCGGAAATCCGGGAGCGACATCGCGGGCTTTGCGCGGCTGTCGTCGTTTGGCTAGGCTGGCCTCGGCCGTTTGGGCTGCCGGCTGAAAAACAAGGAGACGGTGAACGTGAAAGCGAGAATTTCGATTCTGTTGCTGGCCGCCGCGTCGTTCCTCCCCGGGCTTGCCGCCACCGCCGGCGCCGAGGCGCTTTTCCGCCCGCGCCTCTTGGAAATCTGGAGTCTTTCCGGCTTCCAGGACCCGGAGTCGGTGGTCTTCGATCAGCGTGAGGGCGTGTTCTACGTCTCGAACATGAACGGAGCGGCCGACGCCAAGGACGGGAACGGCTTCATCTCGAAGGTTTCCTCCGATGGGCGCATGCTGGACAAGGCCTGGGTCACGGGCCTCAACGCGCCGAAGGGCCTGACGATCTCGGCCCACAAGCTTTACGCCGCCGACATCGACGAGCTGGTCGAGATCACCTTCTCCAATCGCACCCTGAAGAAATATCCGGCCGCCGGGGCGAAATTTCTCAATGACGTAACATCGGACATTTATGGCCGGATCTATGTCTCGGACATGCTCACCGACACGATCTACCGGCTCGAGTCCAAGAAGTTCGCGCCGTGGGTGCGCAGCCCGTTGCTTGCTTCGCCCAACGGCGTGCTGGCCGAGAAGGACCGGCTCGTGGTCGGTTCCTGGGGCGTCATGACCAACGGGTTCCAAACCCAGGTTCCCGGCCACCTCGTGACCGTATCGCTCAAGAAGGGCACGGTGGCGCCGCTCGGGAACGGCGCGCCGGTCGGCAACATCGACGGAGTCGAATCGGACGGAAAGGGGAATTTCTTCGTCACCGACTGGATGGCGGGAACCTTGCTGCTGGTTTCGCCGTCCGGCGAGGCGATCAAGGTTCTCGACCTCGGCCAGGGTGCCGCCGATCTCACCTATCTTCCGGTAGAGAAGATCCTGGTAATTCCCCTGATGAAGGAAGGCCGCCTCGTCGCCTACGAGGTGCAGTGACGCAGGTCAGGCTGGCCCTCGGGCGATGAGGCGATAGGCAAGGGCGGCTGCGGCCGGGCCCCGCGTGTTCGTCAGCAACAGCTCGTGTCCGGGCAGCACTGGGCCGCGGGCTCGGTGGTCGCGCTGTATTCCAGCCCCTTGGTCTCGCGGGGGTCCCGGCGAGACGGGCGCGAGCAGTCGAAATTGCCGGCTTTCTGGAGCGGCACCTCGACTCGCGGCGGGACCGGGATGATGTCCTGCCCGTATGGCTCCGACGTGTAGATTTGGAAGGTCTTGTCGCAGACCGCGACCGGCACGCCGCGCTCCAGGACATGGCCGTCGTCGTCGGTGACGGCGCTCCACGGTCCCTTGTAGATGACGGCCTGGTTGCGCTCGATGCACGGTCCTTCCTTGCCCTTGTGGGCGGTGACGGTGACGGAGCGGAACTCGATGCCCTCCACCGTCTGCCACGGCTCCGCGTCGCGCTTATTGATCGCGATGCCGTAGAAGCCGGCCGCCTCGAAGGCGCGCAGGAACTCCCGCTCCTGATAGGCGCCGGAAATGCAGCCCGACCACAGCGTCGGGTCGGCGCGCAGATGCTGCGGCACGTCCTCGTCCGATACGATGTCGGAGATCGCGACACGCCCGCCGCGCTTCAAAACCCTATGCATCTCGCGGAAAAGCTGCGGCTTGTCCTCGGCCCGCACCAGATTGAGCACGCAGTTGGAGATCACGATGTCGATGCTGTCGTCGCGAACCAGCGGGTTTTCGAGCCCGGCCCGGCGGCGGGCCGCTTCCGCTCCCTCGAGATCCTCGACCGATTTGATCGGCCGCCTGGCGAGGCTTCGCTCGAAAGCGTCGAGATCGGTGCGCAGGTCCTGGATGCGGCCGCGCCGGAACTCGACATTGGCCCAGCCGATGCGTTTGGCGACTTTATTCCGGTACTTGCGCGCCAGCTTCAGCATGGCGGGGTTGAAATCGACGCCGATGACGCGCCCCCGCGGCCCGACGATCTGCGAGGCGATATAGCAGATCTTCCCGCCGCCCGACCCGAGGTCGAGAACGGTTTCGCCTTCGCGCACATGGCGCGACGGGTCGCCGCAGCCGTAGTCGCGCTCCAGTATTTCCGCCGGGATCGCCTCCAGATATCTGGGGTCGTAGGTAACCGGACAGCACAGCGCCGCCTCCTGCTTGACCGAGGCTTCGGCGTAGCGCTTCAAGACCTCGCGCTCGACGTTGGGTGCGATGTCGTCCATGTCCTGCCTCCCCGGAATGCGGCGCGGCGATTACCGGCGCCCTGCCGCCGTTGCCGCGCAGGATAACAGGGGGCGGCGGGGCCATCACGTCACGAATGCGTCAGGGCAATGTGATCTTGCCGCGCGAACCCGGCGCCTTGCCGCGATTCCGAACGCCGGGCACAATCGGCTGGCGCAAGGGCAGGAGACGGCGATGAGCCAAGATCGGCATCGGAAGGACATTCCCGGCGTCATTGCCCCGCCGCCGCTTATTTATCTGGCGGGTCTGGTGGCGGGGCTCGTTCTCGACCGGACCTGGACGCTGCCAATCCTTCGCGCGCGCCCCATCGCCGGAACCGCGCTCGTGCTCCTGGGCGCGGTCCTGATGGCGCTGGGGATCCGGGAATTCAAAAGGGCAGGGACCGACTTCAAGCCTTACCGTCCCACCACGCGGATCATCACCTCGGGGCCGTTCCGGTTCACCCGGAATCCGCTCTACATTTCGCTCGCCCTGGTCTATGCCGGGATCGCCTTAACCGTGGGCAGCGCGTGGGCGCTCGCGTTCCTCGTGCCCGTGCTCGGGATCATCCGCTACGGCGTGATTGCGCGGGAAGAGCGTTACCTCGAGGGCAAATTCGGCCCCGAATATCTCCGCTATAAGCAATCCGTCCGGCGCTGGCTCTAGCGCCGCTTGCGCTTTCGTCCCCCCAAAAGATTGGCGCCCCGCGGCACAAGGCCGTGGGGCGCCATCCTTAAAGGAACTGGGCCGTAAGCTTTCGGTCCTTTACAGGACCCGAGCCCCGAAAGGCCCGTAGACCACGTTGACCGGCATCAAGGATGTCGGCTTCTGTGCACCCGCCTTCTTGGCGCCCCGGCGCTTCTTGCCGACGGCCTTCTTGGCCTTACGCTTCTTGCCAGCGGCCTTCTTTGCAGTCTTCCGCTTGCCTTTGCGTGCAGCCTTGCGCTTGGCGGGGCGCTTCTTGGCCGCGATCTTCTTCCCGGCCTTCTTGCGCCGCGTCGTCTTGCGCTTGGCGGTGCGCTTTTTCGCAGTTTTGCGCTTCGCCGTCTTGCGTTTGGCAGGGCGCTTGCGCGCGGCGGCCATTGCCTTGGCGGCCTTGCGCTTACGCCGCTTTTTTGTCGCCTTTTTCTTGGTGGTCTTCTTCGCTGTCTTCTTGGCGGCCTTACGCTTCGCGGGACGCTTGCGCGCCGCGGCCATCTTCTTGGCCGCCTTCCGCTTGCGACGCTTCTTCGTGGTCTTCTTCGCAGTTGCTTTCTTTGCGGCCTTGCGTTTCGCGGGGCGCTTACGCGCGGCGGCCATCTTCTTGGCCGCTTTCCGCTTGCGACGCTTCACGCCGGTCTTCTTCTTGGCCGTGCGCTTCTTCGCAGTCCGCTTCTTGGCGGTCTTGCGCTTGGCTGGACGCTTCGTCGCGGCAGCCATACGGGACGCGGCACGCTTCCGCGCCGTCTTCCTGCGACCCTTGCGGGCCACTCTCTTCTTCGCGGCGGTTGACCGACGCGCTGTCGACTTTTTCCTCGAAACCTTGGATTTCCGGGCCTTCGAGGCCGTCTTTTTACGTGCCGAACTCCTAGCAGCCATATGGTGTACTCCTTACCAATGGTCATCGGTTAGGTGGCTAATGATTGCCACCCGGTGGTTGATGAACGGCCCTAACATACGCAGAATGGAAAGCAAAATCATTAATAAAAAGTTACCAACTCAAAAAAAGTTGGGGCATCACTTGGCGGCGTAGCATTCGCGCCTTCGGAATTTCTGCTCGACCGCATTCGGATTCAGACCGGCAAGACGAGTTAATCGGAGGGGACAATAATCGCCTCTTGGCGATGTCACCTGACCTTTGTCGGGGTCCCAGACGAACCGGTTTCTAGACATGAAAACGGGGGCCGTCTGTTGTCAGTCAAGCGGGCGTTTTCGCCCTTTCTTGGGCCAAGACTAAAATGCCCGAAAAACCCTGCCGGTTCCGGCGGCTGTCCGGTTAACGCGAAAAAGATTTGTGTTTTTTCAATATGTTGCAATTAAATAAAAAACTCAATTCTTAACAAGTAATCGCGCCCGCGGGTCGCGTTTTGGCGCCTTGCCCGGGGCATTCGAGGGACTTGTGTGCGCGTCGCGAAACGGGCGGTCATGGCGCCAAAGACGCGCCATTTTCACGCGCCCGCCGCGACGCAAATTTCCGCCGCTCGATGTTCGTGTTCGCGTCGGAAAAATTTTAGCGCGGCCGCGCGGCGTGAGCGGGAAGTGAGACGCGCGCGGTTACGTCGGCGGATTTGGCGCGAAAAAATTCTGCGGCATGGGTGTGGCGCGATTGCAACGCTGCGACGGATTCATGCGCGGCGTCGGCGGACGTATCACGCGCGTGTGCAGCGGCGAACGGCCGGCGCGTTCAATGCAAGTGTTTGGCAGCTCGCGCGTGAACCGTCGCGTGGTCGCCGATGACGGCGACAACCGGATCTTCGGCGATCATTCGCGTCAGCACCACGCGGCGGAACCGCGCCGTCAGCGCCAGCGTCTGGCGCGCCGCCTCGCTGGCGGCGGCGTGAAGCTCGGCATCGTCCACCATGTTGATGACCGGGATGACGGTTGCGTCGCCCACGCCGCGCAACGCGCCTTCGGGGCTCGCCAGCAGCCGCGCCAAATGCGCCGGCGTCAGGATATCGCCGATATTTGCGCCCGTGACCGACGCCCCGCGCTCGGGACGATGGGCGATCTTGGCCGAAAGCGAATGCCCGATGACGCGCGCCGAGACCACCGGAATGACCGTGACCGTACCGGGCGGAATCTGCGGCTCGTGGCCGTCCGGGGCCCTGATCCAGCGCATGCGTGCGCCATCGGCCTTGACGAACGTGACGTCGAATCCCGCCTTTTCGTGAATCGTGCCGATCAGGTCGAGGGGAAGTGCACCGTGCCGGCCCGGTTTGTCGATCGGCTGGGAGAAGGCGATGTGCCGTGACCGGCGAAGCGCCGCCGTCACCTCGCCCAAGAGCTGCGGCACCGGCGCCACGATCTCGCCGCGCTCCAGATATTGGCTGGGAACAGGCACGGTGGTGACGGTCGCGGTCAGCGCCGCCCGCCCCGGATGGCTTGCCCCAAACGGTAGAGCGTCGTCTTTTTCCCGCCCGCGCCGACGGCGCAGACCATCCCGCGCCGCGCCTGGAGCACGTCCAGCAAGCGGTCCGTCATGCGTTTTTTTCCGCTCCGTCTGGGCTGCGCGCCGCCTACAACGTCACGATGAACCAGGTCAAGGCGGCCGCCACGGCCACGGCCACCGCCGCCCGGACATAAGGTGGGGAACCGGCGCCGGCCGCGGGTTCCGCGACCGCCACGTTCTTATAGCCGGTGATCATGGCGCGGATGAGATTGTCGCGGGTCAGCACGATATCCGTAATCACACCGGCGATATGGATGCCGACCAGGACGAGCAGGACGTTGAAAAGCGCCTCGTGAATCTCGATCATTTCCGAAGCGGTCGCCGCCGAAACAAGATAGGCGAGCGGCCCCGCGTCCTCCTCGATCCTGGCGCTGTTCTCGGCACCGAACAGGCCGGTTGCGACCACGCCGGCGAGAACGGCGAGCAGCAGGATCACCATCCAGCCGCCCAATGGATTGTGGCCGACGCTGTGCGGCGGCCGCAGGGTCATAAGCCGCTTGGTGTAATCGCGCACGACTTGCCACGGCCGCACGAAGTCCGCGAACAAGGCGTGGCGGGATCCGGCGAAGCCCCAAATGATTCGGAAAACGAGAAGGCCGAGAACGCCGTAACCGGCGGCCAAGTGAATCTGGAACCAGAAATCGGAGTCGGTTTCCGCGGTCGCCCAGGCGATTGCCACCAGCGTCACGAGACTCCAGTGGAAGGCCCGCGTCGGAAAGTCCCAGACGAAGAGCCTCACGTTCCCGGCGCTCTTGCTTTCGGTTATGTGTCGATCCTCCCGCCAGCCGGTCAAACGTTCCGGCGTATTTGAAGCGTCATTTTACCCGGTGCGGCCGAAATTCGCCGGCCGAAAAGCCGGATGCCGCCGCGCGATTTTGGGTTTGTCGCGCTCGGCAAAATGTATAGCATCGAATCGCGGAATGCATGGCGGCTGTGTCGCTGCGTTTCGGCCGCGCCGTCCGGGCGGCGACTCGCGTCTCGTCCCGAAGGGAACGGCCGCCGTCCGATCGGCCTCATGCCAGCGCCAAGAGTCGCAGAGGGCGTCGTCGATGGCTACCGGAACCGTCAAATGGTTTAACGCCACGAAGGGATACGGCTTCATCACCCCGGACGACGGGGGTAAAGACGTATTCGTCCATATCACGGCCGTGGAAAGCTCGGGCATCGGCACGCTGGTCGAAGGCCAGCGCGTCAAGTTCGAAATGATCCCGGACCGCCGCGGCCAGAAAGCCGTGGATCTGGCCAAGGCCGACTAATCGCGCCATCGCGTCTCGGGGCCGCCGCCCGGCGCAGCGCGCGGGCGCAAGCGAAATTTATGTCACGTAATCTCCGGACGATTCGCCCCGAGCCAGGTCAAATCTTGACGGGGCCGGTCGTGCCGCCTTTGCGGCCGCGGTTCCTCGCAAGTTTTAAAATAAAAACACGGAAAATTTCCGAAAATGCCGGAGATCTCGAAAGTCCGTGCGATTCCTTCGACATAACGCGACGGCGCCGAAGCCGCGGTTCGGATATGTCGCGACGTCTTCGATATATCCGGAAGACTATGGGTATTTTATCCAGTTTGTAATTTATTGTTCGTCCCGAATTTACTCCTTCTTAGTGTCCTCCTCGTATGTTGGTCGCAATGAATGCACGAGCGCCGCGATTGCAACGCGCTCGGCGTCCACCAGCGAGGCGGTATGAACGTGAATCGGACGAGTGGATTGGAGATTCTGGCGTGGCCGACCTTGGCCTGGCTATCGGCCTGGGGAGTGGTTCCGGCCTCAGCCGCGGCCGAGCCGTCGCGCCCGCAGGCTCCGCCGCGGCGCGGGCGCAAGCGGGGTTCGAGCCGCAAGCCGCGGGCCCGTCAGGCGGCCGGCCCGAACGTCGTCAAGTTTCCGGTGGAACGGATACGGCCGCTTGCGCCGCAGTCGGTCCTGCGCGGGGCGGCGCAGGTCATTCAATTGAGGTCGGCCTAGCGGTCGGTCCCGTCGCGGCGCCGCGCCATCTTGCGGGCAAGGTAGGGGAAGTCCGGGCTCTTGAGCCGCCGGCGAGCCAACGGCACCAACACGGCATTCTCCCAGACGATATGGCGCCGGATCATGCCGGTCAGCCGCAACGCGTTCCCGAAGAACTTGACCGGATTGACCAGCGCCTCGCCGGCGATCAGCCGCTGGAGCTCGGGCAGCACGCCCGCGCTCAATTCGCGCTGGCTCGCGTGGTTCTCGCGTAGCGCCACGGAGATCTCGCCGAAGTGGTCGCCAACCTGGCAGCGGCGGCCAAGGAGGGGCAGCAGATCGTCCTCCTCGTCCGCGACATGGAGCGCCAGCTCGCCTGCCAGATAATCGAAGGCCTCCTCGATCTCCTCGCGGTTCCCGCCGTGGCGCGGATTGCGCGCCACCCGCTCGAGAACGTGGCACACGGCGTGTTGCCGGAAATGGTCGTCCACGATCCGATCGACGGGATCGGAAAGGCTGTTGGAAGTCTGCGCGAAGATTTCCGAATCGATACGAAGTGCAACCATGATGAGTCCTCCCGAACTCCAGTTTTTTTGTCGCGCCCCGCGAGTCCCACCGCGCAAGGGCATCGGGCCGAACCGATATTCGTCTCCGGCAAGACGCAAAAACGCCCCGCGGCTCATCGCCAACGGGCCATCCCCAATTCCCCCGAATTTCACGCCATCTGCGGCCGCGTGACTTACGGCCCGCACTCCCGCCCGGCGGTTGACCCGCGGGCATCGCCCTTGTCGGACGTTCGGCGCCCCATGTTCACGCGCCGTATCTTTTTCAGGGTAACGCCGCGGCGCAGGCGAATTCAAGAGGCATGCGTCGCGCCGGCGCGTATCGCGCGATCGGCCCATTCATATTACGCAACTGCAAAACGCGCCCGCGAAATCGCGGCTGTATGGCGGTTCATGTGCTGTGCGCCACTGCATCTTGAATCTCGATGAAATATTGATCCGGCGCATCATCGTTCGTTAACAGTCAGGCTGCCAAAATTATTTGTTAATGGCGGCTCGTATCGGCGGCGCAACCTTGCGGCAGTGCCATCGCAGCCCTATGCTACTTTTTGTGCAATCCCGTGGGCCGCCACGCCGACGCCATTTCGGTTGTTCGCGCGCTGGTGTTTAGGGAGCCCGTTTACATTGCTGGCTGCTGGTAAGCGTCCGATCCCGATCGCGGCTTGGTTCACGCCTGCGTCGGTGGCGGTAGCGGGGCTTACGCTGACACTCTTCGGCTTCCTCGCCGCGCAGCACGCAAATCAACAGCAATTGGAGGCGGGTTTTGAAGAGCGGGCGGCGCGTCGGCTGGTGCAGCTCCAGGACGCGATCAACGTCCACGTCACTCTGTTGCGCTCCATCGCCGGCCTTTATGCGGCCTCCGACTTCGTTTCCCGCAAGGAATTCGAAACTTTCGTTTCGAATCAACCGCTTGCCAAGTTCGGAGACGCGCTACTCTATTGGGTACCGCGGGTTTCTCCCGCGCGGCGCGATATGATCGAGGCGGCCGCCCGGGCCGACGGCATCGCCGACTTCCATATCTGGTCCGACGAATCCGATGCGCCCGCCGACGGCACCGACCGCGAGTATTTCCCGGTGTTGTACGCGGAGCCCCGAAGCGGCGGCCAGAACGTGTTGGGATACGACCTCAACACCGATTCCGCGAGCCGCCTCATTTTGGAGCGTGCACGCGACAGCGGCGAACCGGCGGTAAGCGGCCGCGTGACGATGACCGCGGATCCGAACGAAGAACCGGCCATCGTCATCGCATTCCCGATATACGCGTCGAAAGCCGTTCCGCGAAATGTGGAATCGCGCCGTGTCGATCTGGCGGGATTTGCCGTCGGCGCGTTCCAGCTCAGGAAGCTGATCAACGCGAGTCTCCTGTCCGATTCCAAATTCGGGCAGGATATCTATATTTACGACGAGAGCGCCGTCGCGCCGGAGCCGCGGCTCCTTTATTTCTCGCCGTCCCGCACGCGTGCGGAGGCGGTCGAGCCGCTGTCCGAGGATGAGGTTCTGGCCGATTATCACCGGTCGGGAGTCGTGGATGTCCCGGCGCGCAAATGGACAATCGTGTTCCGGGCCGGGCCCAACTATTTCGCGCCGTGGAGCAGTTGGATTGGCTGGATGATTTTTTCGGTCGGGACGGTCCTGACCTTTCTCGTCGTCGCATATGAATGGCGCCGCGCCGTCCACACGCGCCGGATCGAAGCTCTCGTTGCCGATCTTTCCGCTTCGCACGCGCAGCTCGAAGACGAGATCGCCGAACGCAAGGAGGCCGAGGCGAAACTGCGCCAATCGCAAAAGGTCGAGGCCGTCGGCCAGCTCACCGGCGGAATCGCCCATGACTTCAATAATCTGCTCACGATCATCATCGGCAATATGGAGATCGCCCGCGAAAAGACACGCGGCAACAACACCCTTGCTGAAAATATCGGATCCGCCCTGACTGCGGCGGTTCGGGGCGCGGCCCTGACGCATCGCCTGTTGGCTTTCGCGCGGCGCCAGGTTCTGGAGCCCGAGATACTCGATTTCAACGAGGTCATCGGAGTCATGCACGATTTGTTGCGCAGGGCGCTCGGCGAATCGATCCAGATCGAGACGGCGCTCTCCAAACGGCTGTGGCCGGCGCTCGCCGACCGCAACCAGGTCGAGGGCGCGCTGCTCAATCTGGCCATCAACGCCCGCGACGCCATGCCCGAGGGCGGCCGGCTCACCATCGAGACGCAGAGCGTGCTGCTGGACGCCGATTATGCGCGCCGCAATGACGACGTGGCGCCCGGCGAATACGTGATGCTTGCCGTCAGCGATACCGGCGCGGGCATGTCGCCGGAAATCCTCAAGCAGGCGATCGAGCCTTTCTTCACCACCAAGGAACCGGGCAAGGGAACGGGCCTCGGCCTGAGCAGCATCTACGGCTTCGCCAAGCAATCCGGCGGCCACCTCAAGCTTTACAGCGAGGAGGGGCGCGGCACCACGGTGCGGCTCTATCTGCCGCGCGCCCGCGGGGTCGAGGGCCAGGTTGGCAGATTCAGTGACGCGGTGCCGCGTGGCGGCCGCGAATCGATCCTCGTGGTGGAGGACGAGCCGCACGTGCGTGAGGTCGCCGTCACCCACCTGATCGAAAACGGTTACCGAGTCCTGGAGGCGGATCAGGGGCAAGAGGCCCTCGAGTTGATCGAATCCCATCTCGGCGAAATCGACATGCTGCTGACCGACGTGATTCTCGCCGGCGGTATGAACGGCCGTGGGCTGGCGGCCGAGGCGCAGAAGCGGATTCCCTCGCTCAAGGTGCTCTATATGTCCGGCTACGCCGAGCAATCCGTCGAAGGTCGCGGCCGCCCCGGGCCGGGCGTCGTATTGCTGCAGAAGCCGTTCCTCAAGACGGAGTTGCTGAGGGCGGTCCGTGGGGTCTTCGACGCCGGCTGAGGGCGCTTCGCACCAAGGAAATCTATGCCGGGCCGGCGCCCTGTTGCCGCAATCTTGCGGTCACGGCGTTCGAATCGTCCGCTGCGGCGATTCTCGGGTATAATGGCCTGAGACAAGCAGCCGCCACGGCGGCGCCAACGGTGGAGTTGATTTGATGGGCACGTTCAGCCTGTGGCACGTATTACTCGTTCTCTTGGTGGTGCTGATTTTGTTCGGCGCCGGCCGCCTTCCCCAGGTCATGGGCGATCTCGCCAAGGGCCTCAAAAACTTCAAATCGGGCCTGAAGGACGAGCCTGACGATTCCAAGCCGGGGCAGGGGACTGCCCGCTCGGATTCCAGTGCCTCTTCCGATACCAAGAAGTAGACGCAACAAGGCTTGCGAATTTTCGAATCTGATGGCCCGCGTCCCGCCCTTGCGGCCGCTGCGGCCACGGCTTATGTCATGGCAATTGGGCAGGTCGGATTCGACGATAGCGGCGCGAAGCAATGAATGTTCGCACGATCATGGCGCCGGCCGCGCGGCCGGCGGCGAAGCAGGATGAAAAGGCCAGCCTCTACCGGATGTTGGCCGAGCTGATGTCCGTTCTGTACAAGTTCAACATCCCCGCCGCCGAGCGCAGCGAGCTCGTCGCAGCCGTCGAGGGCCCGAGAGGCGACATCGTCGCAAGACCCGCCGAATAACCGATTGCCGGGGGCTGTATCCGCCGGAAAAATACAATGGTTGGCGGCGCTAAGCGACGGCCCGGGCGAGAATTTCTTCCATCTCCATGCCGAGACCCAGCCAGTCGTCGGCTTCCTCGGCACTCCTGAAGACACGGGTCGTGACCTCGTACCCGGACGTAAGCGCCGAATACATTCGAGACAATCCGTAAATCAAATCACTGGGTGCAATCACGGCCCATTTGGTGTCGCCCCAGGCGAGGTCGGTATTTTGGGCGTAGAGCGCCAATTTGTGGACATCCGTTCCGGTTGCATGCGTGGTCGCATTCCGGAAATCGATGATCGCCTTTAGATGCGGTCGAAAACCGGGCAGTTGGACCGCCTCGTCCAATACGTTTCGAACCTCTTCATACGATACCTCGCTCCGAAACCGCGCCATTACGACTCCGAGGTCTTCGATAATTTTTACGCTGTGGGGCATTGAAGCAGCCTGAATGAAAAATCCGGCGAATCCTTGCGGACCGCCGAATATCATACCCGCATACCGCGAAATCCGGAATATATCCTTTAGAAAAGTAAGGCTATATTTGGGACTTCGACGCGGCGCGCCCACGTTACCCCATGTATTTCGGCAATATTTTCGGAGATCGTCTAAGTTAACTTCGAGCGATTCGAATCTTGATTCGCGATCTTCCCCTCCAGCAAGACGCCGCCGTGAAAGTTAATTTCCTGTCATTGGCCATCGGGCTGGCTGCTGCGGCGGCCACGATATCGGGGCTTTGGGGGATGCTTGGCTGGCAGCGGCCGGTTCCCGAGCCGCCGCCCGGCAAGGTGCATTGCGTCAGCTATACACCGTTTTGCGGCGGCGATAGTCCGTTCGATCCGCTTTACGTCGCGGACCCGCAACAAATCGACGCGGACCTGCGCCTTGTTTCCGGCGTCTCGGATTGCATTCGTCTGTATGCGCCGGACCAGGGTCTCGGGGCGGCGCTGCCGTTGGCCGAGAGATTCGGGCTGAAGGTGCTGCTGGGAATCTGGATCGGCCGCGACGAAATCGGCAACGAAAAGCAAATTGCCTTGGGCGTCGCGCTGGCCAAGGCGCATCGCGGCGCGGTCAAGGCCGTGGTTGTCGGCAACGAGGTGCTGCTGCGCGGCGAGCAGACGGCGAAGACGATGGCGGAACTTGCAGCGCGGGTGAAGCGCGAAACCGGGCTTCCCGTCACCTACGCCGACGTGACCGACTTCTGGCTCACCGCGCCGCGCGAGCTTGCCGGCGCCGTCGATTTCATCACCATCCACGTGCTTCCCTATTGGGAAGACGAGCCGGCCGCGGCCGCGCGGGGCTTGGACGTCGTGCGCAGCGCCGTCGAGCGCGTGCAGGCGCGATTTCCGGAAAAACCCATCTTCATCGGCGAGACCGGATTCCCGAGCCGGGGCCGCGAGCGCGGAACGGCGGTCCCGTCGCTGGTATCGCAGGCGTTTTATTTGCGCGGCTTCGCGGCGTACGCGGAACAATCGGGTCTCGACTACAATCTGATCGAGGCTTTCGATCAGCCGTGGAAACGCCTTCTCGAAGGTACGGCCGGCGGTTCTTGGGGCCTGTTCGATTCGGCGCGAACGCCGAAGTTTCCGTGGCGCGGCCCGGTCAGCAACCGTCCCGAATGGCGGATCGAAGCCGCGGCGAGCCTCGGCATCGCGGCTCTTCTTCTATTGGGGTGGTTCGCGGCCGGGCGGGCGATGTCGTTGCGGCGCGCGGCGTTCCTTGGCTGCGCCGCCGGCGCCGGCGCGACGCTCCTCGTCCTGCAAATCGAGCATTCCTGGGCGGCGTCGCGCTCGATAGAGGAATCGATTGTCGAGCTGCTTGTGTTCGCGCAGTCGCTCGCCGCACTCGCGCTATTGCCGCCGGAGCTCCTGAAAGGCCGCGCTGCCGTCTCGCCGGCCCCCGTCGCCGCGTGTTTGGACTGGCTGCGCTCGCCGCGCGCCAAACCTTTCGGCCGCGCGCTGGGCTTCGGCTTGCTGCGCCTTTCGGTCGCGGTTTCGGCGCTCGTCGTTTCGCTGTGTCTCGCTTTCGATCCGCGCTACCGCGATTTTCCCATTGCCGCCTTCGCCGTGCCGGCCGTCGCTTTTGCCGGGATCGCGCTCGTGCGCGGCGAGGCTTTCGCAAGAAGGCAAAACTACCGCGAGGAATCGGTTCTCGCGTTCCTCTTTGCGGTTTCGGCGGCGATCATCCTTGTCAACGAAACCCCGCTCAATCTTGCGGCGGATCTTTGGGGCGCGATCGAGTTGCTGCTGCTTCTGCCCTGGACCGGGGCGTTGCGCGGGTTGTTCGTCAGGCCCGCGCCAGCCCCAGCAGCGTAAGTATCAGCCCGATGGCGCCGAGCTCGGTGTTGTAAACGGCCAGCCCGATGATGCTCGCCACGAGTCCCAGCATCAGCGCCCAGCGCCAGCCGGACCAGAATCCCAAAGCGCCGGCCGAAACTCCCGCCCAGCCCCAAATCCAATAGGCGTGGATGATGGCGATGGCGTCGCGCGCGTCGCACCAAACGGGCCGCGCCGAGTCCAGGCAGATCGCCCCGATCGTGCGCGATTGAAACAGCCCGTAACGCAACAAGAGCGCGGAGCCGAAAATCACGAGCCCGGTAAGTATCCAGGACAAAAAACGAGACCGGCAAAGCGCCGGTCCCGGGCGGCGCGGCCCGGCGGCTGGTTGCAAGTTCGGGAAATGGGAAGGAGCCGGAACGGCCGGCTCCTTCGTTTGCGTTGTTCCGTCGATTCTCAAGGTCGCTTGCGCGGGATCGGCAGAATCATTCGCACACGCGAGCGGTAGTCCACATATTTGTCGCCGAAGGCGCCCATGAGGTCACGCTCCTCGAGTTGCAGGGCCACGAGGATATAAGCAGTGGTCACCGCCGCGAAAAGCAGATGGCCTTGGCTCATGGTCGGCGCCGCCCAGAACGCGATGATGAAGCCGAGCATGATCGGATGCCGGACGATCTTATAAAGGCCCGGCTCTTTGAAGCTCGGGTGCGGCGCTTCCTTGCCGATCATTCGGCACATCACTTGGCGCAGGCCGAAAAGTCCGAAATGGTCGATCATGAAGGTCGATATCAGCACGATCAACCAGCCAAAGAAAAACAGCCCTTCGAGAGCCCCCCGGCCAATTTCGTTCTGAACGTCCCAAACGGCCTCGGGCATCGGCCGCCACTGCCAATACAGCAATATGAGCGCGGCGTTGGAAAGCAGCACGTAGGTGCTGCGCTCGACGGACGGCGGCACCACCTTTGTCCACCACGCCTTAAAGGCCGGACGCGCCATGATGCTATGCTGAAGCGCAAAGATACTCATCAGCACAAGATTGACGACGATCGATCCCCAGAGTTCGGTCGGAGTTCCGGTATCGATCGCCTTAGGTACGAGTTGGTCGTAGCCGCCCACGAACGCGATTGCATACAAAAATGTGACGAGAAAGATGGCGTAGGAAACCACGCCATATAAAAGACCCAACATCCCGGCCATGATGACCTCCCCCGGCAAAGTCTTTGCCGGCAGCGATTATCCGACATTCCCCGCATGGACTGCCATCGCCAATTAGGGTGTCGTAAGGGCCACGGAGGCGGCTGAGAACGCGCCGCGCCAAAGTCCTTGGAAAAAAAGAAAGATGGCTCCCCGGGACGGGCTCGAACCGCCGACCTAGTGGTTAACAGCCACCCGCTCTACCTGCTGAGCTACCGGGGAACATGGGCTGCGCTCGCGGCGCGCGTTATAGCAAAACCAATCCCTCCGTACCACCGCGCCGGTTTCGTTCCCGTTAACGCGCGCTTTTCGGGTTGAGCGACGGGCTGGAGGCACGGCCCGGAATCGAACCGGGGTACGGGGCTTTGCAGGCCCCTGCATGACCACTCTGCCACCGCGCCCTTGCCCCGTGGAAAGCCTCGCCGCCGCGCCTCAATCTGCGGCCAAGCCTCGAAACGGACCGCAGATATACTGGCCCGCGCCAAAGGGATCAAGCCAAGCCCGGCCCATTCCCGGGCGGCCCCTGCGCGTCGTTGTTTTCGGGGCATGGCCCCAGTATATAAAGCCGGGTGCCAGCCCGCCCATGCCGGAACGCGCCGGAATGGGGCGGCGGTCCCGCCACAGGAAGCACATGATCGATTTCGCGATGGCCCGGCGTAACATGGTGGAAAGCCAGATTCGCACCAACAAGGTGACGGACGAGGCCCTGCTGGCGGCCCTGGGCGAAGTCCCGCGCGAGCGCTTCGTGCCGGACAGCTTGCGCGGCGTCGCCTACGTCGACGACGACCTGCCGCTCAAGAAGGGCCGTGTGCTGATGGAGCCCATGGTCTTCGCCAGGCTGCTGCAGTTGGCCCAGGTCACGCCTTCCGATATGGTGCTCGACATCGGCTGCGCCACCGGCTATTCGACGGCCGTTTTGGCGCGCCTTGCCAACACCGTGGTGGCGCTGGAAAGCGACCCCGAGTTGGCGGCGGCGGCCACCGCCACCTTGGCCGAGCTCGGCTGCGACAACGCCATCGTCGTCAACGCGCCGCTCGCCGAAGGTTACGCCAAGCAGGCGCCCTACGATGTCATCCTCTTCGGCGGCGCGGTACCGCGCGTGCCCGACAAGATCGCGCGCCAGTTGACCGAAGGCGGGCGGCTGGTCGCCGTGGTCGGCGACGGCGTCGGGCGCGGCACGCTCATGACGCGCTCGCGCGGCGTGGTCGCCAGCCGTCCGGTCTTCGACGCCGGCATTCCGGTCCTGCCCGATTTCGCGGCCGAACAGGGGTTCGTGTTTTGAGATACGCTGGCAACAAGTCTTCGACGCGGTCGCCGCTGATTGGTGCGGCGCTTGCCGTATTCGTCGTGCTTGCGGCCGCTTCCACGCCCGCCTCCGCCCAGACGCTGATAGAGGCGCTGGTCGCCGCCTATAACAACAACCCGACGCTGCAAGCCGCGCGCGCCCAGTTGCGCGCGACCGACGAGCAGGCGCCCCAGGCGCGCTCGAATTACGCGCCCACCGTTACCGGCACCGGCAACCTCGGGCGTCAGTCGGTGACGCAGCAAAGCGCCTTCTTCGGCACCTCGGGCGTGCGCACGCCGCGCGGGGCCTCGGTCATCGTCAGCGAGCCGCTCTATCGCGGCGGCCGCACCCAGGCCGAGATCGAACGGGCGGAGAATCTGATCAAGGCCGGCCGCGCCCAGTTGCTCGCCACCGAGCAGTCGGTGCTGCTGGCGGCCGCCACCGCCTATCTCGACGTCTATCGCGATCAGGCGGTGCTCGATCTGAACACCAGCAACGAGCAGGTGCTCACCCGCCAGCTCGAGGAAACCCAGGAGCAGTTCAAGGTCGGCGTCGTGACCCAAACCGACGTCTCCCAGGCCGAAGCGCGGTTGGCCCAGGCCAAGGCGGCGCGCATCGCGGCCGAAGGCACGCTCAATTCTTCGCGCGCGGTGTTTCGCAACGTGACCGGCATCACGCCGGCCAAGCTGGCGGCGCCCGAGGCCATCGACACCCTTCCCGGCAGCGGCGACGAAGCGGTCGCGGCCTCGGAGCAGAACCCGAACGTGATCGCGGCCAGCTTCAACGAGCTGGCGGCGCGCAACGACGTGGACCTCAATGCCGGCGAGCTGTTGCCGACGCTGTCGCTGAACGGCGAATACGACCGCGACGAGGATACGGCGTCGAAGAGCAGCTTTGTCGAAAGCTCCCAGATCACCGCCCAGCTGTCGGTGCCGATCTATCCGGGCGGCGCGGTCTATTCCCGGGTGCGGCAGGCCAAGCAGACGGTGCGGCAGCGCCGCGACCAAACCGAGGAGGCCACGCGCAATGCCGCGCAGGCGGCGACCCAGGCATTCGACGCGCTGGCTTCCGCCCGGGCCCAGGTGAAGTCATTCGAGAAGCAGATCCAGGCCAACGAGGTCGCGCTCAACGGCGTGAAGCAGGAGGCGACCGTCGGCACCCGCACCGTTTTGGACATCCTCAACGCCGAGCAGGAGCTTCTGGATTCCCAGGTCAACAAGGTCAAGGCCGAGCACGACGCGACCGTGGCCGCCCTCCAGCTCAAGGTCGCGGTCGGCCAATTGACCGCCCAGAATCTCGATCTTCCCGTCTCCTACTACGACGTCGAGGAGCATTATCAGGACGTCCACGACAAGTTTTGGGGCACGGGCGAGGATATTCGTTGACGGCGGCGCCGCTTACGGAAAGAATCCGTTAATATTAAGGGCCTTAGACTATTCGGCCGCCGTTTCACTTTCCGGGATCGCTTAGGTCATGACCAGCGCCAAGCCCCAGCAAGAGCCCTCGATGGAGGAGATTCTCGCCTCCATCCGGAAAATCATTTCCGAGGAGGCCGAGGCGCCCACGGCCGAGACCATGGATCAGGTCTCCAAGCCGGCCAAATCCCACGAGGATGAGGACGTTCTCCAGTTGACCCGCGTGGTCAACGAGGACGGCACGGTCGTGAATCTGGCGGACGAAGCGAGAGCCCGCCGGCCCGAGCCGGAACCTGAACCCGAACCTGAACCCGAGGCTATGCCCGCGGCCGTCTCCCAGCCTATGATGGCGGCGCCTGAGCCAGAGCCGGAGCCGGAACCCGAGCCGCCGCCGCCGAAGCCGGTCGCGGCAGCGCCACCTTCGCCGCCGGCGCCGGAACCCGAGCCGGAAGAGGATCTCGAGCTCCAGGCGGTGGAACCGCCGGCCACGGGAGGGAGCGCCGTGAACGACAAGGCCGAGGACAGCCTAGTTTCCAAGGAGGCGGCCGACCTTTCGACCGCCGCGTTGGCCGCGCTCGCCCAGGCGGTCGCGAATCAGAACATCGCCTTCTCCGGCCGCACGCTGGAGGACCTGACCAAGGAAATCCTCCGCCCCCTCATCAAGCAATGGCTGAACGACAACTTGCCTGGCCTGATCGAGCGCCTGGTCCGGGGCGAGATCGAAAAGATGGTCGGGCACGTCCGGGATCGCTAAAGCCCACCCACTTCCCGCCTTGACCGCGGCGGCCCCGCCGCACAAAAATTTCCGCGCCCGAACGTAACGGAGGCATTGCCGGCCAATGCTGGAGAAGACTTACGCGCCCGCTTCGGTCGAGGCGCGCCATTACAAGCTTTGGGAAGAGCAGGGCGCCTTCGCCTCCGGCAGGCGCGGCGATGCCCGGCCCTACACCATCATGATGCCGCCGCCCAACGTCACGGGCAGCCTGCACATGGGCCATGCGCTCACCTTCACCCTCCAGGACATATTGATCCGGTTCTACCGGCTGCGCGGCCGCGATGCACTGTGGCAGCCGGGCACCGATCACGCCGGCATCGCCACGCAAATGGTGGTCGAGCGCCAGCTCGAAGCCATGGGGCAAAACCGCCATCAGCTCGGCCGCGAGGCCTTCATCAAGCGCGTGTGGGAATGGAAGGCCGAGTCGGGCGACACCATCACGCGCCAGCTGCGCCGCCTCGGCGCCTCGCCCGATTGGGCGCGCCAGCGTTTCACCATGGACGAGGGCCTGTCCGCGGCGGTGCGCAAGGTGTTCGTCGATCTCTACCGCGATGGGCTCATCTATCGCGACAAGCGACTCGTCAACTGGGACCCGAAGCTCCACACCGCCATCTCCGATCTCGAAGTGGATCAGCGCGAGACGGTGGGGCGCATGTGGTACTTCCGCTACCCGATTGAGGGCGCGGATAACCGCTTCATCACCGTGGCGACCACGCGCCCCGAGACCATGCTGGGCGACACCGCCGTGGCGGTTCACCCCGACGACGACCGCTATCGTGCGCTCGTGGGCAAGAATTGTGTGTTGCCGATCGCCAATCGCCGCATCCCCATCGTCGCGGATTCATATTCCGATCCTGAGAAGGGGACGGGTGCGGTGAAGATCACCCCCGCCCACGACTTCAACGACTTCGAGGTCGGGCGCCGTCACAACCTGCCGCTGATCAACGTATTCGACGAGAACGCGCGGCTCAACGAGAACGCGCCCGAATCCTTCCGCGGCGCGGACAGGTTCGAAGCGCGCGACCGCGTGGTGGCGGAGATGGAACGCTTAGGGTTGGTCGAGAAGATCGAAGAGAATCCCATGACTCTTCCCTACGGCGACCGCTCCGGCGTGGTGATCGAGCCCTGGCTGACCGACCAGTGGTACGTGAACGCGGCCAAACTGGCCGAGCCGGCGATCGAAGCCGTGGGAGATGGGCGCACGAAGTTCGTCCCCAAGCATTGGGAGAACACGTACTTCGAATGGATGCGCAACATCCAGCCGTGGTGCATCTCGCGCCAGATCTGGTGGGGGCATCAGATTCCCGCGTGGTACGGGCCCGACTCCAAGGTGTTCGTCGCCATGACCGAGGAACAGGCGCTGGCCGATGCCGCCAAACATTACGGCGTATCCGTGCCGCTCAGGCGCGATGACGATGTGCTCGATACCTGGTTCTCGTCGGCCCTGTGGCCGTTCTCGACTCTCGGCTGGCCGGACCAAACGCCGGAGCTCGCGCGCTATTACCCGACCGACGTCTTGGTGACGGGTTTCGACATCATCTTTTTCTGGGTCGCGCGCATGATGATGATGGGCCTTCATTTCATGGGCGAGGTTCCGTTCCGCACCGTCTACATCCACGCCCTGGTGCGCGACGAGAAGGGCCAGAAGATGTCGAAGTCGAAGGGGAATATATTGGACCCCGTCGAGCTCATCGACGAATACGGCTGCGATGCGTTGCGTTTCACCTTGGCGGCGCTGGCGGCACCCGGGCGCGACATCAAGCTTTCCCCTGCAAGAGTCGAAGGCCACCGCAACTTCGCGACGAAACTGTGGAACGCGGCGCGCTTTTGCGAAATGAACGGCTGCACGCCGCGGGCGGGGTTCGATCCGTCGAAATGCGAGGCTACCGTCAACCGCTGGATCGTGGGCGAGCTGGCTGCGGTCGGCAACGACGTGACCGCCGCCTTGGAGAACTATCGCTTCGACGAAGCGGCACAACGTCTCTATCACTTCGTCTGGGGCAGTTTCTGCGACTGGTATCTCGAAATCATCAAGCCGATTTTGCTTTCCAACGAACCGGCGCGGAAAGAAACGCAGGGCACCGCCGCCTGGGTGTTGGATCAGATTCTCCATCTGCTCCATCCCTTCATGCCGTTCATCACCGAAGAGCTGTGGGAAAAGCTGTCCCACTTGCGCGCCACGCGCCTCATCTCCGCCGAATGGCCCGCCTACGATGCTTCGCTCACGGACGAGCACGCCCAGGCCGAGATGAACTGGGTGGTGCGCGTCATTTCCGACATCCGCGCCGCGCGCGCCGAGATGAACGTGCCCCCCGCAATCCAGCTTCGCCTCATCGTCAAGGACGCGAATTCGGTCACGGCCGCGCGCGTCGAAACCCACCGCGAGATCGTCACCAAGCTCGCGCGGCTCTCGGAAATCGCCTTCGACGACACAGCCCAGGCCAAAGGCGCGCTCCAGGTGGTGGTGGATGAGGCGACGTATATCCTGCCGCTCGCGGGCGTGCTCGATGTCGCCGGCGAAAAGCAGCGGCTCTCCAAGGAAATCGCCAAGCTTAAGGGCGAGGTCGCGAAGCTCGATGCGAAGCTCGGCAACGAAGGCTTCTTGGCGAAGGCCCCGCCCGAAGTGGTCGAGGAACAGCGCGCCCGCCGCGACGACGCGGCGAAAACCGCCGCCCGCTTGGAGGCCGCCCTTTCCCGCCTCGCGGCGATCTAGGGAATCGACTTTATGCCCGCCGGGATGGCAGATTATACGCGCCGTCCGGCCGGGGAGTCCGTCCGCGTACGGCCAAGAATCAGGGAGGAATGTCGCTCATGAACCGCTGGTATCTCGCCGCCGCGCTCGCGGCGCTTGTCGCATGGCCGCAAGGCTCTTTCGCAGGGCAGGCGCCCGCCAAGGCAGGAACGAAAGCCACCGTCGATATCGAATATTCGTTCGAGGGCAACTATTCGAACAAGAAGGAGTACGACACGGTCGATTGGCGCCTGAAACGCAATCTCAAGGTGTCCTACGAGATTTACGCCGGCGACCTTTCCATCGCCAGCGCATTCGACAAGAGCCAAAACAAGCAGTTGGAGGCAGACACCGCGGCGGTGAGCGCCCAAAGCCAGGCGATGGCCGCCAACAACGCCGATCTCATGGCGAACGTTCAAAAGGTCATGGAAGCTTGCGGCGAGGACGAAGCCTGCATCGAGAAGGCCGCGATGAACATGGCCCAGCAGCCGGGCGCCCAAAAGCAACTGAAGAACATGCAGAAGGATGGGAAGGCGGTGAGCGATTCGGCGCAGGCCATGAGCGCCAATTCGCCGCCCCGCTTCCAGGTCTGGACCGGCAAGCCGGACAAGTCCGCGCTAGTCGGCGGCGCCGCCAGCATCGAGGAGACGTTGCACAGCACCGTTTACGATCCCGGCTGTTTCAAGACCAACAACATCTGCACCTTCGACCGCGCGCGCAAAGGGGCGCAGGCCGTGGACGCGGCGGCGAAGTACCTCGCGGCGGCGAACCCGATGGTGGAGGTGGATACCGTCAAGGACCTCGTCAGCGTGACGCTGCCCGTGCCGATGATGGATATCGCGGCCGACGAAAAGAGCACGGAAGGGACCAAGAAGGTCGCGGTGCCGTTCTATCCCGGCTACGTCAAGGACATCGAGGACGGCCTGAAATTCGTGAGCGTCGCCGGCCGGCAGGGCGAGAAGTCCATCAAGCTCAAGGAACTCGGCGATTACAGCGGGCCCGTGACCTTCACCGTCCGCTGGAAATTCCGGGGATCGTAGAATCGCGGCGCCGCAGGGAATAAGGTGGACGAAAAGGCCGGCAGCCGCCAGATTCAGGGTGGCCGCCGGCTTTTCCATTTCAGGCCGGCGGCGTGATGACATAAGGAAGGCCCATGCCCGAATACCGCTCCCGGACCACCACCCACGGCCGCAACATGGCGGGCGCGCGCGGCCTTTGGCGCGCCACCGGCATGAAGGACGAGGATTTCGGCAAGCCGATCATCGCCGTCGCCAATTCCTTCACCCAGTTCGTCCCCGGCCATGTGCATCTGAAGGATTTGGGCCAGCTCGTCGCGCGCGAGATCGAAAAATCGGGCGGGGTGGCGAAGGAGTTCAACACCATCGCCGTGGACGACGGCATCGCCATGGGCCATTCGGGCATGCTCTACAGCCTGCCGTCGCGCGAGATCATCGCCGATTCGGTCGAATACATGGTGAATGCGCATTGCGCCGACGCGATCGTGTGCATCTCCAACTGCGACAAGATCACGCCCGGCATGCTGATGGCCGCGTTGCGCCTCAATGTCCCCGCCGTCTTCGTCTCGGGCGGGCCGATGGAGGCGGGGCATGCCGTGATCGGCGGCGAGGAAAAATCCCTCGATCTCATCGACGCCATGGTCCAGGCGGCCAATCCGAACGTGTCCGACGAGGATGCGCTGAAATACGAGCGCTCGGCGTGCCCCACCTGCGGCTCGTGCTCCGGCATGTTCACGGCGAATTCCATGAACTGCCTGACCGAAGCGCTGGGCCTGTCGCTTCCCGGCAACGGCTCGATGCTCGCCACCCACGGCGACCGCCGCGAGTTGTTCCTCAAGGCGGGGCGGGTGATCGTCGATCTCGCCCGCCGCTATTACGAGCAGGACGACGCCAGCGCGCTGCCGCGCGCCATCGCCAGCTTCCAGGCCTTCGAGAACGCCATGACGCTCGACATCGCCATGGGCGGCTCCACCAACACGGTGCTGCATCTCTTGGCCGCCGCCCATGAGGGCGAGGTGCCCTTCACCATGGCCGACATCGACCGCTTGTCCCGCCGGGTTCCGAACCTGTGCAAGGTCGCGCCCAGTTCCCCCGTCTTCCATATGGAAGACGTGCATCGCGCCGGCGGCGTCATGGCGATTCTGGGCGAGCTGGACCGGGCCCACCTGCTTCACCGCGACCTGCCCACGGTCCATTCGCGCACCATGGGCGAGGCGCTGGAAAAATGGGACGTGCGCCGCACCAAGGATGAAGCGGTCCACAATTTCTATCGCGCCGCCCCCGGCGGCGTGCCCACGCAGGTCGCTTTCAGCCAGGACAAGCGCTACCCGAGCCTCGATCTCAATCGTGAGCTGGGCTGCATCCGCGATCTCGCCCATGCCTACAGCAAGGACGGCGGGCTCGCCGTGCTTTACGGCAACATCGCCGAAGACGGCTGCATCGTGAAGACCGCCGGCGTGGACCCGAGCCAGCTCACGTTTACCGGCTCCGCGAGGCTATTCGAAAGCCAGGACGATGCGGTCGCAGCGATCCTGGGCGACAAGGTGAAGGCGGGCGACGTGGTGGTGATCCGCTACGAGGGCCCGCGCGGCGGCCCCGGCATGCAGGAAATGCTCTATCCCACCAGCTATCTGAAGTCGAAGGGGTTGGGCAAGGTCTGCGCCCTCATCACCGACGGGCGATTCTCCGGCGGCACGGCGGGGCTTTCCATCTGCCACGTCTCGCCCGAGGCGGCCGAAGGCGGCGCCATCGCCCTCATCGAGGAAGGCGACCGCATCGAGATCGACATCCCGTCGCGGCGGATGACTGTGGCGATCTCCAACGAGGAAATGGCGCGCCGCCGGGCGGCGATGGAAAAGAAGGGCGCCCAAGCTTGGAAGCCCGCCAAACGCGATCGCCATGTCTCCCAGGCGCTCGAAGCCTATGCGCTGTTCACCACCAGCGCCTCCAAAGGCGCGGTGCGCGACGTCCGCGGCGCCGCCAAGCGCAAAGCCGCCAAGATCGCCGCGGCGGAGTAGGGCAGGGATCGGCCGCTACTGCGCGTCCTCGTTTGGGCAGGGCCACAGCGCGTTGGCCGCAAGCGCAATCGTGCGATCCTTGTCCTCGGCCGCAAGTTGCGGATAAGCCTTTAACCACCGGACAACGGATCGCGTGGCATCGTCGAGCGAGACGGATGCGGGCGGGCAGCCCTGCCCGAAGTCCGGATCGCCGATGCTGAACGCAACGGAATCCGTGCAAGACTTCCAATCGCGCTGGCACCGCTGCAGAAATTCGGCCGTCATTTCGTCGCGCGCGTTGGCGTGACCCGCAAGGAGAACTGCGGCGACCGCAGCCGCAACCGCAGTCCCGCCATGCGTCATCGATGCACTGTCAGCTCGCACCACACCGGCGCGTGGTCGCTGGCCTTGTCCTTGCCGCGCTCCTTGCGGTCGATCCCGGATGCTTGGAGGCGGTCCGCCGCTTGCGGCGACAGCAGCAGGTGATCGATGCGAAGCCCGTGGTCCTTGGCCCAGGCGCCCGCCTGATAGTCCCAGAAGGTATAGGCGTGCGGCGTGTCGTTGAGCGCGCGGAAGGCATCGGTGTATCCGAGATTCAGGATCGCCCGGTATCCGGCGCGCGATTCCGGGCGGCATAGCGCGTCGTTCGCCCAGATTTCGGGGTCGAACACGTCGTCGTCGCTGGGGGCCACGTTGTAGTCGCCGCCCAGCACCAGCACGTCCTCGTTCGCCAACAATTTTTTTGCGTGGCTTTTGAGCCGTTTCAGCCACTTGAGCTTGTAGTCGAATTTCTCGCTATCCACCGGATTCCCATTGGGAAGATAAATCGAAGCCACGCGCAGCGGAGTCTTGCCGCAGGAAACATAGGCCTCGATGTAGCGCGCCTGATCGTCGGCCTTGTCTCCCGGCAATTCGGTCACGATGTCTTCCAGCGGGAATTTCGAGAGAATCGCGACGCCGTTATAGGTCTTCTGCCCCTTGACCGCGAGGTTGTAGCCCAGGTCTTCCAGCTCCATGCGCGGGAAGCCGTCGTCGGTGCATTTGATTTCCTGGAGCAGCGCGATATCGGGCTTGGCCGTGCGCAGGTATTCGATCACCCGGGCGATGCGCGCCTTGACCGAATTGACGTTCCATGCCGCGATCTTGATGACGCTCATGTTCCCCGCCGCCCATGAAAAAGCCCGCCGAAGCGGGCCCCGAACTTACCACAGGTAAAGAGCGTTTAGACGGTCGAGAACGAGCTGCCGCAGCCGCAGGAGGATTTCGCATTGGGGTTCTTCACGGCGAAATAGGAGCCGACCAGATCCTCGACGAAGTCCAATTCGGAGCCGGCCAGCAACCCCAGGGAAACCTCGTCCACCACGACCGAGGCCCCGTCGCGCTGGAACACGAAATCGTCGTCGTTCTTCGCCGCGTCGAAGCTGAAGCTGTACTGGTAGCCCTGGCAGCCGCCGCCCGAAACGGCGACGCGCAGCATCTGGCCCTTGTTCTGGGCCTCCTGCTGCAGCGCGGCGATGCGCCGCGCCGCGTTTTCGGTCAAGCCGATGCTTCGCTCCAGGGTATCCTGCTCCGCCATGTTCCGAAACCGCCCGAACCTTCAAAATTGCACAAAAACCAACCTTACGGGCAACCGCCCTGTTTCCCGCACCCGTTAATGTAAGGATCGCGGGGCCCCTCGCCAAGGGGCGGCCCCGGGCGATTAAGCGGCGGATAGGGCCCGCAACCGCCTGAAATTTCTATGGTCCCCCGGGGCTCGCCGTTGCGGAAGCACCGTCGCGCCTGTAGGTTGCGCGCGATGAACCGCAGCCTCGCCCCCTACGCCTGCAAGGCGGAAGAGACCCGCGGCCGCCTTTATAGGGAGCCGGAAAGCGCCACCCGCTCCGTCTTTCAGCGCGACCGCGACCGCATCATCCATTCCGCCGCCTTCCGCCGGCTCAAACACAAGACCCAGGTCTTCGTCTATCACGAGGGCGACCATTACCGCACCCGCCTGACCCACAGTTTGGAAGTCGCCCAGATCGCCCGCTCCGTCAGCCGCGCTTTGGGGCTCGACGAGGATCTGGCCGAAGCCCTGGCCTTGGCGCACGACCTCGGCCACACGCCCTTCGGCCACGCCGGGGAAGAGGCGCTGGGTTCGGTCATGGCGCCCTATGGCGGCTTCGACCACAACGACCAAACGCTGCGAATCCTGACGCAACTCGAGCGCCGCTACGCCGAATTCGACGGCCTCAACCTCACCTGGGAATCATTGGAAGGGGTGGTGAAGCACAACGGCCCGCTGCTGCCCGAGCGCCCGGGCCGGCTCCTGCCCCGCACCATCGCCGAATACGCGACGCGCCACGACCTGGAGCTTTCCACCAACCCCGGCGTCGAGGCGCAAGTTGCCTCGTTGGCCGACGATCTCGCCTATGTCACCCACGATATCGACGACGGGCTGCGCGCCGGGCTTCTCACCATCCCGAAGCTGGCCGAAGTGCCGCTGGCCGGCCCCACCTTCGCCGCGGTGGCAGCCCGCTATCCGGGCATCGAATCGCCGCGCCTCATCCACGAATCCATCCGCCGCCTGATCGACGTCATGGTCAACGACATGCTGGCGGAAACGCGCCAGCGGCTGGCCGCGGCGGCGCCCGCGTCGGCCGAACAAGTGCGCCGCCTGCCGACCAAGGTCGCGGCCTTCTCGTCGCCCATGGCCGAGGACGTGCGCGCGCTCAAGGGCTTCATGTTCGAGTCGATGTACCGGCATTACAAGGTCAACCGCATGACGGCCAAGGCGCGGCGCGTGGTGCGCGATCTGTTCGCGCTCTACCTCGATAAGCCGGACTGCCTTCCCGATGAATGGCGCGACAAGGCCGAGGCGGGAGGCGAGCAGGAACGCGCCGTCCTGGTCGCCGATTACATCGCCGGCATGACCGACCGCTATGCCCTCGAAGAGCATCGCCGCCTGTTCGATCCCTACACCGTCATTCCTTGAGACACATGAATTTCTTCAGGCATTTACAGGGCGATATTGCGACGGCGCTGGAGGGCCTTGTGCGTCAGGGCACGCTTCCCGAAGGCCTCGATTTCACCCGGGTGACGGTCGAGCCGCCGCGCGATCCCTCCCACGGCGATGTCGCCACCAACGCCGCCATGCTGCTGGCGAAAGAGGCCGGCACCAACCCGCGCCATCTGGCCGCCCAGTTGATCGGCCCGATCTCGGAGATCGCGGGCGTCGAGACGGCCGAGGTGGCGGGGCCCGGCTTCATAAATCTCAAGATGGAAACCGGGTTCTGGTACGCGCGCCTGGCGCAGTTGCTGCAGGCCGGCGAGGACTACGGCGCCTCCAACGTCGGCGGCGGCGAGCCGGTCAATGTCGAATACGTGTCGGCCAACCCCACCGGCCCCATGCATGTCGGCCATGGGCGCGGCGCGGTGGTCGGCGATGCGCTGGCCAACCTCTTGGAGAAATCCGGCTTCAAGGTGACCCGCGAGTATTACATCAACGACGCCGGCGCCCAGGTGGATGCGCTCGCCCGCTCGACCTATTTGCGCTACCGCGAGGCGCTGGGCGAGGAAGTCGGCCCGATTCCGGAAGGGCTTTATCCCGGCGAATATCTGCGCGATGTCGGCCGGGCGCTTGCCAGCTGCGACGGGCGCGACTGGCTCGGCCGCGACGAATCCGAATGGCTGCCCGAGTTCCGCAACTTCGCGGTCGCGGCGATGATGGATCTCATCCGCGCCGACCTTGCGGCGCTGGGTGTCGCGCACGACGTGTTCGTGTCCGAGCGCGAGCTGGTGGAATCCGGCGCGGTGGAGAAGATGATCGACGAGCTGATCTCCCGCGATCTCGTCTATACCGGCATCCTCGAGCCGCCCAAGGGCAAGCTTCCCGAGGATTGGGAGCCGCGGCCGCAGACGCTGTTCCGCGCCACCCAGTTCGGCGACGACGTGGACCGGCCGCTGCGCAAGTCCGACGGCTCCTGGACCTATTTCGCCTCCGATATCGCCTATCACGCCGACAAGTTCGGCCGCGGCTTTGCCAATATGATCGACGTCTGGGGCGCCGATCACGGCGGCTACGTGAAGCGCATGCAGGCCGCCGTCAAAGCCGTGACCGGCGGGCAGGGGGCGCTGGACGTCAAGCTCTGCCAGCTCGTGAACCTGCTCGAGGCCGGCGAGCCGGTGAAAATGTCCAAGCGCGCCGGCACTTTCGTGACGCTTCGCGAGGTGGTGGACCGGGTGGGCGCGGGCGTCGTGCGATTCATCATGCTGACGCGCCGCAACGATCAGGCCCTCGATTTCGATTTGGCCAAAGTCACGGAACAGTCGCGCGAGAACCCGGTTTTCTATGTGCAATATGCCCATGCGCGCGCCTGTTCGGTGCTGCGCCACGCCGCCGCCGAGTTCGCTATGGTTAATTTGGACGCGGTATCGCTGGCCGCGGGCCCGCTCGATTGCTTGACCGATTCGGACGAGCTTGCTTTGATCAAGACGATGGCGGGCTGGCCTCGCGTGATGGAGGGAGCGGCGGAAGCTCACGAGCCCCACCGGCTGGCTTTCTACCTCTACGAATTGGCGTCCCAGTTCCACGCGCTGTGGAACAAGGGACGCGACGACGCTTCCTTGCGCTTTCTTATCGCGGGCGAGGCGCAGCTTACGGCGGCCCGGCTGGCGCTCGTCCGCGCGGTGGCCCTGGTGGTCGCCTCGGGCCTGAAAGTGATGGGAGTCGAACCCCTCGAGGAGATGCGATGATGATGAGCGACAGGGACGAAACGCCGAGAGCGCCCGAACTCATGTCCGAACGCCGCGACATGCCGCGCCGGTTCTCGCGCGGCCGCTTGTGGGTGACGGCGGTGGCGCTGGTCGCGTTCGCCGGCTTCAGCTGGTACGCCTACCGTCAGGCCACCAAGGCCGGGGAGGAAGGCGTGGCGCCGCTCATCAAGGCCGAGGAAGGCCCGACCCGCGTCAAGCCCGACGAACCCGGCGGCATGGACGTGCCGCATCAGGATAAGTCGGTCTACGAGCGGGTGGGCAGCGACGAGCCTGCGTCCACCAAGATCGAGTCCCTGCTGCCCGAGCCCGAGGCGCCGATGCCGCATCCGGCCGCGTCGACGCCGGCCACGGTCGCCTCCACCACGACCAACCCCAATGCGCCGTCCAGCCTGCCGCCGGCCCCGGCGGCGAAATCCGCCGCGACGCAATCCGCGGCGCTTCCGCCGCCGCCTTCCGCCGCCGAGGCGAAGAAGGCAGC